>JADDQE010000224.1 GCA_016781525.1 bacterium | reverse complement strand
GGCTCCCAAATGCCTTTCTTCACGCAGCCATCTTTGAAATGCGCCCGTCCGAGACTATCGCGCCGCCAACCAAGATCGGGATGTAGTGCGAAGGCGTCGAGAACCTGCTCTGCGTTATCGGTCGGTACAACCAGCTTGGCCGGACCAAACATGCTTGCGGCGAGCTCGCTTGCTCGTTTGCGGTGAGCACGAGTGGGCATTATGTAACCAGGCGGACGAATCACGTTATGAAAGTGAGCCTCGCCGCCTCGCCCTAACCCATCGATATCGAAGAAGGCGAGCTCGAGACCGGAAGCGACGATCCTGTCTCGGGTGGTTTTCAGTATATTGGTGTAATGAACCCACCACTCTTCGAGCTCATAACGCGGGAGATACAACGTACCGCCGTCGTGAGAACCTGCCACATAGAGGTGTATTACGTTGGAGGGAGGAACGATCCCGGTATACCACGGGATGGCGCGCAGACGAAAGGATATGGCGCGCTGATTATTCTTACAATAGTTGATCAGCCTGTCGAGTCCGCCGAGTCCGCTCTGCACGTCGGATCTATCGTAGGCGATGTTTGCGTGGGCAATACCTACATTGACAAGATCTTTTCCGCGCCAACGATACCAGCCGTACATATGATATGGCACCTTAGACCTCGCTGCTTGTTTCGGCATCGTCCCGATCGCCGGTGCTGGCGTCGGAGTCGTTGCTGTAACGCATGATTACGCCGTCCTCGAAACCGCCGTAAAGTGCGTCGTGCCCGGCCGCGTGTCTGAGCGCCGTGTGTCCGGTGCGCGTAATAAGCGGCGTCCACGTCCGCAAATCGAACGTCGTGTACACGCTGTCGCCGGTACTGACGGTTGCCTGGGACGCGGCGTACGGGCTCTCCGACAGGTCATTGATCGGCGTGCCGAAGGTGCTTTGTCCGGTCCACGTCGTCCCGCCGTCGATCGAGAGCCAGACGCTGCCGTCCTGCAAGCCCACGAGCGACCGTCGTGAGATCTGTTCGTTGATCCAGATGCAGGTAATCGCCGCCGGGAAGTTGGCCACGTGGACGGGTTCCGTTGCCAGCTGGTCGGTCGAGCGGTAGAGCGTACCGTCGGCGGTGCCAGCTAACACGAAGCCGGTGATCGCAATCGGCGCCACAGCAACGACCGGAATGCCGTAGCTCTGCCAGGTGCGCTCGCCGTCTGTTGAGCCCTCGACCGTCGTCTTCTCCGCCAGCACAATCGGCTCGATCACCAACGTGGCGTCGGTCCAGCTCACCGACTGGGACAAGGTGCCGACGGCGCCCTGGTCATCGGTGACCGTGACCGTAACCGTGACCGGTGGCAGCCCGACATAGACATGTGTTGCACGCGGGCGGGCGTAGGTCGCGCCGGCAATGGTGATGCTGTAGGTCGCGATCGTCCCGTCGCTGTCGGTCGAGGCCGAGGCGTCCACCGTGATCAGCGTGACCTCCTTCGCGCTGCCGTCAACGATCATGGTCTCGCGCAGCAGGGAGACGGTGAACTGGGGGACGGGCGGCTGGTTCTGCCGTGGGGTCGCGATGACCGAGCCGCGCAGCGTGAAGGTACTGGTTGGCACCGGCCCGCCCTGCACGGTGTGTCCGGTCACAAAGGCGTTGCTCGTGAAACGGTCGGAGACGACGCCCAGGCCATCCCCGACATCGAAGTCCGCGCAGGCGAAGGTTGTCAGCGTCACCTCTTTCGTCGGCTCCTGGACAATCGCCAACCATAGGTCGGCGAGCAGCTCGGCGTCCGTCTGTGTCTCGATCCAGTCGTTACGCAGGCTGTACGTGCGCACGCCCGGCGGGGTCTGGATATAGGGGCTCGGGGCCGGCACACCCGCCGGCGAAATGCCGGTGACCACCTCGCCGGTGGTTTCGTTGGTTGCACCCTCGACGATGACCTGGTTGAAGGGCTCGTACTCTTTGCTAATCTGCAGGTCGAGAATGTCGACGCCTTGCACGAAGGTATGGCGCACGCCTGCCGGCACGGTGCCGTAGACCTGCCGGCGGTAGACCGCGCCGGTGCGTCCGTCGAAGGTACGCCAGGGCACGGCGCTGTCGAGCTTCTGGATGATGCTCCAGCCGGGCGTGTCGGCATCCCAGAAGATGGGTACCAGCGTGGCCGGTGCCCACGGGCTCGCTTCAATCGAGTGATTGATATTCGGGGTGTCGGGGTTGCCCGGCTTGATGCCGTATTTTTCCAGGATGAAGATGATAATATCGGCATCAGTGGTGATCGGCACGACCTGGTAGCCGTCGGGAATCTGGTCGAGCAAATCGACAGCGTCGCCGGCGGTGTTGTAGAAGGCGATCCACTCGCCCAGCGCCTCGTTGGTGCGCCTGAGATACCCGCCCACGCTGAACACATCCTGGGGCGTCCAGTAGCCTTGCGCCGTCTGCACCACCTCGCCGAACATCAGCAGATCCTGGCTCCCCTGCCAGCCCTGATACAGCGCGCAGGTGTGCCGCGTATCACTGAGCCCGAACGGCCGGAGCACCGGCAGCGTGCCCGAGGCGAACGACTGCACTTCCGAGTGGGAGACGGACCAGTCGGGGCCGAACTGCCCGGTCTGGATGACATCATCCACCCGTACGCCGTAGGTGGTGAGCGCATCTCTCCCGGTGCGCGCGATGACGGTATTGATCTGCGCCATGACTACGACCACTCCCATGTCACGCCGCCGCGGTAGACGCCCTCGTCGGGGTAGTACACCACGTCAAAGGCGCGTAGGATGGCGGTGAACGTGCCCCACGGGGTCAGTAGTGGCAGAAATGTCTCAGCGTTGTACGCGGACACCATCGCGTTGTAGCTTGCCGTGCTCTGGACCTCGATGCCGCCCTGCGGCGGCCACTGGGTGATACCGTAGGCACCATCCTTGACATACAGGTTGCCGCCGTAGGGAATGGGTACCCAATCGCCACGCTGCTGCTTCATCGGTTGCGGCGCGCGTTGTGAAATGGAAGGCACAATTAATCTAAATTGAGCATTTCCATAGGTAAAGTTCGGATCGGGATAGCTTGGCATTACACCGCCCTCCGCGGGCCACCGGTGCGGACCTGCTCGATTTGTCGCCGCTCCGCCTGCTCGTACTCGCTGAGCACCGTCTGCGCGCCCCGTCGCGCTGCCTCTTCGATCATGCGCGGGTCGACACCCGCCCCGAAGGAGGAGCCGCGCATATCGACGGTGAGCTGGGTGCTGCTCGTGGTCGTGGTGGTTGGCGGCGGGAGCGTCGCGAGTTGAGCGCTGGCCAAATAAGCGCTGCTCAGCGGCTCGCCCGGCTGGATCTGAGCGCCGCCGGGGACTGCTGACCGCTGGCTGACGGGCCGCGCCCCAACGCCGGCACTCTGCGTGCGCGGGGCCGGGGCCGCACTCGTGGTGATGGCCTCAAGGCTGGCTGTGGGGTCGACCACGCCGCCGGTCGGCTGCCGCAGCTGGACATGCACATGCGGCCCTGTAATCGCCGTCCCCGTGTTGCCCGAGCGCGCAATCACCTGTCCGCGCCGCACTTTCGCGCCACGCTCCACTGTTGCGGCGTTGAGATGCCCGAAGTACCACTGCTCACCCCGGCTGCCGGTGACGATCACATAATTCCCGCCCTCGCGCGTCGATCCAATCCCTGTTACGGTGCCGTCTATCGGGCTACTGACCGGACTATTCAGGGGCGTGGCGATGTCCACGCCCTGATGCAGCTTATCGCCACGCAGACCGCCGAAGCTGCCCGTCTGCCGCCCGCCGACCGCGATCTGATCGATCGCCTGATCACTCAGCACCGCATCACTGTTGGCTTCCACGCGGCTCCCGCGCCCATAGGTACGGCCGGCGGTTGGGCTGGTCCCTGAGCCGCGGATGGGGCTATTGGCGGGGGCTTGCACCTGTGGGACGGGAATCGGTCCAGCATTCGCCACAGCGCCACTCACCGCGTCTGAGAAAGCAATCCCGAAGGCATCACCGAGGCGCTTGTAGGCTTCCATCAGGTTCTTGACCTCGGTGCCTCCAGGGAAGAAGATTTCATTGGAGCGTTCATTCAATTCGTCACGGATACGGGTGAGCGAGGCGCTGTACTCCGCCTCAATCTCAGCGCGTGAGTTGCGGTATTGCTTCTCCTCGTCGGCAAGCTGATCCGCAATCTCGGCCTGCTGCTCGCGCCCATGTTCCCGGATCTGCGCGAGGCGCTGCGCGTGCTCCTCGTCAAATTCGGCCAGGCGTTCGGCGGTCTGTGCGCGGATGTCGGCGATCTGCTGACCTGCTGCCGCGCGGGCTTCCTGGAGTTGTTCGGCCGCCGCATCCCGTGCCTCCTGCGTCTGCTCGGCCGCCGCATCCCGGGCTTCCTGGAGTTGTTCGGCCGCCGCATCCCGTGCCTGCTCGATTCGCTCATCGAAATCCTGCGCGCGGCTGCGTGTTTCTTCATCGCGTGCCTGCTGGCGCTGCTCCGCCTCGCGCCGGATTTGGTCGATTTCCGCCTGGTTTGCGGTCGCTATCGCGGCGCTTTCCTCACGGGCCTCTTCATCCGCATCCGCCCGGCTAAACCCTGGCTGGCCACGGGCACTATCACGGCGATGCTGTGCCTCCTCGCGTCGGCGTTCCAGCCCTTCCAGGATCTGCCGCTCGCGTGCTGCGAGCAGCCGCGCCGCAGCCTCGGGATCGATCTTCGCAAGCTCCGCCGCCTCGCGCTTGGCGGCTTCCAGTTGCTCACGCGCTGCCGCACGGTTCTGTCTCCCACCACGCCGGCCACGGGTCAGATCAAACAATTGCTCGATGAAGTTCGCTTCGCCGCGCAGCGCATCCGTATTGGCCCGCTCGCGGGCCTGTTGCTGCTCACGCTGAAAGCGCGCCTCTTCATCGGCCACCTCGTCATGGTAGTCGCGGGTAATGTCGGCGATGCGCTCGCCCAGGTCGGCTTGAATGTCAGCGATGCGCTCGCCCAGGTCGGCTTGAATGTCAGCGATGCGCTCGCCCACGTCGGCATTGATGTCGATAATCCGCTCGACCAGATCTGCTTCGATGTCAGCGATGCGCTCTGCCCCGTCGCTGACCAGCTCCGCGCGCTCCTCAATGGCGTCCGCGACCGCCTCGTTGATCTGATCCTGCGTATCAGCCGCAATCTCCGCGCTGCGATCATTGAGCTCGTCAACCCGGTCGGTATAGTTGTCCAGTGCGTCATCCAGCGCCTCCGTGCGGCGCCTCTGGGCGTCGGCAATCTCGTCACCGGCCCGAATAACGGCATCCGCCAGCTCTTCCTGCTTCTTTTTGAGATCGTCGCTACTCGTTGTCGCCTTGGTTTGCGTTTGGTCTAATTGATTGACGGCCCGTGCATTCGCCCGAGCGGCAGCTGCGTTGGCATTGTGCTGCTGCGCTTGTTCTTCCAAGGCAATAGCTAATCGGAAGGCTTCCTCGTCACCGCCGGCAAGAAACGTATCAATCAACGCGCGAATACGCTGATTGGCGGCGTCACTTTGCCCCGCGAGCTCAACCAATTGCGGTCCCATATCCGTCAACAGGCGACCGAGGGGACCGATTTGATTACGCAGCACCTCTGGAAGATCACCCACACGCTGGGCACGCTCAAATGCCTCTTCGGCACTCAGCCCCATCTCGATGAATGTCTGCGCCAATGCAAACGTCTCTGCGTTCATCTCGCGGATGCCAAAGAGGTATTGGGAAATCGGGTTATCGAGGCCCAATGCCTCGTTGGCTTCCTGTACCGCCGCGATATACGCCTGGTAATCCTCAGCCGCTTGAACAAGTTGGGTATGGCTTCGTTCTTGGTTTTGCGTGAATGTTCCCGTCAACAGTTCGGCAAACCCCGCTACGTTCTCCAGCACGCCCGCCCGCACAGGCGCTGCTACTCGTCCATAGCGTGCCTGTGCATTTGCAATGCGGGCTTGTGCCGCCTCTTGTTTTTCCGCATTCGAGAGCGCCGCGTCGCCGGCCTCGTTCAAAAGCTGCTTGTTATTCTGAATCAAGTTGTTGACGAGGGCTTGGGTCTTTTCTTGCTCCGTGAGCGCGTCAACACTCATTCCAATCGAGGCGGAATAGGTGTCGTAGGCATCCCGCGCATCAAGGGTCAGGCCGATTTCATCTAAGAGCTCTGTTTCCCGGCGCTGCAGTCCGCCCGTGATCCTGGACACGGCCTCAGCGGTATCAATGCCCAACTTGCGAGCACGAACACGAGCAATCTCGAAGATCGTCGCTAGCTCGTCAGCATTATTCGTGAGGCCACCCATCAAGGCTCGCACGGCATTGCGTTGGAGTGTAAGATCGCTGACCGTGCCACGGGTCGCTTGTCGGAGCTTTTCGAGCAATTCATCAGCGCCAATGCCAGCCTTGGCTGTTTCTTCTTGGAACGCTTCCCCGATCCCCTCCGCGCTATTGGCCAGCGCGATGCTCTGCTCAGTCACGTCCGCAATTTTGCCGGCTAGTGCGTCCACGGAAGTAATGAGGCCGACGGCCCCGAGTGTTTGAGTGATCCCACCACGTGTAAAGCCAGCAAACGCGCGCGGCGGTGCCCCACCACTGGACGCGCGTGCTTGTTGGGCCGCGATGCGCCGCTCGGCAATTTCCAGTTGCGCGACACCTCGCATCCGTTGTGCTTCAACCCGTGCGACGGCGGCAAGCTCTGCCGCCTGTGTGCGAGCAATACGCTGCTGTTCGGCGGATGTAATCCGCGCAGTACCGGCAAGCCGGGCCACTTGCACTCGGGCATCTGCGGTAATCTGCGACCGCTGAATTGCTGCAACCTGACCGGCTGTTTGACGTACTACCTGTGTCGTGTTGACACTGACAACCTGCCGTGCGCTCTGAGCAACCTTGGTATGTGCCTGGACAGCCGTGTTAGCATCCGCAATGAATTGCTGGACCGGACGCCTATCATAAACAAAAGATAGGTATGCCTGAGCTGATCCCAGATTTGCGGCATCACCTGTATTATTCGGTCCGTCAGTCATCATCTATCCTTTGGAGGCGTTATGCGCTCTGCCGCCTACTGGTTCATCGTTACGCTTATCGGCCTGGTCATCTTATGGCTTTTACTGCGCTTCCTCAGCGGCTATATCATCCTCAGAGCACTGGGTCCGCTCGTCCCATTGGCCTTTATCATTCTGCCAATCATTGCCGGATTTATCGGTTTGGTGGTTGCCAAACGTCCGCGCTAGCAAATACAAAAAACCCGCCCAAGACTGGCATTTCTACCAATCCTGAGCGGGCGCATACGTGCGGCAGCTCGATAATAAGGGGCGAGCGCTTAGACTAAGCGGTGGCCGGTGATGGAATTATAGCACCAGTGTTCAGTGATGACTAGGGATTTATACCTACCCTACGTTCAACCGTCTATTCTGGGGTTATCCCACTCACCGCAAAGCACGCGACCGATCGTTGATACTCCAACCCCGTATAACCGCGCTAATGAAGCATGGGTATAGGTGCCAGTTGAGTACAAACCCTTAATCTCATTTGCCTGTTCTTGGGTCAACACAGCTCGTTTTCGCTTACTTACACTTGCGGCCCGACGCTTCGCTTCTGCACCTTCTTCTGTGGCAGCATAAGCTTTTTGTGTTTCGCTATAATATGCTCGGCGTTCAGGCTTGCGTTGCGCGGCCTTCATCGCTATAACCAGTTTATTTCGTTGATCAAAATCGCTCCACATTTGCCTACTCCGAATACTCCGTTGTTCTCTATGTTCCGGTGAGTTAGCAACTTTGAAAGTAATGCGTCGCATTTTCTCCCGAAATTCAGGTTTGGATGCTGCTGTCCGCATCGCAGCATTTTGCTGAATGCGGTATTCTGAACGTTGCCACATAGCCTTCGAAATTATCCCTTTGCTCGCTCGGGCCTCCGGCGTCCGTTGTGCTTCCGCTATCGCCAGTGCAACCCGATCACGATAGGATTTTTCAGACCATCGACGGCGGATCATGGCACTGTGACGGGCCTTAACCTCGGGGTTCCTGTATGCGTTTTTCAGCGCGGCTACACGCTTCGCTTTGCTTTCCGGGCTTTCACGATAGCCCGATTTCCCCTCGCCACCATCTGTAAGGTTACACAAGTTCTCCCGGCCATAAAGTGCAATCAGTTCCCGCTCAAATTCGAATGCCTCTCGCTCGTCACTGGTTTCCAGCACCTTATAGCGTTGCACCTCTCCACCATTGCGCCATATTTTTCGGATGATATTACACTTGTTGCAGCGACAACGTCCATGCGCTTGAATCTCATGCTTATAGATACGGTTGCCTTGTCCCTTCCCCACATAAAAAGGCCGTCCATCGGGCCGAGCCAAAACGTACACGTAAAATCGCTTGTTTTCCATACCATCCTCATTAACAGGCTGGTGTGGCACCTACCGCCACACCATTACTGATTACCTTCTACCTTCGGATGACATTCAGCACACAGGCTGATCAAGTTCGCCAGTCGATTCGCCATCAAGTAGTGATCGTTCACACCCGGAACATACCCAAAGCTCCGAAACGGCTCCCGGTGGTGGACGTGCAGCTCGTACCCGAGATCGTCCTCACTCGCACCACACCGCCGACACCGATAGCCGTCCCGTTGCCGTGCCGTCCGCCGCTGTGCTGTCCAGTTCGGCCCGTAGTAGCGCTCCCCTACCTCAACACTGCCGTCCCCGGGCGCTACCTGTTCGACCAACCAGCGCAGGTGACACGCTTTCGAGCAAAAGCTTGAGACGCCGGCCGCAACCGTCCGCCAAAACGTCCGCCCGCAACACGCGCAGACCTGGGGCAGCCGCTGCCCGTAGTAGGCCCGCCAACAGCGCACCGAACAGAAGCGCAAGGGCGATTCGGGGCGTGGGACACTAAATACATTTCCACAGCGCATACACAACGCCTTGAAGTCAATCGCAACCATGCCGCCCTCCATGCAGGGGCCACCGAAGCGGCCCCTGTCTCGTTCATGCTAGGCGGCTTTGTCCATGTCGCGGATTGCGTCGGCCTTGAATGCGGCGTCGGGGATGACGACCGGGGCGAGGTACTGGAAGATGGAGCCCTCCAGTAAACCCGAGTCAAGGAGGTCGAACACGTAATCGTTGAGCGCTTCATCGGCCTGCTTTAGGGTGGCGCAGAGGGCAACGAGCCGGCCGTCAAATAGCGCTACGTAGTCACCGCGTAGACCAGCGGCCTGCTCTTGGGAGCTGACACAGTAGTGGACGTTCTTGCCGGTCGTGAGGATCTCGCTGTTGCAGTCGGGGCAGTGGGCGGTTACGATTGTGGTAGCCATTGCAAGACTTCTCCTTGCGGTGGTTAGGGGCCGGTGTAGAGGGTAGGATCTCTGCGCCGGTCCTGCTTTGTGTCAGTAACTCTTGCTGACTGATAAGAGTATATCATAACCCTTATCACAAGTCAATAGTTTATCTGGTCAATTGTCGGGTAATTTCCAATAATTCTTATCTGTTGACAACGGTTACTGATAAAACTATACTTGTCTTGCGGTAAGAGTTATTAGTGAGGGTGATGCTATGGCAGAAAACGAGGAATTTGGGGCAAGTGAGGCAGCCGCTTATCTTGGTGTAACGACAACGCGCCTCAATGAGATCCGCAGGACAAGGGAAAACTTCGGGCATCTGGTCGCAGGTAGATACTGGGTGTACACCAAATCGGAACTTGACGAGTTCAAGGCACAGCGACAGGCACGACCAAAAGGCGGACGCCCAAAAAGCGGGTCCGTGATCCCGAGTCCAGTGATCGCGGTGTAGCCGAGGATGGGGACTAGCAGAGGCACCGGGTGTGAGCCTAGGAAACCTACTCCCGATGCCTCTTACCGTTCAATCGCTGGAATTGTTCCGGCGATGGAACAAAAGGATTGTAGCATGGCTACACGATACTCTACGCACGACAGTACCAAAAGGTTACACACCAAGGAGGGGTGTATGCGACAGGTCTTATTAACCCCCGGTGAGGACGGCTACGTTGTGGTCGAAGTGCCGTCGCTCCCTGGGTGTGTCTCGCAGGGGCGCACGCAGGAAGAAGCCCTTGAAAACATCAAAGACGCGATCCAACTGTATATTGAAGTTTTGAAGGACCGGCAGGAACCCATCCCATCCGATCATCTTGATCGGATCTTGTTGGTGGTCTAATGCCGCCGCTTCCTATCATCTCAGGGCGGTCCTGCGTTCGGACGCTCGAAAAGGCCGGCTATGTGGCGGTGCGTCAAAGCGGGAGCCATATCGCGCTTCGCCGCGACGATCCCCCACCAGCACGAACCGTGATCGTTCCTGATCATCGCGCGCTTGATCGCGGGACATTGCGGGCGATTATTCGCCAAGCGGGGCTCACCGTTGAAGAGTTTATCGCGCTACTTTGAACAACCGAAGGACTAGCAGAGGGCAGGGCGCGGCTTTCCACGACAGCACCCTACCCTCTAACCGGCGGGTAGTAGGCCAAAACCTACTACCCCCGACTGGATTGTAGCATGGCTACGGATACCTATACGCAAAACCTGGCGTCGAAGTTGCACGCCGCTGAGTACATCTGCGCAAGCCGCCTACTCTACTTCTATCGTCCCACGACGCCCGATTCTACGTGGTACGCATTCGAACGGATGCGGTACTTCATAGCCGCTCGTCCGCCTGAAAAACAGGACGAGCTGTGGGACGCGCTGTTTGCATCCCTAAAAATCGGTCTTGAGGTTCATCGTATCTTGTCAGCTCTGCCACGGTGGCGATTGCCCGTTATTCGGGCGGTTGTGGACCGGCAGCCGTGGCATGAACGTGTAAGTATTGCACAAATTGCCGTCGCGGTAGAACAACATCGCTACAAACGGCTGCGGCACAGGATGGTGCGCAAGCGGCGGCGGGGGTGGAGCGGGTAGCACAGCTGTGTGCATGGATTAGGAGAGGATAAATGTTACAGAGAGAGGTGTCCCTTCTCTCTGTAACCCCCGGGGCACCGCCACGTATATCTCTGTGACTGTATAAGGAGTCGAAGATGAAAGCTGATGGGCACCGGACAACAACCGAGTCGGAATGGACGACAGCCTTTGATCGCTTTTGGCTTGCTGCCACGCCTAAATGGTTTGAGTGGATGGGGTGGATACTCGTTCTGGCCGTCCTTGGCTTTGTTGCCGAAGAAGCAGGAACCGTCCTGCTTTGGCTCGTGTATGCTGTATCCTACGCAGCCGTGGTCTTTTATTTTCAAGGCTTCTTCTACTCGGTTCGGTTTGATGGTTTTCCGCTAATTAAATCGGAACGCTCACGACGCGCCATATCGCTTCTAATTTCAATCGCATTGACATTCTTGGTCTTCGTATTCGTTACGGTTATTGTGGGACAACTTGAGGGGAAACTTTGATGGCTAATGAACAAGTCGAGACTTCGCTGATACGCACTATCCGACATTCAGAACTCCCCGCAGTTGTTGGCGACATTGCAGAGATCGGTGTTGACGCAATTTTCGACGAAGGTCTTCTAAAAGATATACCGGTGCTCGGGAGCTTGGCACGTTTCTACAAAACAGGCGCTACGATACGTGACCACTACTTCCTCAAAAACCTTTCTAAATTCTTGCAGGAGTTGTCAGAGATCTCACGAGTCGAGCGACAAGCGATGGTTGACAGATTGGAGGCCGATGAAGCATACGGCCAACGTGTTGGTGAAAGCATCATGCTGCTGCTAGACCGATTGGACGATACGCGCAAGCCCACGCTTGTCGGGAAGGCGTTCAAGGCGTATGCGAATGGTAATATCGATGGAGTCCAGCTCCAACGAGTCAACTACGCGATCGATCGACTCCTGATGTGTGACATTACGCAGCTGATAGAATTCGCCGATTACGAAATACACAGCAAGCTTGATGTAGTCGTTGGACAGAACTTCCTCAATGCTGGTCTGGCTTTTGTGGCGGCGGGGTACGGAGGGGGTGATACCCGTCCAAACGAACTGTGTAAGCTATTCGTCAAGCATATTTTGAGCTAGTTTTGGTCCTTGCATTGTTCTAGTGTTCCCTTTCCTATCCTGTCGAGGTGCTAGGACGGATGATGCACGATGCGGTGGCATGCCTCTACCACAGCATCAAGGACGCGACCCCGCATATCAACGTTGAGTTAGTGGCAACAAACGTAAGGCCGCGCCGGACGCGGCGGCGGGGGTGGGGTAAAGCCTAAGTTAACAGCAGCAACCGGGATGTATGAAAGCATCCCGGTTGCTGCCGGAGAGTTATGGGTACGTGCAGCGGCATGCACAAGTTGTGCCACCAACCCATGCTAACCTCCCCTAAGCGCCGAACATCGTAGCATACAACGTCAACTAGCGGTCGCGCTGCCTGCCGAATTGGCCACCTGAACCTCGCGCACGCGGAACCCCGCTACCGCCCTCGGGCGGAAAGACGAGCCCGAAACTTTTGTCCAAAATGCTACGAAGCGTTGATTCCATGCCGCGCGGTGCGGTTAATGTCACCCTGGTGACATTGCCGGTGTCGTCCCTGTCGGCATCCGCCTTTGTCCACCAGGAGCACCCGCGAACAACCGCCAAAATAGCCTGTTCCTGTGCGCCAAGACACAACTGAATGTCTGTCTCTGACGGATAACGCAACTCAGCCATGCGCTTCCTCCTGTGCTTCACGCACGCTGCCTGCGGAAATCGTAGCACAGGGAGTCAAGAGAACTGCCGATGAAACAGGTTGACTAGACTGTTTAGTTATGCGTCCAGTACGTGATTATGTGGCGGCTGCGCGCCATATAATCCTTATTCGTTGTGCGCAATAACGGGGCCACCCCGTCAATCGGAGTAATCACGAGTAGAATGTTCAAGGCCCACCTAAGTGACTACTTTTGGAGGGGACTTCCGCAAGCAGCGAGACATATCAGAAATGTTAGAATGACCACATGAATTGATGTGCAAAGTGGGGCAACATACTCATGGTCAGCAAACGACACCTCCTTCTCGCACTCGTAATTGGGGTACTCGCTGGAAGCATTTCTTGGCTCTACCAAGTCTCTTTTGGACGTCAGGCGGGCGACCTTACTTGGTCAATAGCTGCAGCTCGGGATCTGCTTGCTGGGCGAAACCCCTACGCGCGTCCACTGGCCCAAGGGATGGTCGCCTATCCACTACCGGCGGCCCTTTTCGCTTTACCTTTTAGTTGGATGCCAAACGAGGTTGCCGCGGGCACGTTTATAGGTCTTTCCTCTGCCCTGCTTGCGTGGGGAATTCTTAAGACAAATGAACCGTGGCGACTGTTAGTATTTGCGTCGTTTCCTTATATTCAAGCCGTGCAAGTGGTGAACTGGTCTCCTCTGTTCCTTGCAATCTGGTACATCCCCGCACTCCTGCCACTGACATTAGCCAAACCCCACATCGGACTTCCCATTGTGCTCATGCGCTTAACGAAGCACCGAGTACTGAGCTGCATCTTGGTTGCGCTCCCCAGTTTCTTTATCTTGTGGAATTGGCCGATACAGTGGCTATCCCAGCTCGGGGGATATGCGGGCAGGCCGGCCCTGCTGATTCTACCATTTGGGCCACTGTTGCTTTTGCTCCTGTTTTATTGGCGAAGTGAGCGTGTACAATACCTTCTACTATGCGCAGTCGTGCCATTTCGGCCGTTCTATGATTATGTCCTTCTATGGCGTATTCCCGACAATCGGCAGGAGATGCTACTGTTAACGGTGTGTTCATGGCTCGGCTACTTCGGCTGGTACTATTTTTCTCAGTTTGGCGCGTTACAATGGATGGTGCTTACCCTGTATATGCCGCTACTCCTCCTGCTGCTCCAACAGTTGTACAAATCGGAGAAAAAACTGGTGCTTAGTTCGTAAGTGACGATAGCACTGCACCTTTGCCGAATGGACGTGCGGCGTAATCATGCGCACAACATGTTATTGCTCAGGACGTCCCTTTGGATGTCCTGCCGTACCGACGAGCGGCGTGTCGAATGGGTGGTTACACCTGACGCCGGTGAACGTGGCGAAGGAATCAGCGGCTACCTGCTAAACGGCAGGTAACGTCTTTACAGGGAAGCACCTATGAAGTTTCAACGCATTGAGTTCTCGTGGCGTGCTGCCTTCATTGGGCTGTACATGACCCCCGAGCGGGATAAGGTTTGGGTGACCATCCTGCCCTTCTTCCCGCTTTACTTTAAACGGTCGGCCTGACGCACAAACTATGACCCGCCGTTATTAAGTTATGACAAATCAGAACAGCCACGGGCCTTACACCCTCGGATGTTTCCTTTCCTCACACCCAGACTTGCTCTCCATCGCCGCTGCTGATGGCAGCAGCACCCC
>JADDQE010000167.1 GCA_016781525.1 bacterium | reverse complement strand
TAGCAAGAAACGGAACGTGGTCGGTAGTCGTGATGCCATGCGGCCTCTGTGTGCTCCGCATCCGCATCTTCAACATAGAGCAGGTCGTTGTCGTGATAGCCCTTTGCGTTCAGTAGGCGGTGCATCTCACGAGTACGGCTGCTTACGTAGTATCATCCAGGTGTACACAACCTGCTACTATCATTTGCTACGATGTGCGGTCAAATACATCAAATATCGCTCGCTGTCAATAGAGTTCGTCAGTGAAGAGGAGCGTCGATGCCTGAGTCGCAACAGCTAACGGTGCTTTGCCTCGCCAGCTATGAGAAAGGCCATGATTTTATTCGAGAGTGCAAAGCGCAAGGCGCTCGTGTACTCCTGCTTACCCAGACAGGTCTTGCCAAGGCCCGCTGGCCCCGTGAGGCAATTGATGAGTTTTTCATGCTGCCGGAAATGGGCAATCGGCATGAGCTGTTGACGGGCGTGAGCCATGTGGCCCGGACGGAACGGATCGACCGGATTGTGGCACTTGACGATTTTGATGTGGAGCACGCGGCTGCATTGCGAGAGCACCTGCGGCTCCCCGGTATTGGCGATACACAGGCGCGGTACTTCCGTGACAAGCTCGCCATGCGCGGCAAAGCGGCCGAGTCCGGCATACGCGTTCCCAGCTTCGTCCATGCGCTCAATCATCAAGCGCTGCGCGAGTTTATGGAGCAGGTCCCGCCGCCGTGGGTGCTTAAGCCGCGCTCTGAAGCATCCGCAATCGGCATAAAGCGCATCTCCAGCTCGGACGAGCTATGGCCGGCCCTTGAAGGGCTCGGTGACCGGCAGTCGTATTATCTGCTCGAGCAGTTTATTGTGGGCGACGTGTATCATGTAGACTCGATCGTGGCTGAGCAGGAGGTCGTGTTCGCCGAGACACACCGCTACGCCGTGCCGTTGCTTGAGGTGATGCATGGTGGTGGCATCTTTTGCAGTCGGACGCTCCCGCGTGGCTCGGATGATGATCGCGCGCTGCGAGAGCTCAACCGGACGCTGCTGCAAACATTTGGGCTGTCCGACGGTGCTTCGCATACCGAGTTCATCAAAGGCCAAGATGGTCACTTCTACTTTCTGGAAACATCCGCTCGCGTGGGCGGCGCCTTCATCGTAAACCTGGTCGAGGCTGCCACCGGATTGAATCTTTGGCGCGAGTGGGCCAAGGTAGAGGCAGGGCCTCGGCCTTACACCCTCCCAACACGTCGTTCCGACTATGCGGGCGTTGTGCTCTCACTCGCGCGCCAGGAGCACCCGGATACCTCGGCCTACCATGATCCCGAAATAGTGTATCGCATCGATAAGCGTCACCACGCAGGCCTGGTCGTGGGGTCGCCGGATCCACACCGTATCGATGCGCTGCTGGATGATTATATGCGTCGGTTTGTCATCGATTTTTATGCCGCGCTTCCCGCACCCGACAAGCCGGTAGCGTAAGGCTACGCGCTGCGCAGTCGCCGCCGCTCAAGAAGGCCGAGGAGCTTGTCGACGAGACGTCGGATCTCGTGGTCGGGATCAAGGTGCGGATGTTTGCCGCAGAACCGCATGATGTCCACCAATAGCTCGGCGCCCTCGCCGACCGCCTCGGCCAGTAACGGCTGTTGCCTGGCTAGCACGAGCAGCGAGTGCAGGGCGTAAACCAGGGGGAGCGAGCTACGCGGGTAGGTCGCAGCGCGAATGCGCTCGTACTCGTGTCGAACATGCATCAGCCGTGCAATGTGGTTCGGCTGTGCGGTGTACTCCTCAAAAAGATACAGTCCAATACGGTCGAGCTCCCACTCACTGCTCGCGCATGCTTCCATCTGATTGATGGTTAGTGCGACGGTGCCGTGGCTCAAGGCAACTTCTATTGGTTGGATCGTCTTCTTTTTTTGTTCGAGTGTCGTAAACTTGGCGAATTGGCGCGCGGCGTCAAAGATCGGCGGCTCGGTTCCGGACGCGACGGGCCGGCCGCTAGCTTTGCTCCATTCACGCCAACGCAGTCCAATCAAGGCCGCTATGATGCCTGCAACCCCGGTAATTAGCGCCGCGATAACTTGGTCGCTCATGCTCTAACCTTTCATGCTTCGCCTGGCAGTAGCCGCAATGCTCGCCATGTGTTGGGCGGCGTGCGGCTACTTCATGACTATCTCCTGCACCATACTCACGCCGTTGTTGTAGCTCTGAGCACTAGTTTAACAGAAAAATTAGCTCATATGTTCTTATCTGAACCTGATATAGAACGGAGCCAGGTCGTACGATCCGGTGTGGAAATGGCTTAGAGCAGCGGTTGACGTGCGGCCTGAAGGTTTCTTGCCGGGTAGGAGATGCTGCCGAGGACAGGGTGAGCCGAGCGACACCCTGCGAGCAGCCGCTTGGGAGTGTCAGATTCAGCGGTGCGGCTACGTGACGTTACCCATAAGGGGCTGCCCAGGGTCGCTCAAATTGACGACGAGGGCATTGCTCGCTCGAACCAAATCGGTTGGGCTGATCACGATTTCGTGTCCCCATTCGCCGGCTCCGACGCCAAGCTCTTGCTCGGCCATCAGCGCGGCGTCGACAAACGAGCGAAAGCCATCGGGTTGCCAGTGAAACGGCGGGATCGAGCCGACAACGTAGCCCGTCGTGGCTAGAACCGTCTCGGCGCTTGCCATCTTAATGTTCCGTGATCCAATTGCCTTTTTGAGGTGACCGGAAATCGCGTTCTGGTCGCCTCCAAGCATGACGAGTACGCGCTCACCGCGGTCCGTCTCGAAGATCAACGTTTTTACCATCTGTCGGTCACGGAAGCCAAGCGCGGCGGCTACATTCGCTGCTCCCTTAGGAGTCTCAGGCGGAAACGTAAGCACGCGGTAGGGAATGCCGCGGGCGTCGAGGTAGGTATGGGCTGAAAACTTCATTCGGACGCTCCGTGTACACCACAGCATCGTGACGCAACTCCAGCTCGAAGCTGGCACAATTGCAAAATACTTGTTGTGATGCTGCTCGCCAGGCTCTGAGTTGCGGCTGGATCGCCCCTGCGCTGGCCTTCAAATTCACCCGTGTGCAAATTTCGGCACCGCCAGCACACCTTTGTATCGGAAAGCCGCATCAACGAAGAGCGGCTAGTCCAGGTCAAGAACACTGTCGAGACCACGGCGCAACCCCACGAACGAGCTGACCTTGCGGATTGCCAAGAGTGCGCCATCAACATAGGGTTCGGCGCTCGCTCCTGCGTCATGCCGGATCGTCAGCTTTTGGTCGGGCATACCAAAGATGATCTCAGCCGAGATCGTATATCCGGGCAGACGGATGGAATGTACTTGTGATCCGTTCACGCGTGCGCCACGCGTCTCCACGCTGCCCTGAGTTTGTTCCAAAGGGACGGACAGCTCAAGAATCGAGGCACTATTCATCGTTCAATCCGTGTAGCGTCAAGTAAGACCTCGCCGTAGCGACCATGTGCAACGGCTTGATTACAGAACTCAGGGCAATCGTCTCCGCGGCTGTCAGCTAGCTGTGGCCCAAGACCGGATGGGGCTGGTAGGGCTCTTCAAGAAAGGCTTTGTCTTCGACCGACAGTGTGATATCAAGCGCTTCGACGGCCTGCTCAAGATGGGTCATCTTGCTCGCGCCGATGACCGGCGCGGTCACGTCTGGCTGATAGAGCACCCAGGCGATGGCGATTTGCGCCGGCGTGACCCCATGACGCTCCGCGAGCTCCACGACCCGATCCACGACCGTGAAATCCGCCTCGCGACTTTGAGGCCCGATCGACCAAGCTTTACGTACTGCATCTTGTTGCTCCTCCTGAGCTACCGTTCGGACTCGCGCTTAGGCCGGGTGGTTATGGCCCGGGATAATCAGTGCCTTGACGACGCGCTGCGCTGCCACATCCTCAAGTGCCTCCTGGGCCTGCTCAAGGGAATAGTGGCCGCTGACAAATTCGGCCCATGGAAAGCGTGTATGATAGCGTGCTAGCACTTGTACCGCACGGTACACATGACCGACGTCACTGCCCCAGCAACCCCTGACATCAAGATGCTTCTGATTCAAATCCAGATGAGGGTTAAACTCAGCCGCACCGGCGTTTGTGTATTGCCCGACGACAACATAACGCCCGGCGTCGCGAGTCAGGCGCATTCCTTCGGGCACGGCGGCAGCCACTCCGGCCGCCTCGATTGTCACATCGGCTCCCCGGCCATTGGTCAAGTCGTGCACCGCGGCAATGCGGTCTACCTCGCTGGTCACGCCGATATCGATGATGGCGTCCGCGCCGAGGTGCCGTGCCATGTCGAGTCTCAGCGGCGGTCCACCGATGACGATTACTTGTCCTGCTCCACGCAGCTGCGCCAAGATTGCCGCGCTAAGGCCAACCGGCCCACTTCCCTGGATTACGACACAATCGCCAAAGCGTACCTCCGCCCGCTCAACCGCGTGCAGTGCGGTTGGCAGTCCACATCCGGCCGCTAGAAGGGTGGTCCAGGGGAGCTCAGGCGGGACCGTTACAATATGGACCCCCGGCCGTAGATAAATATATTCACCCCAGCCGCCGAGCAGGCCATCGTCGGCCGAGAGCGTAATACCATACACCCGGCGTTGGGGACAACGTGTCGTCGCCTGTCCCACGGTACAGTACCAGCACCTGCCACACGAGCCATACACATCCAAAAACGTCACGACATCGCCGACGGCGAGTGGACGGCCATCGACATCCTGTGCCCCGCTGCCCGCTGCCGCCACCTGGCCTACGCTCACATGTCCTGGAATAATCGGGTAGGGCACGCCTGCCAAGCGGCCGTGCCACAGGTGGACGTCAGTTCCACATACTTCGCTGCCAAGTGTTCGTAAGATAACGCCGCCCGGCTCCAGCTGCGGCTCCGTGAACTCACGCAGCTCCAGCGGTTGATTTGGAGCAGGCATGACGACGGCCCGAATCATAACGTTCTCCTATCGTGTGCCTCCCGGCACTTCAGATTGCCGCGATGGCCGCGCTTTCCTGGCATGAGTGGCTCCCGGTATCATACACAAACTCGAGGGATGGCTATGCGCAACGTGCTCGGTGATGAGTGTGTCCATGGCATAGGGACGGGGCTAGGAGTGGGAAGGCGCCGAAGAGTGGGACGGAAGCAAGGCCCGCTGCAACAGGTCGATAACCGTTGAGACGTAGGGCTCGTGTTTGCCGATACCTCTAATCAGCGCCGCCTCTGCCATCCACTCGATCAAGCCCATAATCAGCTCTGCCAGTACACGCGCGTCGTACGGCTGAACCTTTCCTGCCACCATCTGTGCTTCCAGTGCCGAGGCTAGCCGTTCGGCTAAGGCGCGACGACCGGGAAGCGCCTGCGCTAAGGGTGTAAGTCCAACTGCAAGCCGCAACAGTCTGAGCAAATCATGCTCGGCGATAGCAAACTCGAGCGCTGTCTCGACCGCCGCCCGAATCGCTATTGGATCATTCAGCTGCGTGAGTATCGGCCGGAGCGCGATGTCGAGGCGCACAAAGAAGTCGTCGGCGAGCGCCGCCGCCAAGGCCTCCTTGGACGAGAAGTACAGGTACACGGTGCCACTCGCCACGCCGGCACGCTCGGCAATTACAGCCATTCGCGCGCCCGCGTAGCCTTGTTCCAGAAACACCGTGCGGGCAGCTTCAAGGATCGCTGCCCGCCGCTGAGGATCGATAGGTCGTGCCATTGTCAATCTCGACCGCTGGCTCTGCTACGTCGGTGGCAGCTAATATGGCTTGATCGACCTCGTAGTGCCAAGTCCGCCTTGCTCAAACGCTGGAGAGGTCGCATGGCTCAAGGAGCCGCCACCGAGAGCCTAGCGAAACTTCGGTCCCTCACTAGTAGCCGTCGGCACAAGCGCGAAGCTCATCAACCACCCGATCAAGCCCGCCACAACGATGCTGCCGGTCCAAAGTGGTGTCGTCCACCACAAGCCTCCACCGAAAAGATTGAGTGCGGCAAAGTACAGCCCATACAGCAGCACGGGAATGGCGAAGGCGACGATTCTGAAGTTGCGTGTGGCGGCGGATGCCGGTCGCAGCGACCGGCAGAGCAGGTCGGATGCGATGCCCGTAAGCAGCGCAAAGCCAATGAGCGGGAGCGCTCCGGTCGCCACATATCGGCCGCGCATCAGCGTCATAAGCGCGATGTTCAGTGTCAAGATCAGCGTAATTGCACCGAGGGGCAGAGTCCATCGTCGAAGTACCGGCAGCAGCAGCCCCATCAACAGGCCCGTGTGTAGCACGATTCCCACGACACCAAGAGCCTGCTCTATGTGAGCCATGCGCTGGTTCCCAGCCGAGGCGCTTGCATCCGGCTGGAAGCGCACCGCGGGCAAGGTCGTTCCAAACAGGTTGGCGTATTGCGTAAAGAAGGTGAAGAGCGACAGCAGCAGTGCCAGCGACAGCAACATCGCCAGGTGTGTCTGCCACAGGCTGGGGATGCCGGTACGGCGCCAGGCGGCACGTAGCGGTCCGCTGACAATCAGAGCCATGCCGATGCCGATCAGTAAGTGCGTCGGGCTTAGCAGCGCCTCGACGTCTTGTTCGAGGCCGACGAGCTCATGCCACAACACGTCGCCGACCCCACCAAGCGCAAAGACGGCAACGCCAAGCAGTGAAAGGCCATAGCCCGCCGGAATGGCGCTCCACCAACTCAGGCCGCTTCGATGGTTGAGAACGATCACACTTCCGATGGCGATCGCCACGGCAAGAAAACCGGCATAGAAGACCGCGTGCCAGGGCGTAAAAAATGATTCGGTTCCCGGCCGATGGAAGTGCGCCCAGCCGTCAAGGTAGAGGCCGCTCATAAACAGAGCGCTGAGAACCGCGACAACCAAATCAAAACCGAGTCCGCCGAGTCGCGCTGTTGTTCTGGTTGCCGACCCGCGCGAGCCGTAGGTCGTGCTGCTCATCTTACTGTCCTTTCGCCTGCCCGATCGAGGGAGGATCTGTCGTATGAATGAATGTCATTCATGGTATCCAACCGGCAAGGCTTTGTCAAATGCTGCTGTTGTGATATGCGGCACCTCGTCGCGGCTGTAAGCACAGGCATGTCGGCGGATCAAGCCGGCTGGTTGCACTTGATGAGTGGCACGGAGCAGAAGCTCATACGCTCGGGCTCGCTAAAATCGCGTCACGCACTTTGGCTGGTCGGCTGTCGCAAAGAGCGCATCAATCGTCGGTATGTGACGCGAATCCGAGATCGTGGCCAAGCCATACGTATGCAGGTGCCGAAATGCGACGACGCCGACGAGCAGCGACGAAAAGTCGGCAACGTCGATCCCGATTGTGACGTCCGCGTTGTCGCCGTCGACGATTGTGGGCCGCCCATCGGCAAAGCGCACGGTAACTTCGCCGTCGTTACGTGTGAAGAAGCTATCGCGGATGGCAAAGGTGACCGTGATATTTTGCCCTCCGAAGCTGTGATCGCCGAGTACCGCAAAAAGCCTGCGGGTATCGAGAACGCGATACATGAGGCCGATCGCCTGTGAATTGGTCTCGTGCGACACATGTGGGATGACGTTATTTGAAGTATTGCGCGGATCAAACAGCAGATGGTGGAAGTGCTGCTCTTGGGTGTTAAGGATGACGTTATTGATCTGATCGGCCTGCGAGTGCAAAAAGGTCAGGAGCTCGAGCAAGGCTGTCCCGTGCTCATAGATGTACTCCTCGACGTGGAGATCGTTGAGCAAGAAGTTGTCGGCCTTGGCCGATTTGAAGCTGAAGGCCAGGTAGCCCTCGATGCGTCCGTCGCGCTCATAGCCCACGACTGTGAACCTCGTGTCCGTCAGCAGGTGCCGGATATTGAAGTCGGACCGCTCGATCATGCCATGGGTCGCAGCAGTATAGCGGCTGTAGCAGGCGAGCACCTCGGGTACATCGTCTTCCTTCAAATACCGGATATGTGCCTTCGACGAGCCCTGCGGCAGCTGGGCAGGCCGGACGCGGTACTGATTTAGCTTTGTGCCGAAGCCAAAGCCCATTCGCTTATAAAAGTCCGGACGAAACGGGTAAAGCAGCGCCATCACGGCGCCGCGCGCATGATAGTGCTCTAAGAAGTAGGAAATTAAATCTTTGGCGATCTTTTCCTTCTTGTGGACCAGATCGACCGCGACCAACCCAACGCCCCCGGCGTCGACCATATGCGACAGTAGGTTGAGGCGAAAGTTAAAGAGGCGCATCCCCCCGAGCATGGTGTCCTCACGGTACAGCGCATACAAGTGCGTCGACGGATCTTTGACGTGGCCCGAAAGCAGCATCTCGCCAAACCGCTGCTTCTCTTCTGGTGTCTTGACGTTCATGCTAGGGTAGGCTCGGGCGACAATCTCGACAAAATCGGCAATCTCTTCAGCAGGTAGTACGTTGATATCGCTCATGTTCTGCTCCTCCATGTTGCTCATGTGATATAGCACGCACGTCAACCACGGGGCGAGGCTCAGGATCAACGGGCCCGTGCATGGTTGTTTTCCACTAATCCATATCCGACTAAAGTCGAGGATCACGTCCTCGGGTGTTGAGCCCAAGGTCTCATGCGGGACGCTGCGGTGTTTGTTAAGCTACTGGCATCCACAAGCAAACACAAAGTGCTCAAATCCATTGCAAACGTTCCGTTCCGAGGAGAACTTCCACATGGAAACAACGATCGTTGCGTCGCGCGCACGTGGTCGCAAGCCGGTATCTGCACTTGGCAAGGTCTCGATGGCTACCCTGGTTGTCATTGCGCTTGATTTGATTTATTTGCAGGTCGCAATGATCGGCATGATGATCCCACCGCTGGTCGTCTTTGTCGTGCTGTCGCTCATCTTCGCCGGCGTGATCGCTTTGGGCTTCCGCTGGGCGCCGATCCTCGCCGTATTAGTTTCTGCGGCGATGCTGGCCCTGAACGGTGAGCCCATTGTTTCAGGCGCGCTGAACCCAACCACATCGTTCGCGGCCTTCTTGATTAGCGCGACAATGCTGCCCGCGACCGCTATCGGCATATTGGGCGGGATTGCGGCGACCATCCAGAACTACCGCTTCGCGCCAGAGGCGCGCCGCACACCCCGAGGCCTCGCATACGGCCTCACAGCCCTGGTCGCAGTTGTCGCCGGTGCACTATTGGTAGCCGCGCTCCCGACGAAGGGCATCGCAGCCGGCATCAGCCCCGAGATGCTCGATTCGCTGCCGGTCGTTTCAACCAAGAACTTTGAGTTCGAGCAGAAGGAAATCAAGGCGAAGGTCGGCGAGACTGTTGCGCTGAAGCTGACGAATGTCGACGGTGAGGCACACTACCTCGACATTGATGAACTCGGGGTGCACGCACCGATGCCGGCTGGCAAGGAGGGTCTAGCAGTTTTCAAGGCCACCCAGCCTGGCACCTACACCTTCTACTGCCACCCCCACGCCGACAAGGCGACTGGCGAGGGTATGGTCGGCAAGCTGATTATCGAGTAACGTAACGCAATCTGCACTAACCTACGGCGACGGCCTCGCGGCTATCGCCGTAGTGTTGTCTCCACTATCCCTAATAAAGGGAACGACGAGGAACTACAATGGAGCGGACGAAGCATATTTGCTGGAGCGGCTGGTCGTGCATCGTCGGCGGCCTGCTCTGGGCTATCGGGGGGGTGCGTGTGCTCCGTCCGCCGTCGACCGGATACTACGGTCCCGACACTATCGCATCGATTGGGGAGTGGGCTGGAACGTTCCTGCCGCCTGCAACAGTCTTGCTGATGATCGGCTTGGTCGGGTTGGATACCCGCTGGAACGCTAGGGGCTTTTGGCAAGCCCGTGTCGGCCTTGCGCTTAGCCTTGGCGGTCTAGCGGTCTTTGGAGCAACAACCCGCTTGCGCTATATGTCAGCATTATGGGCGCTCATTACGCCCGTATTGGATTCACAGCGATTGTTCCCAGCCGGATTGTTGCTCCTCAGTATTGGGCTTATTGTGATAGGCGGCGCAGTGCTGCGGCAAAGCAGCGACGTAGGCTGGCAGGCGCTGCCTCTGCTGCTCGGATTGCTTGGCCTATTCTTGCCGATTGGGGCTGGTGTGGCAGGAGTTCCCGGTTTTGTGGTGTGGGTAACCTTTGGCCTTGGCTGGATCTGGCTCGGATCGATCTTTTGCGTCGAGCATCGCACGAGCTCGGTGAAGAGTGGGCCAAGGGTGGCGGAAGCCGAGCGCTAAGGGGACCGGTGTTGTCTTAGCGAGGCGCTCCTCCCACTGACTGCGATACCGAGTACGCAAGCCAGCCACCATGACCCTACATTCGGCAAGCGCTGCATGACCACGTGCGCTTGTCGGTGAGCCATGCTCCTCTCGTGGACCTCCCAACAACGCAGCGCTATCCCCATTTGACGCTTGAGCGTCCGGCACTAACAATCTACATGGACAGACCGCGTACACGAAGTGCCAATGTGGACGAGCGGGGCAACGTCTATCTGTTAAGCTGACCCGTCGTGTGAAAGCAGACCTCGATTCCGTACAGGGTGCTTGCGCCGAGAAGAGGAAAATTGCCTGGCCATTCCGGCAGGTCGCGACGAAGCCAAGCCTGTACAGACGGGTGATCTATGACAGGTCCGGCCACGCTACACTGGGGTGGTACCCGGCATTTGTGTCGTGTGCAACGCTCGGCGACATGATCGGCGCCCCCGCGAGAGGTATTGATGGCTGCTTCGACGTCCACCGCTGTGATGCCGCGTTTTGCGCGATGGAGCGAACGCTGGGGTAATCTACGGGCGGCGCTGCGTAATCTGCCGCGAGCGATACGGCTCGTCTGGCGGGCGCATCGCCTTGCTACCGCTGGACTGGCGCTCCTGACCCTGTTGTCGGCCGCGCTGCCCGTCTCCCAAGCCTGGGCTGGCAAGCTAATTGTCGATGGCGTCGTGCACGCCCTGGAGACAGGCCAGCCAGTAAGCGTAGCGCTGCGTGCGACATTACCGTTTCTGCTGCTGGAGTTTGGGCTGATCGTTCTCGGCGCGCTGATTGGCCAGGTTCGCTCTCTGCTTGACCACGTACTTCACGCACGCGTCGATCATATGGTTGGCGAGGCGATCATTCGCAAGGCGCTCTCGCTTGACCTCCAGGCATTCGAAGATCCGGCTTTTTACGACCAGCTCCAAAATGCCCGCCGTGGCGGAGGAAGCCGCGCGCTGGGCGCCGTCAATACTGGCTTCGGCTTGGCTCAAAACGTTCTGACCCTGGGCTCGTTCGCGGTTGTGCTGCTAGCGTTCAGCCCGCTTGTCGCGGTTGTGCTGGCAGTCGCAACGCTTCCCGCCTTTATTGCCCAAACACGTTACAGCTCACTCCACTTCCGCCTGTTGACCTGGCGCGCGCCCGAGATTCGGCGCATGCAGTATCTGGAGCAGGTGCTGACGGTTGACAGCGCCGCGAAAGAGGTGAAGCTCTTTGGGCTGGGCGAGACGCTGCTGGAACGGTACCAGGACTTTTTCTGGAGCTTTTATCACGAAGATACGGCGCTAGCCTTGCGGCGCAGTCGCATCAGCATACTATGGGGGTTGGTCAGCAGTGGCAGCTTCTATGGTGTGTACGCCTACATTGTGTGGCGCACGCTCAGCGGTACGATTTCACTGGGCGAGATGACGTTCTACCTCGCCTTGTGCCGCCAAAGCCAGGGCTCCTTTCAAGGGCTGCTGGGGAGCATCAACGCCCTATTCGAGAGCGGTCTATTTCTCAATAACCTGTTCGATTTTCTGGACATCGTGCCGCGAATGGAGCGCGGAGATCAGGCTCGTCGCGTGACGGTGCCACTGCGCCAAGGGATCGAATTTCGCGACGTCGGGTTTCGCTATCCCGGACGAGATGAGTGGGCGCTTCGACACGTATCGTTGAGCATAGTGCCAGGGGAGAAGCTGGCGCTGGTTGGGGCGAATGGCGCGGGGAAAACCACATTGATCAAGCTGTTGACCCGGCTGTACGATCCGAGCGAGGGACAGATCTTGCTCGACGGGGTTGACCTGCGCGAGTACGACCTGGATGATTTGCGCTCCGTAATCGGCGTAATCTTCCAAGACTTCGTGCGCTACCAGACAACCGTTCGTGAAAATATCGGCTTTGGGCAGGTCACAGCGCTCGACGACGATGCTCGCCTTGCCGATGCGGCAGCGCGCGGTGGAGCGGACGAGGTTGTTGCGAGCCTGCCCCAAGGCTACGACGCGATGTTGGGTCGCTGGTTCGACCAGGGGCACGAGCTTTCGGGTGGACAGTGGCAGAAAATTGCGCTTGGCCGAGCGTTTATGCGGGACGGCGCGGTTCTGGTGCTGGACGAGCCCACCGCCGCCCTTGACGCCGAGCGTGAGGCTGCGATTTTCCAGCGTTTTCGAGCATTGACTGAAGGCAAGATCGCGCTGCTGATCAGCCACCGCTTTTCAACGGTGCGCATGGCCGACCGGATCGCGGTGCTAGAAAGCGGTCAGTTAACTGAGCTCGGATCGCACCACGAGCTGCTGGAGCGCGATGGAACATATGCTCGGCTGTTCAACCTTCAAGCCCAAGGATATCGCTAAGCCGTCGGGCTGTCCGTTGCTCAACTGAGGAGCTCCGGCCAGTGACGCGCGAAGCTGCAGCAAAAGAGCCGAATATGGAACACAGTGAGATGGTGGCCTTGATCCGTGGCGGCGTCGTGACAACTAAGGCTACCTGGGCTGACCTTGGTGCGGGTACCGGCAACTTTACGTGGGCGCTTGCCGCTCTACTTGACCTCGAAGCGGTGATCTACGCGATCGACCGAGATGCACGGGCGATCATCGCGCAGGGCCAGCGCATGCTCCATGATGCGCCCCGTGCGACCGTTATCCCGCGCCAGGCTGACTTCACTCAGCGGCTTGACCTGCCCCCACTTGACGGTGCTTTGCTGGCGAACTCGCTGCACTTCATTCGCGACCAGAGGCGTGTGCTGGCGTCTGTTGTCCAACTGCTCCGCCCCGGTGGACGGCTGCTGCTGGTTGAGTATGAGGTGTCCGACCCGATTCGTTGGGTGCCGTTCCCTGTGCCGTTTCATCGGTTTGCCGCCCTGGCTAGCGAGCTCAACCTCGAGCCACCCCAGCTCCTTGGACAGCGCCGGTCACCCTCGTCTGGGATCGTACTCTACGCCGGGCTTGCGCTCTGGTCCCACGGGATCGTGGCGCATTGAACCTTCTGGTCGCCGTGCCGACTTCGGTGACCATCACGCGCTAGGCTATGCTCATACCCCTATATGTCCTGACCGACGACCGGCTAAACCTGCTCACCCATTGTCCAACCGAGCTACGGTTGGTTGTCGCTGCGGGGTCAGCCCAGAAGATGCGCTGGGCGCTCCATGTTCCGGCTTCTGTGTTGGCTGTTGTGGGTTCATCCGATCTCCTTCTCCCCTCACTTCCCTTGCGAGAACGATGTTGTAAGCAGCGTTCCACACGCGTGACAGCATTTGGGTCAGCGGGAAGCTGGATTGCTTTTATGGAAGCGGAAGATAGCGATGTGCAAGGGTAAGCCAGGCAGTGCTGGCGGCATGGAGAAGAAGGGAGGGTGGGTTACCGAGTGAAGCGGAGAAGTGTAGGGCTGGTTGTCGGCCGATACCCATAATTACAACAAAATCCACGCAATTTCGGCATCCGTTGGCTAAACCGTCCTTCTCCGGAGGACTCTCAGCCACTGTGCTTGGTCTACCAAGGCCTTGTACGTGCGTTCACGTGCTCGTGGTACACCGCGAGCAGGATGTGGAGCGCTGCAGTCCCGGTCAGAAAGCCTAGGGTTGTCCAGGGTAGTGCCGCCTGCGCCGCCCAACGGACAC
This sequence comes from bacterium, assembly GCA_016781525.1. Lineage (GTDB taxonomy): Bacteria > Chloroflexota > Chloroflexia > Chloroflexales > Kallotenuaceae > LB3-1. The sequence goes on along the minus strand of JADDQE010000167.1, from coordinate 492 downwards.
CCATCTGCAGGACTGTTGCAGCGAGAAGACATTCAATGACGAGTGCGGCAACACGGCCTAGCCAGCGTGCAAGCGATATTCTCCCCAAGAATGCGGTGCGCGGCATTTGCGCTCGGACGAATTTGCCTCGTAGCCATACAACGCAGGTCACACTGAGTCCGCCAACGGCAATCACGAATGCGCTTCCGTACAACAAGGTGATGCCGAAGCGGATCGTCTGCACGAAGGCAGGTTGTTCAACCACGACGAGAAAACAGCGGAGGCCGATCACGAGCACGCCGATGATCCAAACAAGCACACCCGTTTGTTCTAAGAATCCGTGTGGTAGGAATGACCGCCACTTCGCTACGATTGGGTGAGTCATCGGTACCCTCATAGTCTTGTGATGATGGACCAGCTGTATGTTACCCCTTGACCCCGTGTCGGATCAGCTGCGGACGATCAAGGTGTTCACGACCGATTATAAACCACCGGGCGGTTCCCGAACCGCCC
>JADDQE010000083.1 GCA_016781525.1 bacterium | reverse complement strand
CAGGCGAAATTCGTTTGGCTCACCGGAGGTGAGGTCGTCGCAAACAGTGTTTGCGGACGACGGGTGCTAGTGTACCACGCACAGGCCGCTTGTCAAAGTGCGTTGCCGCTTCTGCTTTAGCCTTTTGGGAAGCGATATCTCATGCATTTGTGTGTTCTTTGCCATTTTCGTGAGTGTTGGAAGTTTGCTAGAATGCGAACTCTTACCTGACCGAGGTTCTTCATGACATGTGCTGACGCCCGCATCCTGCTTGATCAAGGTGTTGCTCCAGGGTCGACCCGCGGCCGCAATCCTCACCTTGGCTTCCACCTTGCCGGCTGTGCTGACTGCCGCGCTTATCGCCAGGAACGGGACGAGCGTCTGCTAGCCGAGCTTGTTACCGCTCCGCTCATTGCCCCGCCGCTGCAACCTGCAGTCCAACTGAAAGCGGCTCCATCGGCATTCGTTGGTGCACTACCTCGACGCGGCGGCCCCTTTCGGTCCGTAGCATTAGTGGTAGGCGGCGGTTTAATAGGGCTCCTATTCCTGGGAATTTGGTACCTTGGCGCGCCCTTTTATCGGGCCTATTGGAATATACGCTCGATGCAGCAACCTCCTGACCAAGTTGCTGCTGCTGTCGTAGAGATCACCGGTGACGAATCAGCCAGTATGCTCATCGCTCCAACGGCGACAACCACACCGACACCCACGAAGGAACCTTCTGCCACTGCACCCGCGACGATGACCTCTACCTCCGTACCCACGTCGACGCCTGCGCCCACTGCCACGCCGGCCCCGACGCCTACGCCAAACTTGCCAGAGGCTCGCCCGGTTACGATTGCGCTGCTGGGGATTGACGCTCGTCCTGGGGAAGGCTTTGTCGCACGAAGCGACGCGTTGATGCTAGCGCGGCTCGATCCTGATCAAGGGACCGCTACGCTCTTGTCAATGCCGCGCGATATGTGGGTCGCTATTCCTGGTTATGGTGAGAATAAGATCAACGCGGCTTTCTATTACGGTGAGCGACAAGCGGCGGGCGGCGGCCTTGCACTCACGCGGCAGACGTTGGGTCGCGCGTTCGGGCTCGAGGTCGACCACGCAGTGGTAATCGATTTTCAGGGCTTTCGCTCGCTGATCGACGCGCTGGATGGGATTACTGTGGACGTACCGAAGGAGCTCTATGACGGGCACTTTCCTACCGATGATTATGGCTATTCGGTCGCGCACTTTCTGCCCGGGCCGCAGAAGATGGACGGAGCGGCGGCACTAACCTATGCACGTATTCGCCATCCCGACTCGGACTTTGAGCGTATCAAACGGCAACAGCTTGTGCTCGTAGGTATTGCGCAACGCCTCAAGGAACGAGGCGCCCTACAGAATTTGCACGAAGCCGACCAACTGACGCAAGCGCTCGTGCTATTCGTCAAGACCGATATGCCGGCTGACCTCGTCTTATCCCTGCTTTGGAATATCCGCAATATCGATCCAGCCAAGGTCCAGCGTTATACCATCGATAGCTCAATGCTCTGGGAAACATCAGTTAGCGGAGCTTATGCCTTGGTGCCACCCGAAGGCGTGCTACCAGCGATGGGGCAGAAATTGCTAGCAGGAGCAGTACCGTAACGATTTAGAGTGCGAGAAAGAGTGACCATGGCTGCATATAAACGTGTGTTGATCATCGTAAATCCTGTGTCGGGTCGGCATGATCCCGAGGAGACGCGACAATTGTTGGAAGAGCGTTTCCGCGCTGCCCAGGTTGACTACGAAATCCGCGAGACCAAAACCGCGGGCGACGCGCTTGGCTGGGCCAAACAGGCTGGAGCGGAGGGCTTTGATCTGGTGGTGGTATCCGGTGGTGACGGTACTGTGATGGAGGCCATGAGCGGGCTGATCAAAAGCGGGAGCACCGTTCCCCTCGCGCAAATTCCGGTTGGTACCGCAAACCTGCTCGCCCGAGCGCTGCTCATCCCGACGGACCAAGCCGAGGCTCTGGAAGTGGTTTTTACGGGAAAGACGGAGCGGCTCGACGTCGGCTATTTGCCCGACCACGATCGGTATTTCGCGCTCGTGGCTGGTGCTGGGTACGATGCGCAGCTCATTAATGATGCTTCTCGCGAGCTGAAAAATATGCTTGGCTTTGGCGCTTACGTTGTCACAGGTGTGAAAAATGTGTTCAAGCTGCGCCAGTCGCGTATCGAAATCGAAGTGGATGGCAAGAAGCGACGGATGCGGGCGCATACCGTGATGATCGTTAACGTCGGGCAGATCGGTGACGGCGCGATCGCCCTTGGCCCTAATATTCATCCCCACGATGGAAAGCTCGACCTCATGATTGCATCGTCGGCCTCTGTGTTTGGGGCTCTACGCATTTTGGGCCGGATTCTCACGCGGCGGTTCGACGACCAAGGTGATCTGATGTATCTCAGCGCATCGCGTATCCGCGTCACCGCGCGACCACCCTTGCCTACAGAAATTGACGGCGAGGAGCTAGGCCAAACGCCGCTCTATGCTGAAGCCGTGCCACAAGGCGCGCTGCTACTGGTGCCCCAGGAATATCAGGCGACGAAGGAAGCAGCCGCGGCGGCATAAGCGAGGTGCCAGAGGCGCGGGGCGAGGGACGCGCAGCTTTACTGTGCCCGTCCCTCACCCTAGCTTCTCAATTGGTTGTTCGCTGTGCTTTGATCTTGGTTCTAGCCCCAGGCCCCTGCTTCCGCGCCCTCAGAATGCAGGAACAACTGCCCTTTGATACTTCTCCTCGATGAAGCGCTTGACCTCAGGCGAGGTGAGCAGCTTTGCCAACTTCTGAATGTTTGGGTCGTTCTCGTGGCCCTTAAGCACCGTCAGCACATTAACATACGGATTGTTCTGCCCAGAATCGAGCGCGTCGTCTGGGATCGAGCGCCGACGTAGCCTCATCCGACAATAGCAGCTTGGGATTACCTGCCAAAGCGCGGGCAATACCGACACGTTGTTTCTGCCCGCCGGAGAGCTGGCTCGGATAAGCATTCGCTTTATCGGTCAGCCCGCCCATGCCCATCAATTCCATCACTTTTGCGTGCCTCGGCCCGCGCTCAACCCCCATCACCTCCAAGGGAAACGCGATGTTGTCGGCCACGGTTGGTGACGTCAGTAATCTCAATCACGATCAATACCCAAAAGAAAAATGCCTCCGATATGGAGGCACGCCACCTTGCATTTCTTGTTCCATCCCTGGAACCCGCATTGCTTGTTCCGCTCCTGCTCCTCGCTTGCTTGTCTCCAAGGACTCCGTGCTTATACGTCCTCGTAAAGCGGCGTCGAGAGATACCGCTCGCCGTTGGATGGGGCAATAAACACGATAAGCTTGCCTGCATTCTCCGGCCGTCGCGCGACCTGGAGGGCAGCGTAAGCCGCCGCACCACCCGAAATGCCAAGGAGAAGTCCCTCCTCTTGGCCGAAACGGCGCGCTGTGACGTATGCATTTTCATTCGAGACCGCAACCACTTCGTCATACGCCGAGCGATTGAGGATGTCTGGAACGAAGCCAGCGCCAATGCCTTGAATCTTGTGTGGCCCGGGCTTGCCGCCGGACAGAACCGGCGATGCTTCCGGCTCGACCGCTACGGTACGGAAGCTAGGCTTGCGCTCCTTGATCACTTCGGCCACGCCGGTGATCGTGCCGCCCGTCCCAACACCACTAATCAAGATATCGATTTGCCCGTCGGTATCAGCCCACAGCTCTTCGGCAGTAGTTCGTCGATGAACCTCGGGGTTGGCCGTATTTTTGAATTGCTGCGGAATAAAACTTTGCTCAAGCTCGGCTGCAATGCTTTCGGCTTGGCGAATCGCACCAGTCATCCCTTCGGTACCGGGTGTGAGCACCAATTCCGCACCGTAGGCCTTCAAGAGCTTCCGCCGCTCAACGCTCATCGTTTCGGGCATCGTCAAGATGAGGCGGTAGCCTTTGGCCGCTGCGACCATTGCAAGAGCAATACCGGTGTTGCCACTCGTGGGCTCCACGATTGTCGTTTGCCCCGGCTTAATGAGACCCTCGCGTTCGGCCGCCTCGATCATTGCCAGGCCAATTCGGTCCTTGACCGACCCGCCGGGGTTGAAAAACTCCAGCTTCGCGACGATCGTCGCCTGCGTGTCGTTGAGTCTTCCAACTTTAACGAGCGGTGTGCGTCCGATGGTTTCGGTGATGTTTTCGTAAATGCGTCCCATAGCAGTCCCGATTGTTATAATTGTTGTTCAACAATCTTATCATACCGTTTCTGAATTTCAAGAGCGCCATTTCGCCTATACGCTTCGGGTGAGCATCGCGAGGCCATGCTGCCTTCTTTGTTCTATCGACGTCCAAGTATATTCAACATCTTAGCGAGAACGAACCTTGGAGGCAGCGGCGTGCCGCATCCTCTGCTTGGAAGCTGACCGCTCGAGGCCATAGCGGCGGGAGTTGTCAAACAATCCCGTATGCCTTGGTTACCGCGAGAGCAGCTGACGTAACATGCGAATAAGACCGAAAGCTACCCCAAGCGCGGCAACACTCAGGGTGCCGAGAACTCCCAAGGTCACTCCTGCTGCGCCGCTAACTAGGCTACGGTGTGCGGCTTGCGATGTGGGTTCGGAAGGGACAGGTGCAAACGTTGGCACATCAGCCGCGCTATCGAGAGCTGCCAAGCGCGCACGGCTCCCATAATGGCGGGCATAAACATTCGTGAACTCGCCGCCCAGAAAGACAACCTGCGACGAAAGGTAGACCCACGCAACTAGCGCCAAGATTGAGCCGATGGCACCATAATCTTCATAGCTGCTGAGCGCAATATAGTATGCGATCGCCGATTGCAGCAGTGTCCAAAGCATGGATGTAAGCACTGCTCCCAACCAGACGTCGCCCCATGCAACGTAGGTGCGGGGCAGGTACTTAAACAAGAGCGCGAAAATAAGAGTTAGCACGCCAAAGTTGATCATTAGCTGACTTATCCGCCAGACGACAATGCCGCCCGGCAAGGTAGTTGCAAACGAGCCGAGCGCTGTAAGGATCGCGCTCATAATCATGGAGACTAGCAGCAGAAAGGCACCCGAGAGGACCAGCGCGAACGAAAAAAGCGTTATCCGAAAAAATTCGATAATCCCGCCCTCTGTCGAGGACTCGACGTTCCACATGATATTAAACGCGCTCACCAACTCGCCAAAAACCCACGACGCGCCCAAGAGCAGCGTTGCTGTCCCTACTATTCCGGACGCGCGGCGCGTTTGAATTGCTGCCTCGAGCGCCATGACAAAATCGTCGCGAAAACCGCCCGTAACGCTGGAAAGTGCATCCAAAATCGCGTCGCGTGCGCCTTCGGAATTAACGAGCAAGAGCCGAACAACCGTGAGGACCACTAGAATCAGCGGGAAGAGCGAGAAGAGCGTATAGTACGAGAGAGATGCGCCGAGACGGATGCAGTTATCCGTGTACCATTTAATGGCGGTCTCCTTGAGTAGCGGCAGTAGCTTGATTCGTCCTACGCGCATGAATGCCTCTCGCTCGCTATAATTTGAGCCTACAACTATAGCAGCAATTTTGCCAGCAGCTTGCGCTCTAGGTACAATTCAGCACCATTGTGCAGGAGTTTTGTTAAGCATATGCGTATTCCCCCTGCAGCATTCCGCACTCGTTCGCGGATGTTCGCGCGTTTACGACGGTGGCAGCGCCGTAGGCAGCCCGGTCTCCTACCGAATGCCGACGCCATCACGTCTCAGCTAGTCGTCGGTGGATTTATCGACGCGAGGGATTGGGAGCTGCTGGTCGACCACGGCGTCAGCGTCGTCGTCAGCCTGCAGGCTGAGCGGCACGACGAGGAGGCGTTTGCCGATCTACAACCTGATGGCTATCTACGGCTGCCGACGCTTGACCACACCGCGCCGACCCTTGCGCAGCTGCGTATGGGCGCGGCTTTTATCGACGAGGCCGTGCGTGCCGGCAAAACCGTCTTGGTGCATTGCCATGCCGGTGTCGGCCGCTCGACGTTGTTGTGCACGTGTTACCTGATCTATGCGGGCATGGACCTGGAAGAAGCCTGGGATACGGTAAGAGCGAAGCGGACAATCGCATTTCTCAACCAGAGTCAACAGCAAGCGCTGCGCGAGTTCACCACCGTGCTGGCGCAAGAGCGTGCCGCAAAGGTTGTGCCAGTTGCCGGACCAACCCCCGACACCCATATCTTCGGTGAGGCGTCGAGCTAAGGACTGGTCAAAGGTACGGATCGGGCGCTGGCATCGGTCTTGCCGCACCGTGCTATAGTGTTGGCAACGAGGAAGTATACTCAGGAGGACACACAATGGCTCACGAATTACCGCCACTACCGTATGCCTACGACGCCCTTGAGCCGCACGTCGACAAGGAGACGATGACGCTGCACCACGACAAGCATCATCAGGCCTATGTCAATAACCTCAACGCGGCGTTGGAGAAGTATCCCGACCTCCAAAACCGGAGCGCGGAAGAGCTGATCCGCGATCTCAATAGCGTGCCGGAAGATATTCGGATGGCGGTTCGGAACAATGGGGGCGGCCACGTCAACCACACGATGTTCTGGGAGATCATGGGTCCTAACGCTGGCGGCGAGCCGACAGGCGCGTTGGCCGAGGCAATCAATCAGGCCTTTGGCAGCTTCGAGGATTTTAAAAAGCAATTCAACGACGCCGGTGCTAAGCGTTTCGGCAGCGGCTGGGCGTGGCTCGTGCGCAACAGCAGCGGGCAGCTGCAGATTGTTAGCACGCAGAACCAGGACAACCCGCTGAGCGAGGGTCATTATCCAATTCTAGGTAACGACGTCTGGGAGCACGCGTACTATCTCAAGTACCAGAACCGCCGACCCGATTACCTCAATGCGTGGTGGAACACGGTCAACTGGGAAGAAGTCAATCGTCGGTTTGAGCAGGCTGGGCACTAAGCTCACACCGCCCTGAGGCTTCGCGGCAGGTGCGTCTGCACCTGCCGTTTGTTGTGCTTCCACCATTTGAAACCGTGTTTGGCGGTGTTGACGCGGCAATCAACTTCTGCAACCATACCCACCCGGAAGATAGGTTAGTCAATCACAAAAGCTATGAGCATCGGTCGTCGTGGTGACCCAATCAAAGCAGTGTCGGAAAGCCCAACGCAAAGTGACTCGGCGCATGTGCAACGGGCCTTACGTCTAGGCTGGGCTGTGGCCGAGACATTTGGACGTCTGCGAGTGTACCAGCCCGAATATGCCAACAAACGGCATGACCCCGGCGAGCTGCCGCGTTTCTCGTACTCGAACGGTGACCTTAGCGGTGCACAGCAGCTCGAGGTTAGCTATCGCCGACTGGTGGAGCTCACCTCCGCGCTGGGTCTACAGCCGCCCAACGTGCCGGATCTTGCTAGCCTTCTGGAGCACGGCCAACCGATGGCGATCGACGATGAGCTGCGTAGGCGCGTGCATCGGAGCCTGGAGGCCTGGAGCCGGAGTGCCTGGGTGCAGCTCAACGTCCGCTCAGCGGAGCTGGGCCGTGCAATGACCTACGGTGGAAGTCTCGCGGATACCTACTGGTATATGGCGCAGCCTGGAACCGATGCATTTCTCTCGGGACGCCAATCCGTCGAGGCGCTGCTCCGGCCGCATCGTCTCCGCCGGATGCAGGAGCGGATGGAGGAGCTAGGCGCTGCCTTCCCTGCCGAGCTCTGTGACGCGATCGGGCACAGCCTCGGCGCGTGGATGTTCGACCGGTCGAAGGAGCACTGGGTTACAGCTGCAGATTGGCAGGCGGCAGGTGTGGAAATGGAGCAGAATACGCCACGAACGCCCACGCAACAGCTGCACTTCAATCTCTTCCGGCAGGTACGTACTTGGCGCGATCTGTTGTTTGAGGCACGGCAGCCCTTGGACTACGTCAGCCCTGGTTTTCGGCGCCGGGCCAACCTCGCGGCGGGCACCGTAACAATCCTGATGGTGCTAAGTGTCGCGCTGCTTGTTGGCGCCTTGGTTTTCGGAGCCTTTAGCCTCGCGGGCAGCTACGCTACGAGCTCACGCCTCGCGCAGCAAATCGGCAATGAGCTCGTCGAAGCCATCTCGGTCTTTGTATCGGTTGCCTCGACGCTGGCAATCCTTGTGGCAGGGCTACTCGCCCGAGCTTCACGCGCTGTCGAACAGTTCGATGCCTGGCTGGAAAGTTCAATTATCCGGCGGACGATCCGGCGCCAGACCATTGTGCCTTGGAATGATCTGCCCCGGCGAGCCAGTGACTAGCTGGAGGACGGCTGCTGGTCCCACCAGGGCGTGCCTGGATCGAAAGGCGCGTTTGTAGTGGCGTATCGGGCGCGAAGCTCATCAAGCACGGCTTGAAGGTCGGACGGGAGCGCCGCGGTAAGCTCAAGCCAACTGCCGTCGAGCTTTGTGAAACCGAGACGCTGGGCATGTAAAAACTGACGCCGCAGGCCAAGCGCTGTTGCGCTGCGCCGCGATCCGTACAAGGGATCGCCGATTACAGGATGATGCTTGTGGCTAAAATGGACGCGGATTTGATGGGTTCTGCCCGTCTCCAGCTTGGCGTCCACAAGGCTGTACGGGCCAAGGACTTCGCAGGTACGATAATGCGTACGGGCTGGCCGTCCGCCCTGCACGATCGCCATCCGTAGTCGATCCTGTGGGTGGCGATCGATGGGTGCATCGATTACGCCCTGCCCCTCTTTAAAATGCCCGTCGATAAGTGCGTTGTACACCTTAAGCATTTGTCGCGCTTGTTGCTGAACCTGAAGATGGGCCTTCGCGCGGTCGTGCTTGGCGACGACGAGCAGGCCAGAGGTATCACGGTCAAGCCGGTGGACGATGCCCGGCCGCAGGTCGTCTCCAATCTGCATCCTCGGATAGTGATGGAGCAGCGCGTTCACCAGCGTGCCTCGTGCATGGCCTGGTGCGGGATGTACAACCATTCCCGCCGCCTTATTGACCACGACCACATCATCGTCCTCGTACACAATCGCCAAGGGTATGTCCTCGGCGACGATGTCGCTCGGCTTCGGCACGGGAAGCAGAATCGTAACGGAATCGCCGGCTTGGACCTGGTAGCTCGACTTGACGAGAGCGTCATTGACACGAACGTGCCCGTCGCCGATCAGGTGCTGAACATAGGAGCGCGACAAATCAGGCAATGCCGCGGCAAGATAGCGGTCCAAGCGTGTGCCACTATCGTCCTCGGCGACTACAAGCGACACCGGCGGCTGGTCAGCGGCCATCGTCGACCTCTACCGGGGATGCGACTCGCTGCGCCGGGCCCTGTTCCTCGGTAATCACAAAGAACGTCGCCATTGACAGCACCCCAACGACAATGCATGAGTCGGCGATGTTGAAGACAGGAAAGCGACCGTCGAAGGTCTTGATAAAGTCTACGACATAACCGAAGCGAATGCGGTCGACTACGTTGCCAATTGCCCCGCCTACGATCAGCCCGAGGCTAATCGGCAGCCAGCCGTGCACCTGGTCGACGTGCTTCAGATAAAACCAGATCGCGGCGGCGACAATCAAGAGCGAGGTTACAGTGAAGAGCTGAGGCACGCCGGAGAAGAGACCAAAGGCAACGCCTGTATTTTGAATATAGGTGAGTTCAAGCCAATTCTCGATAATCGGTATCTCGCCGGTATATGGCTCGGGCCAAGTTCGTAGCACCCATGCTTTGCTAACCTGATCCGCTATAAAAACGACGGCGGCGATGACCGCAGGGGTCAATAGCCGCCGTACCCCGGAAATATGTTGTGTCATAGTCCTAGTAACTTAACGCTGGCACTATTCTGTGGCACCTAGAGCGCCGCTTAGACCCAGGGATCGGGCACGTCACGCGCAAATTCGTCACGCTCGCGCTGGTGCTGGATACAAAGGGTAGCCGCTGGTCGAGCCTCGAGGCGTTCGGCCGGAATAGGCTCGCCGCCAACCTCGCATACCCCGTACGTTCCGGCTTCGATCCGCTCCAGCGCACGATCCATCTGCTCCAGCTCGCGCTCCAATGCGGCGCGAATCGCGAGGCTGCGCTCGCGGTCGAATACTTCGGTCGCATCCTCAGCCGGGTGGTTCTTCACACCATAGCTGGTATCTTGATTCTCGTTCGCAATCTGTAGCCCATCGATCTCATCCTGCGTCGACGCCCGCATCTCCTCTAAACGCCGGCGGAACTGAGCGAGATCAAGCTCTTGTTGGGCCATTATCGATCCTCCTCGGTTGTGATTATAGCATGGTTACGAGCTAGCTAGCGAAGTGACAGGAGATGTCACTTCGCTAGCGTAGATCGGTTTTAGTATCCGGTCGGAGGCGTGCGCGGCGCCAACATAATCTCGAGGAGCTTGCTAATGCCCCAACCGAGCAGCAAGTAGACCGCGATGCCAATCAACGCACCAAATTCCACCTGTGCGTTTTGCTCGCCAAAGAGCGGCAGGAACGGGGCCACAAACGGCTGCGTAATCCCGACGACCAGCGCACCAAAGCCGGCGCTAACGTTTGCCCCCAGCGCAAGTAATACAAAGCGCAGCGCGATCAACGAGACGATCAGCCCGACGATGAGCCAGACAATCTGCTTGGCGCGGTATAGCGTGCCAAGCTGAAGCTCGGCAGGCGTCGGGTCGATATGCGTGCGTCGTTCAACCTTGGATGCGTCCGCACCGTAGGGTGTCTGGACTATTTCCTCTTGCACTACGCGGCGCTCATATGGATCTTGTTGCATACGTTTCCTCCTGGCTGGACATAATCGAGACGTGCTAGACCAATAGCAGAAAACATGCCACATGCGGGCCGGGCGATAAGCACCTGCAGCGTGCCTGCTGCATCGAGCGCAGACCGGACGGTGGCGTGCGTCACTCTGGCCACCCTGCAGCCGCAGTTGAATCCACCAGCGAGCTTCGTTAGAAGCTCGCTGGTGCCTGTAGCGGCTACGTGACAGGTCCCCTGCTACTGTCGTTCGCAGGAACCCGCGGTATAGCCGGTGGCGTCCTCCGTGCGCAGGGCTGCATATTGGGCGTTTAGCATCGGTCGCCGTACGTGCAGCCTGTCGCTGTGAGCAACGGTCGATATGTTAGAATGGGCGGCCGTGATGCAATAGAAGGGGGAGCAATATGCGGAAAAAAGTAACGATCATCGGCGCGGGCTTTGTGGGCTCAACCTGCGCGCACTGGATCGCGTCAAAGGAGCTCGCGGATGTTGTGCTGGTCGATATCGTCGAAGGTATTCCGCAGGGCAAAGGTCTCGATCTGCTAGAGGCCGGGCCGATCGAAGGCTTTGATGTCAACATTGTCGGCACGAACGGCTATGAGGAGACCCGCGACTCGGACGTCGTAATTCTGACCTCGGGCGCGCCGCGCAAACCCGGTATGAGCCGCGAAGATTTGTTGAGCATCAACGCAAAGATTACCTCGGACAATATCGAGGCTGTTGTGAAGACCTCGCCCAACGCGCACATCATCGTCGTCAATAATCCGATGGACACCATGGCGTACCTGGCCTACAAGGTTTCTGGATTTCCGCGCGAGCGGGTCATGGGGCAAGGCGGAGTTCTCGATGCGGGCCGTTACCGTACCTTTATTGCGCAGGAGGCGGGCGTCTCAGTCGAGGATGTACATGCCATGCTGATGGGTGGTCACGGCGACGAGATGGTGCCGCTTCCCCGCTACACCACAATCTCGGGCATTCCCGTAATTGAGTTTATTCCCGAGGCACGGCTTAACGCAATCGTCGAGCGCACCAAGAAAGGCGGCGGGGAGATCGTCCAGCTGCTGAAGACGGGCAGCGCCTACTATGCCCCTTCGGCCGCAACCGTTCAGATGGTCGAGGCTATCTTGAAGGACAAGAAGCGAGTGTTGCCGGCCGCGGCCTTCCTGCAGGGTGAGTATGGTGTTAATGGTATCTTCTTTGGGGTTCCGGTGAAGCTGGGTGCTGGCGGTATCGAGCAGATCATCGAACTGCCGCTTACCGACGATGAGAGGGCGGCCGTAGAAAAATCGGCGGCACTTGTACAGGACAGCATCAACGCCCTTCCAGAGCAATATCGCGCTGGATAAGGTCGTACACAATCCGGACCGCCAACGATAACGGAAAAGCAGAGGCACGAATCTCGGAGATGGGCAAGAGCAGCCTATTCTCTCCAAGCTTCGTGCCTTGATTTTCTTGCTCGATGGATGTTAAGCTGGCCATGCTATAATAGTGCGGGTTTGCGTGGAAGGACTCGAGGTGTCGGCCCCCGCGGAAGATCTAAACTCGATTGCTGAAGATGCTGCTCGGCTGCGTGCGGTTGCGCAAGGTGATATGCACGCGCTCGAGGCGTTGTTCCGCAAGTATCAGGCGGCGGTCTTTCAAACGGCACTTGGTGTGACCCATGATGCACAGGTTGCCGAGGAAGTGCTCCAAGACACTTTCTTCCGGTTGTACCGCTACGCCGATAGGCTAGATGGTTCGCTGCCGCTAGCCCCGTGGCTCTACCGCGTTTCCATTAACCTCTGCTACAATCGCCTCAAAGGTCTGCGTGCTTGGACTGACTCGTTTCACGAGCTAGCCGAGCGGCTATTTATGCCGAATAGCGCCTCGCCAGAGCAGTCTGCGGAGCGGCACGAGCTGCAAGCCGTGGTACAGGCGGCGCTGGGAGCGCTCGACCCGAAACATCGTGCAGTGCTTGTGCTGTACTACTTGCACGATTATGCGGTCAACGAGATCGCAGAGATAACCGGTGTGCCGGAAGGTACCGTCAAATCGCGGCTGTTCCACGCGCGTAAGTTGTTGCGCCAACACTTGGAGCAGCGCTATGGCGTCGCCGATATGCTCCTTCCGGATCCCACCTAACGCAGAGACCAGCCGGAGCTCCATGGCCGTTGCCCTAGTCCAACCTACCACCACAACATCAGTGTTTATTGGCGGCGATCGACTCTACGTTGTAGCCCGCTGGCTGCTTCTCGTGGTGATCTTTAGCCTGGCGACCTTTGTGCACGGCCTCGTTCTGCTGCCGCCGCCGACCTCCTATGTCTTCGGCCAAATCTTCTGGGGCTATGTCTTATTCTCTATTTTGGCCGCTGGTCTGGTTGTATCACCACAGACTCAGAATCTGACCGCTGGAACGTATGCGCTTGACCTGATCTGGATCGCCGCTCTGGCTTATGTCGGGCCAGGCTCCTCGGTGAGCTACCTAGCGCTCTTTCTATTGCCGCTTGTCGCCGCGGCCCTTCGGCTGCGACGTGTTTCAGTGCTTGGGCTGAGCATCGTTGCCGTCGCATTATCGGACGTGCTCGCGCTTAAGCCCGAAACGGTTACCGACGCCGTAACATTTGCCAGCCAGGCGATTCTTTTTGGCGTCTTGCCATGGCTTGTCAACTTGTTGTCAGAGCAATGGTCTACTGATAACCGCCAGCGAGTCTTAATTGCCGAGCAGCGTACCGCCCTCGCCTTGGCGCACGCCGAATCCTACCGTGACCGCATGCGTGCGCTGTACGAGGTCGCTGTTTCGCTGAACACGACGGGCCAGCCCAATGCGCTGCTAGAAACCACCCTTCAAGAGTGTCTGCGTTTCTTGCCGTATCACGCGGCCGCGGTGGTGCTGCCGACGGGTGCGCCCAATCAGGTCCAAGTTGTCGCCGGACACAATCTGCTGGCCGCCGAGAGCGGCGCCAGCTTCCAGGTAGAAGCGGGAACTCTCGCGAACGTCTTCCGTGGTGGTACTGGAGGGGTGCTGCAGAACGCCCATCGTGAGCCCGAGCTTGGAGTGCTCCCATCACTTAGCCGGCAGCGCACGGTGCTGATCTTACCGCTGCGGTCCGCGCGGCGTACCTTCGGCCTGGTGCTGTTTGGCAGCGACGAAGAGCAGATCACCGTCGAACAGATGGATATGGCGATGACGGTGGTTAGCTACGGTCTGGTAGCGTTACAGAACACTCAACTGATCGTCGAGCTGCGTGCCGAGCGTGAAAATCTGCTTGCGCGTGAGGAGGAGGTCCGTAAGCAGCTCAATCGTGATCTGCATGACGGCCCAGCCCAGTCGCTCGCGGCGATTACGATGACCCTTGGCTTTCTTAAGCGGCTATACGAAACGGAGCCGCAGCGTGTCTTGCCGGAGCTCGACAAGCTAGCGACGGTAGCACAGCGAGCTAATCACGAGGTGCGTACGCTGCTCTTTGAGCTTCGACCGCTCGTTCTGGAAACACAAGGGCTGGTGCCGACACTCCGTCAGTATCTTGAGCGCTTCGAGCAAAATCAAGTGGGGCCGAAAATCGCCCTGGTTGTCGGCGAGGACGTTGGCCCGCTCCCGAAACGCGTCCAAGGAACGCTCTTCAATATCGTCCAGGAAAGCACAAATAATGCTTGCAAACATGCTGATGCGCAGCACATCTGGATCCAAATTGTGAAGCATGCTGACGACATAACACTAACGATCCAAGATGACGGTAAAGGCTTTGATCTTCAGAGTGTCAAGGCGTCATATGATCAGCGCGGCAGCTTCGGATTATTGAGCCTCGAGGAGCGGG
>JADDQE010000092.1 GCA_016781525.1 bacterium | reverse complement strand
GCCGGCAGCCTATCTCCGCGCATTGGTCTATCGACTTCGACGCGGGCTTCCGTTCACTGCTGGCGTCCAAATTGCATGCTGCCCCACTGAAAAGCACTGTCAAGGAGTACATGGAATCATGAGCAGTACATCGGTCCCAACGCTTACGCTCAATAATGGCGTGCAAATTCCGCAAGTGGGCTTGGGCGTTTACCAGACCAGAGAAGGGGCGGAGGTCGAACGGGCGGTTAGCGCCGCGCTTGAGGTCGGATACCGGCTGATCGACACGGCGGCCATCTATGGTAACGAGGTTGGCGTTGGCAAAGCGGTCAAGGCGAGTGGTCTTCCACGCGAGGACATTTTTATCACCACCAAGCTGTGGAATGCTCACCACGCCTACGATGCTGCCTTGCGCGCCTTCGACGAGAGCTTGGCGAAGCTGGACTGCGGGTACGTCGACCTGTATCTGATCCACTGGCCACTACCGATGGAGGGGAGGTTTACGGAGGCGTGGAAGGCGCTGGAAGAGCTCTACAACAGCAAGCGGGTGCGCGCAATCGGGGTCTCCAATTTCAAGCCGCATCATTTGGAGGAGCTGCTGCGAGGCGCCGAGACGGTTCCGACGGTGAACCAGATTGAGCTTCATCCGATGTTTCAGCAAAAGGAAACGCGCGCCTATTGCGCGGAGCACAACATTGTCGTCGAATCATATAGCCCGCTGATGCAGGCCGGGGAGGCCTTGGAGCATCCGGTTATCGTGGATCTTGCCCGGCAACATGGGAAAACTCCGGCGCAAGTGATCCTGCGCTGGCACGTGCAAAGCGGCTTAGTCGTCATTCCCAAGTCGGCCAATCCCGAGCGGATTCGCGAAAACTTTGCGCTATTTGACTTTGAGCTTTCCACGGACGACATGCAGGCGATTGAGGGGATGGAGCGTGGAGTACGCATCAGCGCCGACCCGGATACCGCTGCCTTCAAATAGGGCTTCGGGGTAACGCTCGAAGGGGTGCGGATATAGCGAAACGGGCTAGGTGATGTTCAGCCTAGCCCGGTGGCTCTCCACTGGTACCGGGTTGGGCGGCGGGTGTTATCCGTAAGGGGCCGTCAGCTCAAGCTGGATGTTGTCGGGATCGCGGAAGGCAAGAATATAGAAGCCGAAATCCGCTCCCAAATCCTTGACGCCACCGTTAGGAATCCCGCGCTCGTTGAGCAGACGCTCCGCTGCCTCGATCTCCTCGCGGCTGTTGATGGTGAAGCTTAAGTGGTCGAGACCGACCCGGTTCTCGTCGAAGCGGTCATCAGGGTTGGGACGCTCCGGGGCCGGCCCCATGCCAATCATCACCGTCCCGTTGCCTATCAGCACCCCCGAGGGCAGCGGTGTGATCATTTGAAACCCGAGTACGCTGGTATAAAAGTCTTGAGAACGTTGGACGTCGGTGACCGTGAGACGTAGATGGTGGACAGCACCAGTGCGGATTGTGTCGGCCAAGGGGAACCTCCTGGTGGAGCGATGGCCAGGCGCAGCAAGAACGCTGCAACTTTAACATACACCCTCGGTCAATCAAAAATTGGTGAATGCAGGACGTGGCTTCTCACCGGCGCGTTCAGCTGCTACCTGCACCGTTGTATCAGCCTAGTTATTTAAGAAAAGGGACCGGATCGCCGTGGATCGCAGAGCTGCGGACAGACGTGGGCGATACCTTCTCCGGTGAGTTTCTCAACACGGACGCGCCAACCGGCGGCAAGATGTGGTCGTGCTGAAGTTTCACCCTGGGAGCGACGATGCGGCGAGGTTGGTTCGCGCCTAGCGCCGCTGTGTGCTCGTACTCCGGCGGCGCTTCCGCTACAATACATCTACATTCGGGCCGAGTCGGCTACTCACGGCAAAGGAACAATCACTATGCATAGACATAGCCCTATTAACTGTTTCATCTATCGCATCGGCATGTTGATTGTATGTTTGGCGGTAGTCGTGGGCTGCGCCCCGTCACCCTCAGCGCCACCGGCCTGGACGCCCAAAAAGCCGCCATTGAGCACGCGCTGGACATCTGAGGTAAACAGCGAGGCGGTACTGCCGGAGTATCCGCGCCCGCAGCTGGTGCGCCCCGACTGGCTTAATCTGAACGGCGTGTGGGAGTTTGCCGCCGCCAAAGAAGGCGAGACGCCGCCCATCAATCAGGCCTTAGCTGAGCGGGTGCTCGTTCCCTTTCCGATCGAGTCCGCGCTATCCGGGCTGCAACGGTATCACGATCGAATGTGGTACCGGCGCACATTTACCGTGCCCGAGGCGTGGAACGGACGGCGTGTGCAATTGAACTTCGGCGCGGTGGACTGGGAAGCGACGGTGTATGTCAACGGGCAGCAGGTCGGGGCGCATCGCGGGGGCTACGACGCGTTCAGCCTTGATATTACGGCTGCACTGCAGGACGGCTCCAACGAGTTGATCGTGGGTGTGTACGATCCGACGGACAGCGGAGGCCAGCCTGTGGGCAAGCAGCGCATCGCTCCGGAAGGCATCTTCTACACGTCCTCCTCCGGCATATGGCAAACAGTCTGGCTGGAGCCGACGCAGACGGCCTGGATTACCCGCCTTGACATGACGCCGGACCTGGAAGGAGAGGCAATCCGGGTGATCGCGCATGGCGCGGGCACGGAGGGCTCTACAGCCCGGGTACAGGCACTAGATGGTGGTACCGTGGTCGGCGAGGCGAGCGGAGCAGTTGGCAGCGAGATCCGGGTACCTGTGCCCGCTCCAAAGCTATGGTCTCCGGAGCAACCGTTTTTGTACGATCTGCGTGTGGTACTCGGCGATGGTCGTAGCGAAGGCGATGCTGTAACCAGCTATTTCGGGATGCGCTCGATTGCTGTGGCCAAGATCGGCCGGGTGCTACGCCCCATGCTCAACGGGTCGTTTGTGTTTCAAATGGGGACGCTCGATCAAGGCTTCTGGCCCGATGGGCTGTACACGGCACCGACGGATGAGGCGCTACGCTTCGACGTTCAGCAGCATAAGGACCTTGGCTTCAACCTGATCCGCAAGCACGTCAAGGTCGAGCCGCAGCGCTGGTATTACTGGGCCGACAAGCTGGGCTTGCTGGTGTGGCAGGACATGCCCTCGATGAAGCTTGAAAACCCGACGCCGGAAGCGCGCCAGCAGTTCGAGGTGGAACTCCGTGAGCTGATCGATGAGCACCGAAGCGCTCCCTCGATTGTTATGTGGGTGCCCTTCAACGAAGGCTGGGGCGCGTACGAGCCGCGCCGCATAGCCGATCTCGTCAAGGAGTGGGATGGGAGCCGTCTCGTCAACAACAATAGTGGCGTGAACTGCTGTGGCAATGTCGACGGCGGCAATGGTGACGTCGTCGACTGGCACGTGTATGTTGGGCCGGAGATGGGGCTGCCGTCGGCGGTACGCAGCTCGGTGCTGGGCGAGTTCGGCGGGCTGGGTCTCAAGATCGAGGGCCACGAGTGGCGGCCTGGGACGCATTTCAGCTACAAGGACGAGCGGGATCCCGCGGCGCTCACTACCCGCTACCATGAGCTCATTACCAAGGTCGAGGGGCTGATGGCCAACCTCGGTCTTAGTGCGGCGGTGTACACCCAGCTTACGGATGTCGAGACGGAGGTGAACGGCCTCCTGACGTATGATCGGCAGGTGCTCAAGCCAGATGCCGGGGCGATCAAGGCGGTCAATCAGCATTTGATTGAGACTTCCAAAATGGTCGGGCAGTAACGGGGTGTGAGAAACGCTGGCCTGAGCTACTGCTCCCCGTGCATGGCCCGCACTCGCGGGTCGAATAGGCCCGCAGGCACATCAGGCCTCGTTTTATTCGGCTAGGGCGCGCCAAATCTGTCCGCGCCTGGGTGGACTGCCCATATGCTCCTCCCACGCGTCGATCGCCGCCAATACCTGTTCCAGGTCCATCTCGGAGGTGTCAACCACCAGGGGCTGAGAGTAATTCTTCCACGCCGTCATAGCCGCGTGGTTGGCGTGCACCTGCCAGGTCGGCACACCCCATCCCGTCTGCTCAAGCCGAGCCGTATTCCTCCTGGCGGCAACCTCGACGGCTGGATGGAGCACAACCAGACCAACATGCAGATGGGCAAGACCGCGCCAAAGGTCGAGATGATGTGGTAACAGAAACGTGTCAATA
Organism: bacterium; assembly: GCA_016781525.1. GTDB lineage: Bacteria > Chloroflexota > Chloroflexia > Chloroflexales > Kallotenuaceae > LB3-1. Next base: position 10,364 of record JADDQE010000092.1, on the reverse strand, counting down.
GCGCAGCGGATACCGGATGCAGCATAAATACGGGTGGCCGCTACACATACTTCGATCGCAATCCGCCACTGCCGTTCAGCTTCAGCCGTTTCGCTTTCGGCGGGACTGACAAGTCCTGACTTGACAAAGAGAAGTAGCGTATCGTGCGAAAGATGAGCGGCTGTGCCCCTGCGCGAAGCCGACCAACCCTGCGCGGTCGACGTCTTGCCGACCCCCGCGGCTCCCGTCATTAGCAGTACGTCAAACATGGTCTCCCGTACCCTTGGTTTCTGCGACAAGAACATGCGTCATGTCTTCACCCAGCACCAGGCTCTGAACCTCCTAAGTGGAGGCTGTAGTCTCCCCGGTCCTGCGCCAGTCAGTCGCATCGATCGCATAGCGCCGATGTTCTTCTTCCGCACCCGTCGCTTCGTTTCGCTCCATCCAGGCTTGGCACAGTGTCATACCAGCCTTTTCCATTACCCGGGCCGAGCCGGTGTTCAGACTGGCACATTCTCCGAAGACCCGGCCAGCATCGAGCACCTCGAACATATAACGTACGGCGGCTTCGTGGGCTTCACTCATAAATCCGCGGCCCCAGTACGGAGGCAGGAGTGCGTAACCGAAATCGTAGTGGTCTGGGGGGCGGTCTTCTGCGTGCCCCCACCCAATCCAGCCGATCACCTGTCCCTGGTGCGTGACAGCCAAGTTATAGGCACGCCGCGGTTGAAGGTTGTTATGGAAGGTAGCGTTTTGGACCCACCGCTGTGCATCGGTAGGCGTCACCAAGCGCAGCCACGTTTGGTACTGTGTTACAGCCGGCTCGCGACTAAGTGCGTAAATTGCGGACCAATCCGACTCCCCAAAGTCGCGCAAAACTAAGCGCGGGGTTTGTAAGATCAGCATGAGCCTATTTAACCATGACGGCTGTACGTTGCAAGCCAACTCCGGGCGGTACTTGCGACGCCGGCGCTACCCAAGAAACGCGCGGACAGCCGCGATATAGGTGTCAAAGCGCTCGCGCTGCGCTGAGTGCCCAGCACCACTAATATGGGTAAGACGGACATTCGGAGCGAGGCGTGCTACCTCCGCTGCCAGCGCATGGTCGACGATGCTGCCCAGCTCCCGATCGCCATACATCAGCAGGGTTGGGCAGGTGATGCGACGAAGCTCTTCACGCCATGGTCGCTGGACTCGAAACTGCCGGACCGCTTCCGGATCGACTTGAAGGCGGGCTTCTGCCATGTAGCGACAGTCCTCGGCCGTCCACGATGGGCTTCGCTCGCGGCAGCGTGCCTCCACCTCCGACAAGGATAGCTGCTGCTCCTCGATCACTGCCTGTGCCCAGCCCTCCATACGCCGGCGCTGCTCTTGATGTTCTAGCTCCTGCGTGGGCTGGCGTAACGGCGGGTCGAGCAGCAGAATTCGCGAGACGAGGTCGGGATGCCTTGCCGCCAGGGCGATCGCTACGGAGGCACCCAACGAGTGTCCCAGGAGACTAGCAGGGGCGATGCCCAAGCCATGGATGACGGCAGCGGCGTCTTCGGCCATCTCTTCCGCGGTGTATCCCTGTTCCGCTCGAGACGAGAGTCCATGCCCGCGTTGATCCAGGATGATGACGTCGAAGCGATCCTCCAGTACGCTCGCCGTTGGCGACCAATAGCGCCCGTAATCGGTGAGGCCGTGGAGCAACAACAATGCGGCCTTCTCACCCCTGCCAGTCCGGATATAGTGAAACCTCAGGCCGTTCGCTTCTAAATATCCCTCGTGCCAACCGGCCATACCCTTCCCCTGCTGAAGTGTCATGCCGTTGCCTAATATGCCACGGCTAACCTGATCTATTCTTGGCGGAGGATACCACAGCTGCGGACGGGCAAAAAAAGGCTGTCCCGCTTTGGGCAAGCTGCGGGTCCTGCAGGGTGGTCATGGCCATAGTTCTACGCGCGGCGCCCACTCGCGAAGCAGCGCTGGCACAGGCCATAGGATGAGAAGCGCGGAAGCACCCGTTCGCAGACCCGACACCGTTTCCGATGATGCTTCGCCTTGGCCCGCAGAAAGCCTTCAATCGCGCTATTTGCCGCCTCGCGTCGCTCTTCAAGCAGCTCGATATCCTCATCCGTCCCGTATTGGAAGGCGAACCATAGTCGCAAGGTGTAGAGCTTGACCAGCCGCTCCGCTTCGAGCAACGTCAGTGTTCCCCGAGTGTCGTCGGTTCCATCCGCAAAGCTCAGCTGCCGCCGCTGCGCGAGCTGCTCGATGTGATAGCGGTATTCCGCGAACAGCACAGGGTCGTCGATGTTGACCGGCGCCAGCGCTAGGCGGTACTTCGTGTCAAATGGAAGTGATGGGTATTCGTCAAGGAGCTCTGCCAGGCGGATCACCTGGGGCTGAATTTGTGGCTGGAACAGGCCCGAGCTATCCTGTATGACGGAGAAGAACTCCATTACCTTCGCTAGCGACTGGGTGTTCCGCAGCTGCGCCAGCTCCTTCGCGAGAGGTAGCGAGAGCCCGAGGCGCAGTCGCTTGACCGGAAATACGGCTGGTGGAGTCTCGAGCACCCGCTGTATGCGCTCAATATCGGCTTGAAACACGGCTCCGACGACGCCGGTCTTGGCTTTCCCATAGCGACCGGCGCGACCGGCGATTTGCCGCAGCTCACTCGGCGTGAGCGGCCGTACTTGCGTTCCATCCCATTTTTCAGTTGCGACGAAGTAGAGCCGATCAATCGGTAGGTTCAGACCCATCCCGATCGCATCGGTCGCGAGCAAGACCTGACACTCGCCGCTGCGGAAGCGCTCCGCCTCTGTTCGACGGACCGCAGGTCCGAGACTACCATAGATCACAGCGGCGCGCTGCCCCTGCTCTTCCACCGCGTCTTTCAGGTCAAAGATCGCCTGCCGGCTGAACACGATGAACGCTTTGCGGCCCTTAGGAGCCAGCGCCTCCGACAGCGAGCGCTTACGGGTATCGACGTGCAGCGGGGTGAGCCGCTCCATCGTGTGCACCTCGAGCGAGCCGCCAACATAGGTGCAAATTTGCTCGATGTACGCGAGTGCCTCGGGGCTGCCTGCCAAGTAGATGGTTGGCGCCGGCGCGCCGATAAGGGCTGAGACCCAGTGCTCCCCACGCTGGTCATCGACCAACATTTGGACCTCGTCGATCAGGACGGCGTCGACTTCTTCGTCGTAGTTGAGGCTTTCAATCGTCTGCGCGCGGAACTGCGCCTCGGGCTTGATATCGCGCTCATCCCCCGTCAGGAGCGAGCACAGCTTGCCGCGCCGTTCGATCTCCTCCTGGCCCTCGAGCGCTAGCAGCCGCAAGGGCGCCAGATAGACCCCCGAAGTATGCTGGCACAGGGCATTGAGCGCATGGTAGGTCTTGCCGGAATTGGTCGGTCCGGCGAAATATACGAAGCGCCGCTCCAGCGCGCGAGCGCGCGGAAAATACTCCTTGAACAACGAGAAGTCGCGCTGGCGCTGGCGCCGCCCGGTAGCCTGTTTACGGACCCGCCGCTGCTCTACCCGGCGCAGCGCGCGTTCAACCACGGCCTCCCGCTCACGGTCCAGCACCCGGTCTTTCCGATACCATTGCAGCGGCAGCCCGCCCCGGTCGGATGGGTTCCGGGCTTCCCGATCGGCGTCGCCAAGGAAACGCCCAATCAAGGCGTCTGTCCATCCGCGCGCATACATCTCGGCTTGGTCGAAATAATCTTCTTTCTGCCTGCTGGCCATGATCCCCCCGTAAGCACGCGCGCTCGGCGCCCTGCCCTGCTTATCTTATTGTCGTGCCGTGCCGTCCAGCATGTCCGGACCAGCTTGGGGCAGCACCCCTTGTAAGCCTTGGCTCCATAGCAGAAGATATGCCGATAGACCGTGGCGAGGCCGAACGGCCGTCGACGTGCCCGCGTCGACGGACTTTGATGGAATCGGGGATACCCAAGTTGGCCTTGCGTTGGTGCGGAATTTCCGATTTCAAGGTCGAGCGTGAAGCATCTCGTGTAGCGCTAGACGGTAATCACCCCAGTCCTCATCCTAACAAGTGTTGGCCGGGTTTGCGGGGGGGCGCCAGCATTGACGTAGCGAATGCGGGAACGTCACAATCTCAAATGTGCGGTGAGGTTGCGCACGTGTTTATTTGCTGAGGTGCTTCAAGTGGATGGTGATGCTGGTGTTGCTGTCGTGCCACCCGTCGTACGTGTCATAGCCATCTGCTGTAGCGATGACGTGAGCGCTGGACCCCACCTTATAGACGATACGGAATTGGCCTGTGCTATCAGATGTCGTAGGGTAGATGTGATCTTTGTCCCACACCAATTCGTCATCGTGGAAGCCCCAGCCACGGTTACTCACTGCGACCGTTACTCCTGCAAGCGGTTCCCCAGAGGCACTGTCGATGACGCGGCCCTCAATGTAGCTGCTCATCAGCATGAGGCGTATGAGCGTACCTGCTATACACGCAACGACGCACAGAACGGGCACTCCAACGAGCAGGGGTAAACGGATGCGTTTCATGGAACTCCCGGTTGGTACGTTGGTGGAACGTTGCGCCTCGCAGCCTCTTGTCGGTCAGGAGCCGAACAGCTGCCACCACGTCTTGAAAAGTAAGGTGACAGGGATAGCGTAGAGCTGACGGAACACGGCGGCAAGCTCCATCGGTCATGCCGACGTAAGGTACGTGATAGCACTTATACCAGGCTCACCAAATGCAAACGGGCAACGATACCGGGGCGTGAAGTCATACGAGGCGGCGGCAGCAGGTCGGCGCCTCGCGGGGTGAATTTCTGCAGCCACGACCCCTCATCATAGCTTCGCTTCTGGCCGTCGATCCAACCGTAGCACAAGGCAACCTCAAGCGCCTCGGCGTAGGAGACCGAAGCTGCTCCCGATGCCTTTTTGGCGAGCTGTAGCCAGATACCAGGCGCAGTCGCATGGTGTTCCTCTAGCCATGCCGCCCAATCGTCTTGGCGCTCGAACCGCATCACGGGATAGTCGGTCGCCGTCTTTTGGTGCGTCACCGATCCGTACTCCTTCGGGCACCAATCTGTCGCTTTTGTGGTGCCAACACTTCCCGCCACGGTTATAGGTGAGGCTTGAGCAGCAGGGCAAATGCCTAGACGTGATGCAGGTCTGCGCTAAGTCGGCTGTGCGCTGCCATCACGTCGACGCGCACCATGTTCACAGCTGTCGTTTGCTTCGATGAGTTGGGGCAACTTGGGTGTGTCCAGGCCACGTCTCAACGTTCGTACGCTTACAGGGGTTCCGCGAGGCGGCGTAAGGTGTGCGCACCAATCACGGCGTTTCTGGGGTTATCGACTAGACCACTATCCAGCAGGACCGAGCCAAACAGGACCGCCCAACCCCGGGCGCGTCGCAGTGTTGCCTCAGAAACATCGTGGTAGGCCGATAACGCGGCGTAGCGGGCCGCGGGCTTGGCAAAGAGCAGCCAGAGCGAGGCAAGGTCCGTAGCAGGGTCGCCGACGGTGATGTCGCCCCAATCGATAATGCCGCTGATCAGCCCTTGATCGACCAGCACGTTCCGCGAATGGAGGTCTCCATGCAGCCACCGCGGCGGTACATCCAATGGTGTGCTCAAGGCCGTGTCCCAAATCCGCCTGATTCCGGGCGTGATCAGCGGGGTTTTCATCGCTACGCGGTGGAGACGTTCTTCGACTACCGCCGCGCGCTGAGTCAGGGGGCCGCCGCGTACCGGGTTAACTGGTGCATCCTCTGGCGCGGAAACATGCAGCGAGCGCAAAAAGTTGCCAAACGGGAGCGCTTGCGATGCGTCGGGCTCGTTCAGATCGGCCGGTGTTCCCCTAAGCCAAGGAAGGACGCTCCAATGGCAAGGATAGCCTAGCGCCGGGGTGCCAATCCGGTAGGGCACGGGAATTGGCAGCGAAAGCTGATTGGCCAGACGCGGCAGCCAGGTTTGTTCGTGAAGTATCAGTGAGGCAGCGGCTGCACGACGTGGGAGCCGCACCGATAAGCGATCGCCGAGGCGAAACATGGCGTTATCCCAGCCCACGTCAGCCGGCTCTAATGGCAGCTGCGCTAAATCGGGGTGCTGCAGTGCTAATAGCGCGGAAACGAGTGCGCTGTCGATCTTGAATTCGGCCACGGGTGTTCCGCTTGAAGTGCTTGGTCCTCCCGTATCCATGCTTGTCTCCTGCTGCATCCGCTCGGCGGCGATTGCTCGGTTACACAAATGCAAGCGTACGGCTGTAATTTCTAACGCGCGGCCGCGCTGCGGGGCCGGCCTGCATGTGTCGGCATTCCGCTCCTACCCCAGCCTGGCGTTTCTGAGGATGCTGCCTAGCCTCACGGCGGAACAGGCTAAGCATACTGTCAAATGATTCTTGCAATACAAGAAAGGATTTGGTAGTATCGCCCCAGCAGGATCTTGGTACCCATTTATTACATACCATGGATGCGTAGCAGTCGACGTGTGGTATCATTAGCACGTTCCCTTTTAGCTGTCCGAGTCATTACTTCGTTCGAGACCGTAGACGAAAGGACACACGCTTGGCTGCCGTTACCTCTCGGCCACATTCGCTGGCAAAGCGTAGGGGAATTCGATCCGAACATCTCCTTTTTCTCGCGTTCGTCGCACCGAACTTCTTCCTGCTCGGGGTCTTCTCGTACTGGCCGTTGATCTACCAGTCTTATCTCAGCCTTACCCGCTGGGATATGATTTCCCCTAGGAAAACGTTTGTCGGGCTGGACAACTACCGCTACATGTTTAGCGGCCGCGAATTCTACCAGGTGATGTTCAATACTTTCTACTTCACCGGAGCGGTTCTGGTCGGTAGCATTGTTCTCGGCTTAGCTCTCGCCGTGCTGCTGAACCAGCGGCTGCGAGGGCGCACCACTGCTCGCGCGATCATCTTCGCGCCCTATGTCCTCAGTGGTGCCGCTATTGGCCTTGTCTGGGCCTACATCTTCGATCCGGTGTATGGTCTGATGCGGGTCTTTCTTAACTTCTTCTATATCGTCTCGCCTAACTGGCTTGTCAGTACTACTTGGGCGATGCCCGCAATTATTATCGTGTACTTATGGAAGAATGTCGGATATAGTGCGGTGATTTACTTGGCGGGGCTGCAGAATATCTCGCACGAAATGTACGAGGCGGCGAAGGTCGATGGTGCGAACGGGTGGCAAGCCTTCTGGCACATCACGATACCCCAGCTCTCGCCGGTCACGTTTTTCATCAGCGTCACAACTATCTTATTCTCGATCCAGGCCTTCGACATCATCGCCGTTATGACCGGTGGGGGCCCAGTTAACGCGACCACGACGCTGGTGTGGTATCTGTATGAGCAGGGCTTTATCGCGTTCCGCGCCGGGATCGCGGCTGCCGCCGGCATGCTGCTGTTCGTACTGATGCTCTTAATTACGATCTTCCAAGTGTACTTCGTTCAGCGTCGCGTCCACTATAGCTAAGGATATCGTCGTGGATATCACCCTTGACAAATCAGCCGAGACGAGGCTTGGCCGCGCACGCTGGCTTGCCCGCGTGATGCAGCTATTGAAGTATGCTGTCTTGCTGCTGTTCGTTGCAATATTCATCGTCCCCATGTTCTGGATGTTCAGCGCATCGCTCAAAACGTTGCAAGAAATCTACACCTTTCCGCCCCAGTGGGTTCCGGAGGAGCCAAGGTGGTCAAACTATGTTGAGGCCTGGTATGCGGCCCCGTTTGGCCGATTTTATATCAATACCATCATTACAACCTCCTTTGGCGTAGCGGCGGAGGTTATTATGGGCATGCTGACGGCCTACGCCTTCGTCTACCTGCCCTTTCCTGGAAAAAATTTCCTTTTCCTGGTTCTACTGGCGGCGCTGATGGTTCCCATCCACGTTACCATTCTGCCGAACTATCTGACGATCGCGAGGCTGGGGTGGCTTAACACATACCAGGGGATTATTGTACCCGGCGCTGCAGTCGCCTTCGGTACATTCCTGCTCCGGCAGCATTTTCTAACACTCCCAAATGAAATTCTTGAGGCTGCTCGCATAGAAGGGGCGAGCCATCTGCAGCTACTAACCCGGGTCGTGCTACCACTCTCCCGGACAAGCCTCGTTACGGTCAGCTTGATTGCCCTGGTCAACAAGTGGAACGACTTTCTTTGGCCACTGATTGTCACGAATCAAACGGCGATGCGGGTGTTGCCGGTCGGGCTTTCGTACCTCTACCAGCAAGAGGGCACCAACCAGTGGGGGATCATTATGGCGGCGACGATCTTTGTCGTGCTGCCGATCCTGGTGATCTTCGTGTGGGCCCAACGACACATTATCTCGGGTCTCACAGCCGGCGCTACGAAGGGTTAGAACATCACAGCAAGCGTACCGGCAGTCCTACCAGACACATAGCAAGGTAATACCTTCCTGGCGCTTCTTCCGGCCCTTGGAGGAGCGCAAGTGTATATTTGGATCCGCAAAGGGTCTTTCAGATTATCGATGTCCACAAGGAGAACAGCAGTGTCCAAAATCAACAGGCGCAAATTTCTAACGGCATCCAGCAGCGCACTCGGCGCGGTAGTCCTCGCAGCGTGTGGTGGTGTCGGTGCCACCGATACCGCGCCCGGCGCCAGCACCGCGGCCAGTACGGCAGCCACAGGTGCGAGTACGGCAGCCACAGGTGCGAGTACGGCAGCCACCGGCGCTAGCCCGTCGGCGGCGAGTGTCGCTGCCCAGTCATCAGCCCCAAGTGCAGCTGCGGTAAATACCGCAGGCCGCACGCGAGTGGTCTTCTGGTCATCGTGGGGCGGCAAGAACGCCGAAGGCGTCCAAAAGCTCGTGGACGACTTCAATGCCTCGCAGCCCGATATTGTCGTCGAGAACCAGTTCCAGGGCAGCTACGAAGAGACGGCGCAGAAGCTAACTGCCGCGTTGGCAGCACGTCAGATTCCGGTTCTCTCGACGATGTCCGAGGTAACCTGGAACCGCTTCTACCTCAACCAGACGATCCAGCCGTTGGACGAGTACTTCACAAAGGCCAATTTCGACCCGAACGACTACGTCGAGCCGCTGATCAAAGAGGGTACACGCCAGGGCAAAATCTGGTGGGTGCCGTTCGCACGCAGCACGCCGATCTTCTACTACAACCGTGACTTATTCCAAAAGGCCGGGTTGGAGGATCGTGGACCCAAGACGTGGGACGAGCTGCGCGAGTGGGGTCCCGAGCTGATGAAGGCCGGCGGCCCGGATACGAAGGTATTTGCGTACACAACCGCCAAGGGTTATAACGCGTGGCACTTCCATGGCAACGTGTGGCAGTGGGGCGGGGCATACTCCGATAAGGAGCTGAACGCCCTGATCGACGAGCCCAACGCCGTAGCGGCAGGCGAGTGGGTGCGCAGATTTGTCCACGAGGACAAAATGGGTTACATGGCGGAAGACCAATCCGTCGACTTCACCAACGGGGTTTGCGCGACGACGTCACAGTCGACCGGTAGCCTGGGCGGCATCGCGACCACAGCCAAATTTCAGGTCGGAACAGCATTTCTGCCTGAGTACGAGCAGTTCGGCTGCCCGACTGGTGGCGCTGGACTCGCTATCCTCGCGAGCGCGCCAGAAGAGGAGAAACAGGCAGCGGTCGAGTTCCTTAAGTTTCTGGCGCTGCCGGAGAACGTCGTCTTCTGGTCGAAGCACTCTGGCTATATGCCGGCAACCAACTCGGCTCGCGACGCACAGGAGATGCAGGCTTACTTCCAGCAAAACCCGAATTATAGAGTGGCGGTTGAGCAGCTGCCTAAGACACAAGCACAGGATACCGCCCGTCTGATTATCCCGAATGGTGATCAAACGATCGGTACTGGCCTGGAGCGCATCCTGGTGAACAACGAGCCTGCCGACAAAGTATTTGCCGATGTCGCCTCACAGCTCGAGCGCGATGCCCAGGAGGTCAAGGACCAGCTTAAGGAAGTCCCGCTGTCTTAAGCTGGATGCGGTGGAACTGTCAAACGCGTGTAAACGCCTGCTTGCGCCGTGTCGTGTGCTGGACAACCGTGTGGCGGATGCTCGGCTGAGCCACGATGACCACACGCGTCTTTCCTCCTGCGAGGAAAGACGCGTGTTTTTTAGCGGGTGAGAGGAAACGAGGAAGCTCTCGTTGGATCGGCCGAGCCTCTGCTTGGCATAGGAAGATAGCCTCGACAGCCGGCTGCCGATGTTCCTCGATCGCAAGGTTCACAACCACGGAGGGTGCAACGAGCTAAGAACAGAGCGGGGACGGCGGATATTTCGGAGTGAAGCGCAAGTCTCTTGCCCTAGATCAACTGATGAGAGCTTAGGCGTTTCTTGCGCCAACGGCTAGCGTGTTGTCGAGGTGCCTACTTCGGTGCTAGACCCCATACGCATCAAGCTAAGAGACGACAAATGGAAGCCCT
>JADDQE010000211.1 GCA_016781525.1 bacterium | reverse complement strand
TGTTCCTTGACGCCCCCCTGCGATCGTGCTACGCTTCACAAAGGTCAAACCTTCAGGGCAGGGTGAAATTCCCGACCGGCGGTAAGGCGCGCTGCGCCGAGCCCGCGACCCGTCTCATCGATGATGAGCGGTGGATCTGGTGCGAAGCCAGGGCCGACGGTATAGTCCGGATGGAAGAGGGTTGACGGCTTTAGCTGCGTACAAGCTTGGCTCGTGCCAGGCTTAACTGCTGTTAGCATCGCCTTGCAGGGCCGATGCTCGCCCGTCATTCTCCATGTCCAAGCCCCGAAGGTCATGTACCTTCAGGGCTTTTTTGCGTTGCTCGGAGTTATGGAAAGCAGACACATCGATGCCTGAGCAGGTAAGCTGGATGGAAGAGGCACTGAACCTCGCGGAGCGGGCACGTGGTCGTACGTCGCCCAACCCGCCGGTCGGCGCGGTTGTGGTGCAAGACAACCGCGTTGTGGGCCGTGGGTGGACGCAGCCTCCAGGCGGACAGCATGCCGAGGTGATGGCGCTTGCCGAGGCTGGGCAGCAGGCAAACGGAGCCGACCTCTATGTCACCCTCGAGCCCTGTACCTTTTGGGGGCGCACGCCGCCCTGCACCGACGCGATCGCGGCGGCTGGAATTCGATGCGTCTTTTTCGCTGCGTACGACCCCGACCGGCGCATCGGAGCTGGAGCAAGCGCCGTTCTTGGCGCCTCCGGAATTAGCACAACACAGCTCACAGCTTACACAGCGCAAGCGACGGAGCAAATCGCCGCATTCCGCTGTTGGACACTTCATCGGCGGCCACTTGTTATCGCCAAATACGCAATGACGCTCGACGGCAAGATCGCAACGTGGACGCGGGATAGTCGCTGGGTGAGCAGCAGCGAGTCCCGGCAGCTAGTTCATCAACTGCGCGATGAAGTGGACGCGATCATGGTTGGAGTGGGCACGGTGCTGGCTGACGATCCGCTGTTGACGACCCGGCTCGGCGAAGACTGGTGGCGCGAGCCGCACCAACCCACTCGCATTATCGTCGATAGCCGTGGACGCACACCACTTACTGCCAGGGTGCTCGATCCGTCGCTCCCAAGCCGAACCGTGTTCGCTACCACGAATGCTGATAACGCATGGCGGACAGCCGCGGAGCAACGCGGGGCGGAAGTACTGGAGCTGCCAGCCGATGCCGACGGACGCGTCAATCTCCACGCGCTGCTACAAGTGCTCGGCGCATACGGGATGACCAGCTTGTTGGTCGAGGGCGGCGCGCAAATTTTGGGTCGCTTGGCTGCGGAACACCTGATTGACCGGATCTGGGCGTTTATCGCTCCCAAGCTCGTGGGCGGCGTCCTAGCACCCAGCCCGATTGGGCATCCCGGTATCGATCGCATGAGCGATGCCCGCCGCTGGCAGTTTATCAGGCAGGAGCGAGTTGGCGACGACTTGATGCTGGTTGCCAAGCCCGTGGAGGAAACAAACGAAGGCCCGACGGCTAAATCCGGAGAGCTTTAGGCAAGGAGGAGGGGAACGTTCATGTTTACTGGGATCGTTGAAGAAATTGGAACCGTACTGGCGACCACGGTTGACGCCGAGGTTGGGAAGGAGCTGATGATTGGCTGCACCAAGGTTCTGCAAGACGCCAAGCTCGGGGACAGCATTTCGGTCAACGGGATCTGTTTGACAATCACCCGCTTCGACGCAGACAGCTTCACGATTGGGGTTAGTCCTGAAACGCTGCGTCGGACAAACCTCGGCCCCTTACAGATCGGCGATCCTGTCAATTTGGAGCGCTCGCTCGCTTTTGGCGGTCGGCTAGGCGGACACTACGTGCAGGGCCATGTCGACGGGACGGGTGAGATCGTCAGCGTCGTACCCGAGGGCGATTCATTACGGGTAACGGTCCGTCCACCAGAACGGCTGATGCCCTATATCGTCGAGAAAGGGTACATTGCCGTCGACGGGACCAGTTTGACCGTGGCCGAGCGCAACGATGGCTCGTTTACTATCGCGCTGATTGCGTACACCCGAGGGGCGGTCATCATGGGACGGCAACGGGCGGGCGCGATGGTCAACCTCGAAGTCGATATCATGGCCAAATATGTCGAGTCGATCACCAAATATCAGCTATCAATCCCTAGATAATCAGCATGCAGGTCGTTCGGTTATTGCCGCTAGTGCACGAACCACCAGAGGAAGAAGCTATGCCACTTGTGACAGTTGAAGAAGCGCTCCGTGACTACGCTGCGGGAAAATTTGTCATTATCGTCGACGACGAAGACCGCGAGAATGAAGGCGATCTCGCCTGCGCGGCTCAATTTGTACAGCCAGAGCAGATCGCATTTATGGCCAAAGAGGGCCGCGGGCTCATTTGCCTGGCGATCGAAGGCCAGCGCCTGGATGAGCTAGAGATTCCCTTGATGGTTGGAAACAACACATCGCGTTTCGGCACGAACTTCACAATCTCGATAGAAGCGGCGCGTGGAGTGACCACTGGTATTTCCGCGGCAGATCGAGCCCACACGATCAAAACAGTGCTTGATCCGGCGACGACGCCCGCAGATATCGCGCGACCCGGGCACATCTTCCCGCTCCGTGCGGCGGATGGCGGAGTCTTGCAGCGTGCAGGACAGACCGAGGCGTCGGTGGATATGGCTCGTCTGGCAGGGCTGTACCCCGCCGGCGTGATCTGCGAGATCATGAACGACGACGGCACCATGGCACGGCTCCCACAGCTTGAGGTCTTCGGTGAGCAGCACGGCATCAAGATTGTAAGCGTCGCCCAGCTGATCGCCTACCGTCGCGCCCGGGAGACACTCGTCCAGGCAGTGGGGCGCGCGCTCCTGCCGACTAGATTCGGAACGTTCCAAGCAATTAGCTACCAAAGCTCACACGACCCGAGCGATACCGTTGCGCTGGTGATGGGCGACCTCCAGACGGGTCCGCCACCCCTCGTGCGCGTCCATTCCGAGTGCCTAACCGGTGACGTATTCGGGAGCTTGCGCTGTGATTGCGGCGAGCAACTCCACACCGCCCTGCAGCGGATTGCGTCCGAAGGACGGGGTGTGCTGCTGTATCTGCGCCAAGAGGGGCGTGGTATCGGCTTACACAACAAACTACGAGCCTATGCGCTTCAGGAACAAGGACTTGATACCGTCGAGGCAAATCTGCAGCTGGGCTTTCCCGGCGATTTACGGGACTATGGGATTGGCGCCCAGATTTTGCTCGATTTAGGTATCAATCAGCTGCGCTTGCTGACAAATAACCCCAAAAAACTGCATGGGCTCCAGGGCTATGGACTTGAGATCGTCGAGCAAGTGCCGCTGCTGGTCGAGCCGGGACCACACAATCAGCAATATCTCGCGACCAAGCGAGATAAAATGGGACATCTACTGGAGGTACATCAATGCGCATAGTTCAGGGAGATTTTGTCGGGACCGGGCTGCGGATCGGCATTGTTGTCAGCCGATGGAATGAGTTCATCACCAAGCAGCTGCTTGAAGGCGCCATCGACGCCCTCAGCCGGCATGGAGTTAGCCAAGACGATATCACGGTTGTATATGTACCGGGCTCGTTCGAGATTCCGGTTGCGTGCCGGAAGCTCGCCGAGCAGGGCAACGTCGACGCCGTCGTCGCACTCGGAGCGGTGATCCGCGGTGCCACGGCCCACTTCGACTACGTGGCCGGGGCGGCGGCAAATGGAATTGCACAGGTAGGAACCCAAACAGGCATTCCTTGCATCTTCGGCGTTATCACCACCGAGACGATTGAGCAGGCGATCGAGCGCGCTGGAACAAAGGCGGGCAACAAGGGCTTCGAGGCTGCAGTAACCGCAATTGAGATGGCCCGCGTGTTGAGGGCCATCGGAGCATGAACCCTTCCGCGACGGTTCGGCTCATTTTAGTGCGTCACGGTGAGACTGCCGCCAACCGTGACATGCGCTACATTGGCAGTCGCGACGACGAGCTCACCGAGCGAGGCAAGCAGCAGGCCCAGCAGTTGGCCGCAGCGCTACAACCCTTGCCGATCAGCGCAGTGTACAGCAGTCCCCGCCGCCGTGCACAAGAGACCGCCGCTCCAATCGCTGCCATACATGAGCTTGTGGTGACCACGGCAGACCCCCTCCGTGAAAGCGCGTTCGGCGCGTGGGAGGGCCTCAGCCGTGCCGAGGTATTGGCTCACAGCGCCGACTCCGCCGCTCAGCTTCATGCGTGGGAAGCCGACCCGACGATCGCTCCGCCCGGAGGCGAAAGCATCGCCGCGATGCACCAGCGCGTCAGTTTGTATGCGGGCCAGGTTTGCAAGCAGCATGCGGGTGAGACCATCGTTCTCGTCTCACATGTCGGTCCGCTCAAAGCGCTGGTTGCCGCAACGCTAGGCGTAGCCGTCGGAGCAGCACGCAGTATGTTTCTCGATCCTGCGACAATCAGCGTCGTCGACTGGGCTGGCGAGCGGCGAATCTTACGGCTTTTCAACAGCCATGCACACCTAGGCTGGACGGCGGCGCGCTGGATGGAAAGCTAATCCCGGCGAGATGCAGGCGGCGCGCCCGAACGCATGTATCAGCACGGTGTCAGCTTGTCAACGAGGCACCACAAGGGTATTGGGGCAACATCAGCGACAACCCCCGTGCTGACTGCTATCCTGGGGATCGACAAGGAGGTCCCCATGAACCCTAAACTGTTTAGTCTTTTACTTGGTCTCGCACTTCTGGTTGCCTGCGGTTCACCGGCACCCGATGCTATGGTTGAAGAACAAGCGCGCCCAGCACCGGCACAAGTCGCATCCTCCTCCGCCCCAATAGCATCAAACACCACGAGTGCGGCTGCGCCGTCGCCCACAGCAGGCGTGGCAGCACCGACGATAGTGCCCGAGGCGAGCGGATTAGCACCCGTCGTCACAGCTTCGTCCGCACGCATCATCAATATTGTGGAGCCGCAGCCGGGTGTGGCACTTGACGGCACAATCGTAGTCCGCGGCTCAACCAACTTCTGGCCATTCGAGGCGACACTCGTCGCTCAGCTCAAAGACGCCGGCGGCAACGTGCTTGGCATTGCACCGGTCATGGTGCAGGCACCGGACATAGGGCAGGGTGGTCCGTTCGAGGGCGTGGTCGAGTTTACGGCCCCCACCGAGAGCCAAGTAGGCAGCCTCGAGGTGTTCGAGGCGAGCGCCAAGGACGGCTCGATCGTGGTCCTGCAAAGCGTGCCAGTGCAGATCATGGCAGCAGCGGCATCAGTCGGCATCCAGGTTGACAGCCCACGAGAAGGTCAGGCGATTACGCTGCCACTCCATGTCGCGCTACGTGGCGCCGCTCCAGGCGAGCCTCTGATCGTCCGCATAACCTGGGGCAACGGAACCATGTTGGAACAGTCCGTTCCGGTTGTCAGCGGACCAGACGGCGTCGGTTATGCTGTCGCAAACGTTCATTGGAATACCGAGAGCGCTCCGCCGCCGACTCCTTCCGGCGACGCAACGTTTGAGCTCGTACGCGGCGATGGAACCGTGGTCAAGCGGGTCGCCGTACAGGTACTCCCCGAAGAAGCAACTCAGCTTGTGGATGTAGTGTGGGCCGATCCCAGCCTACAGGATGTAATCGTCTTCAAGCAGGCGATCGAACGTAGCCCACAAGTGGCTACAGCTGCGTTGCGCGAGCTCCTCAACGGCCCGCCGGATGGCAACGCGGCGGGAGCAACGTCGGCCCTTCCAACCCTCAAGGAAATCTTAAGCTATCCGGGGCGGCGTCAGGATTGGGGCTATGAGGTCAAGCTGCTCAAGCTGACGATCGTCGATGGCGTTGCCACCGCGAACTTCTCCGATGAGCTGCGCGCCTACGGAGGCGGCTCAGCACGAGTGCTGATGATCCGCCACCAGATTGAGCGGACGCTGCTGCAGTTTCCGTCGGTTGAGCAGGTCGTTATCGAGATCGAAGGCCAGAGCGCGGACGTGCTCCAGCCCTAGCCCCAATCACTTGCTAGCGGCGGGCGCCTACGAGGGCAGCAGCTTGTAGTAAAAAACCGAGGGATGCAGGCTACCATCTGCGCTTTCTGCGTACTGCGGAATGACCCCCGCGACGATATAGCCCAGCTTGTCGTACAAGTGCTGCGCAGCATCGCCTTGACACGTATCGAGCACAAGCAGTCAGCGGCCGGCCTGGCGCGCGATCACAACCCTTTTGGAAACAGGCCAAGGACTAGCTGCGGCCTTCGATTTCCGCACGGAAGCCCTGCGACGCTTCCCAGGCTTTCGCATCGCTGCCCTGCAGTAGCGCCGTCAGCACCCGCCGCTGATTCGCGTTAAGCGCCTCAGGGCCAGCCGGGGTCGCAGCAAGCTCGACCGAGTCGAAGGGCGCCGCCAGGTACTCGTCGTACAGATCGCGGCCGGGCGCACGATGCACATACTGCAGCTGAAATACTTGTAGCGCACCGAAACGCTCGCCGACTTCATGCACGAATTGAATGGCGATTACTGCGGCGCCCTGAGGAGCGGGCACCTGCTGATGATACTGATTGGGCCGCTTGCCACCCGGCGGAAAGAGATGATGCTTAAGCGCCTCCACCATTACGCCCGCCTCACTTAGAAGTAGAGTTGGGGTCACGACTTCTTTTCGGTTGAAGAATCTGATGGTGGGCCTCCTTCCAAGTATTTTCGATACCGTGGTTTGCCAAACACCGCGACATCAATGAAGTGTCGGCTGCAGTTCCAACGATACTCGCTTCGCAAACATGCCATACCTATCAGCGGGCTGCTACGAAGCCTCGCCTTCCACTTCACCGGACCCCCCGTCCAATCTGCTGCCAAACCCAGCAGCCGAACATCTAACCACGCGGCGCCGCTCAGCGGCAGAGGTGACTTACCGCCCGCTTTCGCCAACCATCGCGCTATCCCCCTCATGCACCAACGCCGGCGACACTTAGCGCGTCACCGTCAGCACGCGATGGACCTTAAGCGCAATCTGAAGCGCCAGAACATCCTCTGCCCGTTTAAGGCTAAGGCTGCTGACCTCAGCGATGCGCCGCAGGCGATAGATCAACGTGTTCCGGTGGATGTGCAGCAGATCAGCCGCCTGGTGCAAGTTACCTAGGGCTGCGAAATAGCCTTCGAGTGTATGCAAAAACTCCGTACCATTCTCCCGATCATGTTCGGTTAGCGCTCCCAATGTTTGGAGATAGAAACTTTGGAGCTCCGATGAGTTGCGCAGCTCAAGCAGCAAACGATAAACGCCAAGGTCGCTAAAGGCGGTAATGTTGCCCGGGCCAAAGAGCTGACGCCCGAGAAGCAATGCTTGCTCCGCCTCATCATACGCTCGCAACCACTGACCAGCCGTCTCCGCTAGCGTGCTCACGCCCGCGTTAACGGGAACCTCAGCCTCCAGCGCTCGAAGCAGGCGGTACGGTTGGGTCAACTGCTCGTCGCTCGGACAAAAACAGACAATCGTCTCGTCACGCAGCAGTGTGGGCGCGGCCAGCTGCTGTCGAGTCAGGAGCCGGCGGAGCCACTCATAAACGTGCGACACCGTTGTGCTTGCATCCGCTGGCGCTATGACGAGCCCAAGATGGGGCCGCTGCAGATCATAGCCCAGCTCGGCCGCCTGCTGTTGTAACGATCCAGGCTCGGTGATCGTGCCACTCAGGATTGTGCGGAGCACATTGCCACGGATGCGCGTCTCGGCCGCCTGGACCGCCTGCTGCTTTGCCAGCTCCAGGGCGAGCGCAGTAGCAGCCTGGATCCCGGCCAGCTCATCCCAGCGATCGAGAGTTGACGCTGCGAGCGCGATATAACCCAGCTGCTGCGTGGGCTGACCAATCGGGTACGCCTGCACGACGAGGTCGAGCACCTCTTGGCGTGGGAGGGGTGGTGTTGCCACGAGCGCAAACGCCGCTCGGAAGCGGCGAGGACCGGCTTGCAAGCGCACCTCGCCCTCGGCGTTAAGATAGGAGACCGCACAGCCCGTACGCTCAGCGGTTAAACGCACAATTCCTTCAGCGCCGTCATCCGCCGCCACATGCAACGTCAGCTCACTGTAGAGCTGGGCAGCACGCCGCTCGAGCTGTACGTCAGGGTCCAGAAGCAGCCGCTGAATCTCGCGCTCGATACCTCGCAGATCCGCTTGGTTGGGCAGCTGTACCAAGGGCATGTCGGCAGCATTCGCGGCCTCCAGCGCATCTTCGTCGATTGGGCCGACTACCCCAATCGCGGCGACGGGCACATCAGCGAGGCGGCGTACAATCACCGGCAACGTCAGCCGCTCATCAAGCAGCCGTGCCTGAGCGACACCCACGAGCGCGATCTCGCCGCCGCGAAGCTGAGGAAAGGCGGGGGGTGTTGCCCGCAAGCTCACAGCGTTCACAATATGCTGTTGTGATCCATCGCCCGGAGTCACAAGGGTGCTCCCAGGCGGTAGTGCGAGACGTAGAAGGTCGCGAAGAGTAATTGTGGTCATACTTACTGCGCCGCTGCGACACTTGAGTGCAAAGGTCGTGGGGATTATAGCACGCCGGCTTCGCAGCGTAGCGCGACATGGCCGGCGTTGGGAAGCAAAGCCGAGTGGTTAGGCTATGGTTACTTAATTGCTAGGTGATCCATCATGGGTCAGCTGTCGGGGCTGCAGCCTGCATTCCGAATGTGCTTCAGCCGTACGGCTGTATCTTGGCATTAGGTGTTGCACGGCAAGCTCAGCCAGCACCGAGGTTTCGTGAAGGGGAAGAATATGGAGTATCGAAGACTTGGCAAAACTTCGCTGGAGGTGTCGGAGATTGGCTTTGGAGCCTGGGCAATCGGTGGTGATGCGTGGGGGCCAGTGGAAGACAAGGCCTCGATCGCGGCGATGGAGCGAGCCTTGGAGCTTGGCATCAATTTTATCGATACAGCCGACGTATATGGCAACGGCCACAGCGAAACGCTGGTCGCCCAGGTACTTAGAGGTCGCCGTGACCAAGTGATTGTTGCGACGAAAGGCGGGCTGATGGGCCACCATCGCGATCCCCAGCGCGAGCCGGTGTATGATAGGCCGGAGAAGGTGGTCGAGGCGTTCGAAGCCAGCTTGCGCCGCCTGGAGACCGACTACATCGACGTGTACTTCTGCCATATCTGGTGGGACAAGCCCGAAGAGACCGAAGCATTTATGCGCGCGTTCGAGCAGCTGAAGCAGGCTGGCAAGGTACGCGCGACGGGGGTCTCGACGGATAGCTTCGACTACATCAAGCACTTCAACCAAGACGGCGGCGTCGATGTGGTCCAGGTGGAATATAGTATCCTTAACCGGAAGGCTGAGGGCTCAATCCTACCCTATCTTCAGCAACACCAAATTGGCGCTGTGCTGCGCGGCCCGCTCCAGAAGGGGTTGTTGACGGGGAAGTTTACAGCCGACACGCGCTTCCCGGAAGGTGATGTTCGTCACAATTGGCCAAATGAGCCATGGTTCAGGGACAGCCTTGCCAAGGTCGAACGCCTCCGCGCGCTAGAACGAAACGACCAAACGCTGGGGCAGCTGGCACTGCGCTTCGTCCTTAACCACCCCGCGGTAACGGTTGCGATTCCTGGAGCAAAAACACCGGAGCAAGTGGAAGCCAACGCGGCGGCGTCGGTTCGGCCACTGCTAGCGCCTGAAGAAGTTAAGCTCATCGACGAAGTCACACTCGACGAACAAGCACGGGCCTAGTATCCCGCGCTCTATAGGAGGAGACAGCCGGCGCCGGGCGGACAGGACAGACCAATGGCTGCCCGATCTCCCGGCGTAGGAGCCCAAGCAGCCTCGCTTATCGCCGACTCGAACGGCCTCCGCCGAACATCGACCCCAGAAGACCGCGCACGATCTGCTTTCCAAGCTGGCTTCCCAATGCTCGCGATGCAGTCGTGACGATATCCTCAAGTGCGCTCTGTGGCTCGGCCCTGCTCCGACGACGTGGGGTGTCAGCCGCGGCAGTTGAGCGGCGCCGAGGCGTATCCGCGGCGGCTCGTGCTGAGCGTCGACGCGGTGCCGGCAAAAGCACCTTGCTTCGCCTCCTCAATGGGAGGCTTCAGCTGACGACCGGCGACGTCTTGATGCTTCCGCAAGCTGCAGGTCTATGGCTTACCATCGCAAGCGGCTCGTTTAATTGGCGGCTGACTGGTAGCGTTCTACTTGGAATTGGGACAGCGATGGCGGATCCTGCTCTGATTGCCGTGGTCAGCGATGCTTCGCATCCTCAGTGGCGTGCCCGCTCACTTGGAGTATACCGCTTCCGGCGTGATTTAGGTTATGCGGTAGGCGCGCTGCTCGCAGGTATCGTCGCCGATATGTTTGGGATTACATGGGCAATTGCGACGGTGGCTGGGATCACCTTTGCATCAGGCCTGGTCGTTGTGGCCGTCATGCGCGAGACTTAACACCTAGCGCGTAGGGCAAGTAGCCATACAGGCAGATTCTCTTGATGCGCCGCAGAGAATCTCGCAGTCAAGTGAGCGGGTTACCCGCCACAAAAATGTACTGCACATTTTCATAGGGACGAACCCGCTCAGCTACAACTCTCGCTACCACCAGTGTGGAAAAGCTGGTGGTTGACGTTCTACATTTTTGCGGTGCCTAATAATTCGTGTAGAGCAGATGATTGTTGCCGGTACTTGAGCTGGTGACAATCCGCTTGGTTGTCGCGTCATACAGGGCAGTTCGAACACTCTGAGGGGATGCACTCGGATTGCCCTGAAGGTAGAGCGCCGCCACCCCTGCCGTATGTGGAGCGGCCATCGAAGTGCCACTCATTGTCTTGATCTCGGTGCTGCCACTGCCGATCCACGCCGAGGTGATACTCTGGCCCGGCGCGAACCAATCCAGGCAGCTCCCATAGTTGGACCAAGAAGCCTTGGCATCGCCGCTGGTTGTCGCGCCGATCGTCAGCGCGCGAGAAACACGTGCAGGCGAGTAGTTACACGCGTCGGCGTTGGAGTTACCGGCGGCTACCGCAACCACGACACCATCATCGATCATCCGGTTCGTAGCGGCGTCAACCGAGCTGCTCGCACCGCTATTGAGCGACAGATTGGCTACTGCCGGCGTACCAGCCGCATGACGTGATGTTACCCAATCCATCCCCGCAATAACGCCGCTCCACGCACCCGAGCCATTGCAGTCGAGCACACGTACCCGCACGAGCGTTACCCCCTTCGCGACACCATACTTCGTGCCGCCAGCGGTGCCGGCCACGTGCGTACCATGACCGTTGCAGTCGTCACCCCGCCGGCCGTCGCTGAATGCGTCGTAGTAGGCGGTCGACAGCCGGCCGGTGAACTCGCTATGGCCGACATCGATACCGGTGTCGATGATGTACACCGTAACACCCTTACCCGTTCTGGTGTAAGTAAAGGTACCGTCGGTGCCGCTGCGGGCGTTGATCCGGTCCAGGCCCCAGGTCGCTCCGCTCTGAGTTGTGCTGATCGAGACCGTCTGATCTTGCTCGATATAGGCGACGTTGGGGTTGTGCTGCAGGGCGGTCAGCTGACCGGCATTGAGCTCAGCGGCAAAGCCATTGAGCGCCGCCTCGTAGACGAACTTGGGGTTTGCTTGAGCTACCGCGGCAACAGCACGCGGGTTAGCACCCTCTTTGAGCACCACGACGTACTGATCGCGGATGGCATTGGCTTGGGCCGGGAGCACGGGGGCGGCAACCGATCCAGGCGACTGAGCAGCAACCTGCGCGGCGCCAAAAGCGGCGACCGCCAGCATCAGCACAAGCGCCAGCAAACGTGGCGAGCGTTTCATACCTTCTTCCTTCTCTTCCTCTTCAAATCACCTAGCTCAAGCTCGATAGGGCTCACCACCAAGATATCGGGCAGCCTGGCCCGAACAGACCCTTTGCTTCCAAGGTAAACCTGTACGCCGGGAAACAACCAGTGATGAGCGAGATCGCGAGGAGCCTAAGCAACGCACGGGTTAGCAGATTCGATCGCGAGAAGTCTACCAACCACGAATCCGAGAGTCAAATGCGGTAAATACCGACATGCTAGCCAAGAATAAAATTCCTGGGTATTTGTATCCGTGAGTACGCGACGAGGAAGCGCGCCGCTCATCCACGTCTCATTATCCGTACTGGTAGAATCCCCGCCCGGATTTTTTTCCCAGTAGCCCCGCTGCGACCATCTTACGGAGCAGCGGACACGGTCGGTACTTCGGATCACCAAAGCCGTCGTGCAGCACCTCCATGATCGCCAGGCAGGTATCTAGGCCAATAAAATCCGCCAGGGTGAGTGGTCCCATCGGATGGTTCATCCCAAGCTTCATCACCGTGTCGATCGCTTCGGCGCTTGCCACCCCCTCGTAGAGGGTATAGATCGCCTCGTTAATCATCGGCATCAGGATCCGATTCGACACAAAGCCGGGAAAATCGTTGACCTCGACAGGTATTTTGCCAAGCTCGCGTGCCAACACGTCGACGGCCTGGTAGGTCTCGTCGTTGGTTAAGAGCCCGCGCACAATTTCGACCAAGCTCATCAATGGTACAGGATTGAAGAAGTGCATCCCTATGACATTCGCCGGGCGCTTGGTTTGGGCGGCAATTTCGGTGATCGAGATCGACGAGGTATTTGAGGCGAGGATAGTTTCGGGTGGGCAGATCTGATCGAGGCGCCGAAAGAGGTCAAATTTGAGCTCGCTACGCTCCGTTGCCGCCTCGATGACGATACGTGCATCACGAAAATCCTGAAGCTCCGCTGTTGGCGTAATGCGGTCTAGTGTCGCCGCTTTTTCCTCCGCCTTGAGCGTCCCTTTCTTCACAAAGCGATCCAGCGACGCCCCGATGGCTTGGATGCCGCGCTGCACCGCTGCAGCATTGACGTCGAGCAGCTTGACCGAATAACCGTGCTGCGCACATACTTGGGCGATACCAGCGCCCATCTGGCCAGCCCCGACCACGCCTATAACGTTCTGCTCCACAAGATGCTCCTTTGCACCATCACATTTGTGCGCGACTGTACACGGACACAGCCAACCTGTCCAGCGCCCAGCCCCTTAGCCAAACGTTGTTCCTGCACTCGGGGAGCCAAAACAACGGCGCCCGATCGCTGTGATCGAGCGCCGTGTAGCCGCTTCGCCTCGCCAGGAGCTACTCGAGATACGAGCGCAACGTCCGGCCATACGAGGGATGCCGCAGCTTACGCAGCACCTTGGACTCGATCTGCCGGATGCGCTCCCGTGTAATCCCAAACTCTTTGCCGACCTCCTCGAGCGTGCGATAGCGGCCGTCATTAAGGCCGTAGCGCAATTGGATGATTTTGCGCTCGCGCTCGGGTAGCCGCGCCAGCACTCCGTCGATCTGCTCCCGTAAAATCTGGTGCGACGCGTTGTCGAGCGGCGCTGATGAGCGGTCGTCCTCGATAAAATCACCCAATACCGAATCGCCATCCTCGCCTACCGGCTGCTCCAGCGAGACCGGCAGCCGCGCCGCCTCCAGCACCCGCCGCACTTTATCTTCGGAGATGCCAATTGCCTTCGCGATCTCCTCGGAGCTTGGCTCGCGCTGCATCGCCTGCTGCAGCAGATGTGCCGTTTTTTTGACGCGGTTGATTGTCTCGCCAACATGCACGGGCAACCGAATTGTTCGGCTTTGGTCCGAAATTGAGCGCGTGATCGCCTGCCTGATCCACCACGTGGCATAGGTCGAGAACTTGTAGCCTTTGGTGTAATCAAACTTCTCGGTGGCACGCATCAGCCCGATGTTGCCCTCCTGGATCAGATCGAGGAACGAGAGGCCGCGCCCAACATATTTCTTGGCAATCGAGACAACCAGCCGGAGATTGGCGTTAATCAGATGCTGGCGCGCGGCCTCGCCCTCACAAATCCATTGCTGGAGAATCGGCCGCTCTTCCCGCAGGAAGCCGCCCTCGTGGAGCCGCGCCGCGGCTAGCTCGCCCCGCTCCACTTGTTGGGCAAGCTGCATTTCCTCTTTGCCGGTCAACAGGCTGATGCGCCCGATCTCGCGCAGATATAGCCGGATCGGGTCTTCCAGACCGGGCTCCCCGCTCAACACCTGCTCAAGCTCTGCATCGTCTAGCTCCGGCTGGTCGGTATATTCATCCGGGCTATCTGCAGGAGCTGCCTCGGCTACTTCGATATCTTCCGCAAGGCAAATTGCAAAAAGCTCGTCAACGAGAGGAATATCGAGCTCTGGCAAGGGGATGTAGCGGAGCAATGTCTCATAGGTCAGAACGCGGTGCTGCCGCGCGTAGGCCACTACCTGATCGAGTACGTTGATCAATGTCGCACCGACCTTTGCTATCAGGGGTTTGTGGGAGAGCGCGAGTTATATCAATATCACTATAGCATGATGCTGGTGTATATTCAAGACCTATTCTGCACTCCATTGTAAAATATTCTGCGCCAATACCCCCGAAGGATACCATCGATGAAGCCGATGGCACAACGGCTTCCCTCGTTTAGACCGTCGATCTTCCCGTATATTGCCTAACGATACCCAGGCACCCTATCTCCTGGTGCTGATAGGCGACCTGCGGGACCTTAGCGGCGTAGTTCTTGCTGCGTGGTAATACCATTATTCCAACTAGCCAATC
>JADDQE010000125.1 GCA_016781525.1 bacterium | reverse complement strand
CTCCCCTCAGCTCCACTATAATGCCACCAAAGCCAAGACCCCGTCGTGAAGAGAGGCAATTGTGTTCCATCGTTCCCACCGTCTATTGTTTCTGGCGTTCGCTTTGGCGCTTATCGCCGGAACAATCGGGGCACCAGCTCGCGCGTCCAGCGCAGCCGCCACGAGTCCGTTCCGCCACTTCAAAGAGACCGGCCACAACATCGGCACGCGCATCAAGACCTTTTTCGAGCAAAAAGGCGGTGTTCCGATCTTTGGTCTGCCGCTGACCGAAGTGGTGCAAGAAGGCAACTTACAGGTTCAGTACTTTGAGCGCGCCAAGCTGGAGCTACATCCTGAGTTTGAGCCAAATCATTATGTCTCGGTGGCGCAGCTCGGACGGGCGCTGGTCGAAGGACGCACAGAGGAGGCGTTCCAGCCTCGCGCTGGTGCGAACGGCAAATTGGTGACCTACTTCCCGCAGACGGGTCACTCCATTCGGCTTGGCTTCCGTGCCTTCTGGCTTGCCAATGGTGGTCTCCAGATCTTCGGCTACCCGCTGTCGGAGGAGTTTACCGAGATTAGCGCGGACGACGGTCGTCCGTACACGGTGCAATACTTCGAGCGTGCCAAGTTCGAGTATCATCCGGAGACGCCGAAGAAAGCGATCCAGCTCGCTCGGCTTGGTGCACAAGCGCTCGATCGCTCAGGTCTGCCCGCAGCCCTCCGGCGGCCCATGCCGACAATTCAGGCCTTGAGTCACGCGACCACGGGTTATTATGGCTCGATCACCGAACGCGTGAACAATATCGCCCGGGGCGCTGCCCGAATGAATGGCCTGATTGTTCCAGCTGGCGCGACGTTCTCATTCAACCAGGCGCTTGGCTCGGCGGGTAGCGAGGACGGTTTCGTGGAAGGCTACGCCATCGTCAATGGGCAGCTGGAGAAGGTGACCGGCGGTGGGATCTGCCAAGTGTCGACCACCATGTACCGCGCGGTGTTCAACGCAGGCCTTGACATTGTCGAGCGCCGGCCGCACTCGTTCGTTATCAACTTCTACGAGAATATTGACGGCTTTGACGCAACCGTCTTTTCTCCTTACGTCGACTTCAAATGGCGCAATGACACGGGCGGTCCGGTGTACATGTTCGCGAGCACCGATCCCAAGGCTGCCACCGTCACCTTCTCGCTCTATGGCTTCAACGACGCGCGCAAGACCAAGATGGTCGGGCCTGAGTCCAAGAACATCAAGCCACAGGGCGTCGCCAACTGGCAGTACGACCCAACGCTCAAGCGCGGCGAGGTTCGGCAGCTGGTGCATGGCCGGGCTGGCAAAGAGGTCGAGATGAAGCGCATCGTCACGACCGCCGACGGCCGAGTTTTGCACAACGACAACCTGTCGAGCAAGTACTGGCCGTGGGAAGATTTTTATGTCTACGGTCCAGGCGTGAAGCCACCGAAGGGCGTCAATGTCGTCGCGCCCAAGCAGCCAGCGAAGCCGTCTACCGCAAAACGGTAGGAGCTTTTCCGGGCGCTTGCTCTACCCTCTCCACACTCCGCAGCGCAAATCGGCCACCTGCTCAGGAGCAGGTGGCCGATTGCATTCCCTCGTCAGGTGCGCGACCCGCCGTCACGCCCGTTGCGTCCCTTCGGGGGCCCATCACCACGCCGAGGTGGACCGCCGGGCCGCCGCGCGTCTGGGCCGCTGCCTCTCGCTGGGCCACTGGGACGCCGATCGTTTGGACCGCCTTGACGGGCAGCCTCGCCACCTCCTACGGAGCGGCGTAGCTCGTCCAAGCGCTGCCGGATAAAGCTACTTTCCTTCTCGATCATCATCTCGGTCGCAGCCGCGATATCCGGCTTCCGCAGATCCTGCATCGAGAGAAAGAGCATCCGGGCCGCAGCCCCGAACAAACGGTAGGCGGCGTAGCCCCGGGGACCCAGGCGCACCTCGAGCGTCTCGCCCTCCGCTAGGCCCACCACCTCGACGTCGTTGTCGGGATGTTCTAGATCGATTGTTATCAGCATCGCTTAAGTGCCACTATCGAAGGACACAAGGAGTGCACCCTGGTTACGCTGCAGCCTTGCGTCCTTGCACTGAAATTAGCCGCGTCGAATGTTGTAGAACGCGCTCATACCGGCGTACTTACCGGCATCGCCCAGCTCCTCCTCGATCCGCAGCAGCTGGTTGTACTTGGCCACGCGATCCGTACGTGCGGGAGCACCGGTCTTGATCTGACCGGCGTTGGTCGCGACGACCAAATCCGCAATCGTCACGTCCTCGGTCTCACCGGACCGATGCGAGACAATCGCGGTAAAGCCCGCGCGCTGCGCTGTCGAGATTGCATCCATGGTCTCGGTCAGCGTGCCGATCTGGTTGAGCTTGATCAAGATCGAGTTCGCCGAGCGCTCGCGAATGCCGCGACGCAGCCGCTCGACGTTAGTTACAAAGAGATCATCGCCGACGAGCTGCACGCGGTCGCCGATACGCTCACGCAACACGGCCCAGTTCTCCCAATCGTCCTCGGCTAGCGCATCTTCGATAGAAATGATCGGGTACTTGTCGACGAGCTGCACCCAATAATCGACCAGCTCTGCACCTGACAGCTGGCGCCCCTCGCGCGCGAGGTTGTACGACCCATTCTCGTATAGCTCGGTCACGGCCGGGTCCATCGCCAACATGATCTGCTCGCCGGCTCGATAGCCGGCCTTCTGGATCGCCTCCATGATCACCTCAAGCGGCGCCTCGTTCGTCGGGAGCGCGGGCGCGAAGCCACCCTCATCGCCAACCGTGGTCGCCAGCTTACGGTCGTGCAGCACGCCCTTAAGCGCCGCGTAAATCTCAGTGCCCCAGCGCAGTCCTTCCGCAAAGGAGGACGCGCCAACCGGCATGACCATGAACTCCTGGAAATCGGCGCTATTTTCGGCGTGCTTACCGCCGTTGAGAATGTTCAGCATCGGCACCGGCAGCGTATGGCCGAAGACGCCGCCGAGGTATCGATACAACGGAATGTCCAGAGACGCTGCGGCGGCCTTGGCGACGGCCAACGAAACGCCGAGGATCCCGTTCGCGCCGAGCTTCCCCTTGTTGGGCGAGCCATCAAGGTCGATCAAGATGCGGTCAATCCCGACCTGATCGACGGCGCTCAAGCCCACGAGTTCTTCCGCGATCGCGCGATTGACGTTCTCAACTGCCTTTTGTACGCCTTTTCCGCCATAGCGGCCCTTGTCGCCGTCACGTAGCTCGACCGCCTCATGCGCTCCGGTTGACGCTCCCGAAGGCACAATCGCTCGACCAACCGCGCCGTCCTCTAGGCGCACATCGACTTCAACCGTTGGGTTACCTCGACTATCCAATACTTCACGCCCAACAACTTCCGCAATCATCGTCATCAGCGTCCTCCTTGTCCAGCTATAAGCTTCCCACGCATTGGTTTGTGTGCGGTCGTCACACCACGGAGCCTGCAATTAGGAAGCGCATTGTCGCCTTAGTCTAAGCCGGCGGCCCGTCGGCGAATAAGCTCAACCCCCTTAACAATGTGCGGGTCGCGCCTTTCGCTGAACTGCAGCCAGTCAACCGGCATCGACCGGTCGGGCACCACGCCGCGGCCTTCAAGATTTAGGCCATCCGGGAGCCGAAATCCTTCTTGGGCAACCCATAGCCGCGAGCCATCGTCGAAATCGTAGGGATAAATTGTCTCGGTATTGCCGGCCGTGTTGACGCCAACTACCTGGGCACGGCCCTGCGACTGCAGCACAGCCGCGAATATCTCCGCATAGCTCTTCGTAGAACGATCGACCAGCACGACCACCGGCAGCGCCTTCATCCGCTCGTAAACGCCGGTAGAGGTGACGCGCAGGGGATAGCTGGAGCTTTGGCTATAAAAAGCACCAACCTCGCCTTGGACAAAGTTCCCCAGCAGACCCTCGAGCACGCTGCGCCAGCCACCGCGATTGGACCGGACGTCGACGATCAACCCCACTAGCTCGCCCTCATGGTTCGCGAAGAACTGCTGCAAGGCTTGCTCAACTACCTGCGGGGTCTCCGACGGCCAGAACGACTGGATGAGAAGGTAGCCGACGCCGGTCCCATCGAGCAGGTACACCTCCGGCATGTACTGCTCCAGCACTGCCCGACGTTGCAAGGTCACCGTCCGCTGCGCACCATTCGGATCGCGCACATCAAGCCGTACGCTTGTGCCTGCAGGCCCTTCGATACGCCTGCCTCGGGGGTCCACCGGCTGGCCATCGACCGCCACAATAATATCACGTCTGTTGATGCCGGCTTCACTTGCCGGGCTGCCCGGGAAGACGGTCATTACCAGACGCCCTTGTGGGTCATCGATTGTCGCCACGCCAATCCCCACATAAACTTCGCCCGTCGAAAGCGCTTGCTCCCGATACGCCGCCTGGGGATCGAGGAACCGCGAATGCTCGTCGCCGAGCTGTTTGACCATCGCGGCCAAGGCTGCATAGAACTCGGGGGTGGAGCTAGCTTGGAGCACACGTGGCTGGTACTCTTGCTTAATCCGTTGCCAGTCAGCCCCGCTAAAGTCGGCATACAAGTAGTGCTCGGCCACGGTACCCCAAACCTTTTCGAAAATCTCGCTTCGCTGCACGACGTCCAAGGCCGGCAGCGCCGGCGTCGGTTGCACTATGAGCTCAGTCGGGATGGCCGATGGCCCAAACGTTGGGGTAGCAGACGGGAGCGCAGTGGGGCTGGGCGTCGTGGTAGCCGTGGCCGGCGGAGCGCTGGTAGGCGAGGGAAGGACCTGAAGCGTCGACGGGCTGCTCGTCGCGGGTACGCTCGTGGTGATCGCGTTAGCGACGCGGCTTGTCGCTTGCGGCGTCGTCGGTGGCGCGCAGCTTGCCATGGCGAGAACAAGAAACAAAAACAAGAGACCAGTGTGAAGCAAGTTTGCTTGAACGCTGCGTGGTGTGCCCTTCGGCCGGTCTGCTCGGGATGTGTGCTGCCAATGCATTGAATGCAAGGAACCTTATATGGAGATGCTGTTCAACCTGTTTAGTGGATTTGGCTTGTCGAGCGCGGCTGGCCTCAACGCGTATATCCCGCTGCTCGCCGTAGGCTTGCTCGGCCGCTTGGATTACCTAACGCTGCAAGACCCCTACTCCGTGCTCGCCAGTACGCCTGCGCTCGCATTTTTAGGTGTACTGGCGGTGGTGGATTTTGTCGCCGACAAGGTGCCGGGCGTTGACCACATTACCCATCTGGTTGGCACACTGATTCATCCGATAGCGGGCGCGATTGTCTTTGCCAGCCAAAGCAATATCCTGAGCGAAATTCACCCGGCCATCTCCTTGGCGGCCGGCTTCGTTATGGCGGGCGGCTTCCATGCGACCCGCGCAGCTGTCCGGCCGGTCGCGACCGCTACCACGGCCGGCTTTGGAAATCCGGTTGTTTCGTTTATCGAAGACATCACCTCGCTGACGCTGAGCATTCTCGCGATCTTCGCACCGCTTATTGCGTTTCTCCTCTTTGTCGCACTGCTCTTTCTCATCGTGCGTGCGTGGCGCACCGTTCGACGGCGTCCCGGAGCAATCAGGCGTTAAGCCGTCAGCGGCAGAAAATACGGCTCCCAGCAAGTTAGGAGAACAGCGTTGAGCCCTGCAGGGCTCACACCTCTAGCAGCGCGAATATCAAGCGGGCTGCTTTTTCGAGGTCGGCGATGGCGATATGCTCGTTGGTCGAGTGAATCTCCTGGTAGCCGATGCTGAGGTTAACGGCCTCGATACCGTGCATGTTGAAAACGTTGACATCTGAGCCGCCACCGGTCTCGGTCAAATATGGCTCGAGGCCGGCGCGGCGTGCTGCCGCCTGGCACACCTGAACGATTGGTGCGTCGGGCGCGATCTTCTGGGGGCCATACACTCGCTCTGCCTGGAAATCAACCTGCGCACCGTGTCGTTCGGCCGCCGCCTCGAAGGCCTGGCGCATTGCCGCCGTCTGCCGATCGAGCTTCGCCTCATCCCGGCTGCGCGCCTCGCCGACGAGCTTGACCTGCTCGGGCACGATGTTGCGTGCCGCGCCACCCTCGATCGTACCAATATTCGCGGTTGTCTCGGCGTCGATACGGCCGAGCGGCATACGGCTAATGGCATCGGCCGCGACGACGATCGCGCTGACGCCTTTTTCGGGAGCGACACCCGCATGGGCAGCCTTGCCCCGGATCGTCACCGTAATCTGGTCGTGGGCCGGCGCCGAGATGCAGATCCCGCCCACTTCGCCGTTCAGATCAAGCGCTACGCCCTGCCTGGCGGAGAGCAGCGAAAAATCCAACGCCCGAACGCCGCGCAGGCCAACCTCCTCCTCAACCGAGAAAACAATTTCGGCGGCACGGTGAGAGTTGCCGCGCTCCTGTGTTGCCTGAATAGCCTCGAGGATCGCAGATACGCCGGCCAGATCGTCGGCCCCCAGCACCGTATCACCCGCGCTACGGATAACCTCACCGTCGACAACCGCCCGCTTCCCTACGGCTGGCGCGACGCTGTCGAGATGAGCGCTAAGCAGCAGGGGTGGGCCTTCGGCGGGCAGGCGCGCAATCACGTTACCCTTGGCATCCTGCTGGGGCGCAAGCCCGCGCTCACTCAGCAAGCGGATCACAGCTTGCGCCATCGCTTGCTCCTGGCCCGAAGGATTGTCGATTTCCACCAAGGCGGTGAACGTTTGGACCAGGCGGTCTACATTGATCATGCGCTCTACCTTTCGATTAGCCGAGTATCTCGAATGCGGCCTTAAGAATCTCGCCAGCGGTCCGGGCGCCGACACCGGCTCCGTCACGACCATTTTCAATCTGGACATAAACCACGTAGCGCGGTGCGTCGACAGGCGCGATCGCCAGGAAGGCGGCATGAATGATATCATTACCGGCCTCGCCTGATCCCGACTTACCACCACTGTTGTTAACATTGGCCGCCTTGCCGAAGCCCACGGTCACACCCTCGCGGAATATTTTCAGCATCTCAGCCGCGACTTCTTCGCTGATCAGCCGGCGCGAGTCGAGCAGGTTGCGCGGCGCGCGATGCTGGTACAACCTGACTTCAGGATCGGCGGGATCGGTCACGCTTTCGACAAGGTAGGGCTGTGGCATTACCCCACCATTCGCGATTGTGGCACCAATCAGCGCCATTTGCATCGGCGTAACCTGTAGCTGGCCCTGTCCAAACCCCGTATCCGCTAGTGCTAAATCGCTATTTAGAAAGTTACGCTGGGCCGCTAGAAAGCTCGGGGCGTGCGGCAGATCAGTGAAATCGGTATTGCGCTCCGGCGCATTCTGCGGCAGAAAAATATGAAAACGTTCGGCAAGCTCGACAAGCTTTTCTTGCCCCAGCCTCACGCCCAGCTGTCCGAAGGCTGTATTACACGAGAACGCAAAGATGCCGCCAAGGTCAACCGCCCGGTCAGTCTCGGCCTCGATGATCGTTTGGAGCGGTGGCTGATCCGGACGATTTGGCGGACCAACTGCGTTGACCACGGGCGGAGCATTGGGATCGGGCCGGTACTCGTTGGGGCAGTCGATCGGCCGCGGCTGCCGGAGCACCTCGGGATTTTCGAGGGCGCCAATCGCCGTTAACGCCTTGAAGGTCGAGCCGGGCACATACTGGCCCTGCAGCGGCCGATTGATTAACGGCCGATTTTCATTCGCGTTGATTGCAGTCCACGCTTCGGAAATCCGCGCGTTCTCGGCCTCGTCCGTATTATCAGGATTAAGCGCCAAGCTGCCTGGATCGAAGCCCGGCGTGCTGGCCATCGCCAAGACCGCCCCGCTCCGCGGGTCCATCACAATCGCCGACGCAGGCCGGCCCTCGCCGAGCCGGTTGAGGATATCCCAAGTGCGCGCCTGCAGCCGCCAGTCAATCGTGAGCTGGAGGTTATTGCCCGTGTGTGGACGGTTGTACAAGTCATCGGTCAGCGAGCGGAATGCCTGGCCTTGCTCGCCCGTAAGATAGCTATTCCACTGAGCTTCTAGGCCGGACCAGCCGTACTGGGCGGACGAGTAGCCGAGAATGTTCGAGAAGGCACGAATATCGGCCTGTTGCGCAATCGGATAGGTCCGCTGCGCCAAGCCGTTCGCCGCTTGCCGACTGCTAGCCAACGCGACGTTATTGCGGTCGACGATATCGCCGCGGCGCACCCGGAGTGACCGAATGATCGGCCGGCTGTTGCTGATCGCGGCGCCCGACTCTGGATTGGTCTCCGTCCGATTGTAGATACTTTCAGCGTAGATAAACTCGGTATGCAGCAGCTGTAGCGCTAGGACGACAAACAGCAGCGAAAAGACAAGCGCCAGATTGAGCACGCCCGGTCGGACGTTGACACGCGTCCCGAGGCTCTGCAGCGGTGGTAGTGTTGCCCAAACAGCGAGCCCAAAGAGCAGAGCGCTGCTCCACAAGATGGCAATCCATTGTGCATCGCTGACACGGGGAACGAGGTAGGGCGCACCACCACTTAGATATTGTGGCAGGTTTTGCGGCAGGAGACCATACAGCAGTAAGCCGAGGCCGCCCACAAGACCAATTACACGTAAAATGGGACGCATTGTCTGCTCTATCACTCGAGCGGACCGCCAATGGCGGTTCCGCTGTACCTAACGACGTTCGAAGCATTATACCGTAGGCGGGAGCCGGACAACATTGCGGCGTACCGGCGTTTGCCCCTGTATTGCGGCCGTGATACTATAGCTTACCTATGCGTATCTCCAGTAAAGGCGACTATGGGCTCCGCGCGCTGTTCGACTTGGCTCTGCACTATGGGCATGGCCCAGTGCGCAGTCGCGACATCGCCGACCGCCAAGCGATCGACGAGAACTACCTCAACCAGCTGTTGATCCAACTACGACGTGCGGGACTGGTGCAAAGCTTGCGCGGCCCGCAAGGCGGACACCTCCTGGCCAAGCCGCCAGCCGAGATTACGCTGCTCGAAGCGCTGCAGGCACTTGAGGGCTCGATCGTAGAGATGGCCGAGGGTATTCAGCCAGCACCGCGGCCGGACGAGGCTGCAATTCTCAATGCGGTATGGTACGGTCTACGTCAGGTTTGCGAAGCATATCTCGCAACGCAAACCCTGGAAGATCTCGCCCAACGCAAACGCGAGCGCGACGGCCAAACCATGTACTACATTTAGCGCAGCCGCGATTGGGTGACGTGTAGCGGCTGGCCGAGTTAGAAGCTGATGCTGCCGCGGGTAGTCATGAGGTGGTCATAGCCGCTCTGTGGCGCAGCCGCGATGTGCCCGGTAGGCCACCAGATGCCGCCCCGCTAAACGTTCCCGATCGCCAACATATAAATCGCGGCTTCGTTCTTGCCGTCCACCCCGAGCATCGCGTTAATGTCGTCGTCCATAAAGGCGCCGATCGCACACGCGCCCAGGCCCATGGATGTCGCAATGAGGTAGGCGTTTTGCCCAAGATGCCCGGCTTCGATCAGCCCGTAACGATAGGTTCGGTCCTGATACTTGAACCGCATTCGCTGGAAAATGACCGTCATAAAGAGCACGACGTTCGCCTCGCCCAGAAACTCCTGCATCAAACCGTGCCGCACCACGGTCTGGCGCAGGTCCGCGACCCGTAACTCCGCCAGGGAATGATCACGAACCCCGTAGTGATACAGGCCAGAGCGCAGCCCGTCGACGCGATTAACCACTGGGTAAAGCTCAATCGGGTAGAGCGCGCCGGACGACGGCGCGGCCCGCAGCTGACTGCCCCACCGCTCGCTGTTAATTCCTCCCGTGTAAAAGAGCACGCGGGAAAGCTGCTCCAGCGTCATGGGCTTACCCGAGTAGTCACGTATCGATCGACGACGATGAATTGCTTGCTCGGCAGTCACCTCGCCCTCGCCGCTCGGCTTTGGTAGCCGGATCTGCCGCGCCTCGGGATACTCCTTGTAGAGCGGTGGCTGCTGGCCCCAGTTGGCAACGCTTCCCAGCACGTCGATCACACCCGGCTTGCTCCACTCATGATACACTACGCCCAGATCCGATCCCTGCGCGATCACCGGCGGCTGACGCAGCCCACGACCCCCAAGGAAGCCGGCAAGGCCGCCAATTGTGAGGCCTAGAAAGCCACGGCGGGATGTCCACACGGAACCGCTAGGACGTTTTGGTACACGCCCGGCGGCTGCCACTGCCGGCACGGGCGCCACTGACGGTGCTGGAGCTTGGGCCTTCATCCCTGCTGCTCGGCCCAGGCCACCCAACCGAAACCGCACGTACCCGACCATCCGGCCCCAGTTGAGCCACACGTGACCGATTGATAGCGCCGTCATAACATAGCCAGCGTAGGTGTGATACACAAAGTCGTTGAGATCCCAGAGGTGGGCGACCACCCCGGTCGTTATTGCGACAATCGCGGCCACAAGCAGGCCGGCGCTAATCGCATAGTTAAGATCGTGGCGTAGTCGTTTCATACGTACTTCCCTCGGCTGTTCCAGGTCGACGACGTGCGACTGGCTCAGCACAGCCTCACGCTCGTTCGCTCTCCCTGTCGATCGCGGTGAGGGTTAAATCCGTTTCCGCGGGCAAGATTCATACCAGTCACCCATTGGAAGTGCCGTGTGTGCGGCCTCCAGGATTACATCCTAAGACGGAAGCAAAATCAGCCGAGCTATGGCATACTTCGGCGCGCAATCCATTCATTCGCAGGAGCTTTCGTGAACAAACCCAGTGCCTATGGCGTCTACCTCCTGTTAAATGGTCTGTCAGCGCTGGCCCGGTCGATGATTTTCACTGTGGCCGCGGTGTACTACGTGACAGTCGTAGGGCTTAACCCGTTCCAGCTTGTGTTCGTCGGCACCACGCTCATGGTGGTGATTCTCTTCAGCGAGGTTCCGACGGGAATTATTGCTGATGTGTATAGTCGGCGGCTATCAATCATCATTGGCGTTTTTCTGATTGGCGTTGGTTTTCTGCTCGAAGGGTCGATCCCACGTTTTGAGGCAGTGTTGGCATCGCAGCTGATCTGGGGTGTCGGATTTACCTTCACCAGCGGCGCAAGCGAAGCGTGGATTGCGGATGAGCTTGGCGAGCATAATCTTGGGCCGGTCTACATTCGCGGCGCTCAGGCCAGCCAGCTTGGAGCGCTGATCGGGATCGGGGTGAGCGTCGCGCTCGCGAGTATTCGCCTCAACCTCCCAATCATGGGCGCTGGCCTGCTACTGATCGCGCTGGCTGGCTTGTTAGTGGTGGTGATGCCCGAGCGTGGTTTTCGGCCAACCCGTCACGAGCCGCGGAACCCACTCTATCTTGCGCGCGAAACGTTCCGCGGTGGCTTGCAGCTCGTGCGCCGACGGCCAGTTCTGCTGACCATTTTCAGCATCGCCTTCTTCTTCGGGATGGCCAGCGAAACCTTCGACCGGCTCTGGGAAGTGCATTTCCTTGCCAACTTCCAATTTCCCGATCTCGGCCGTCTTGAGCCCGTCGTGTGGTTTGGCATTATCAACGCGGGGGCGCTGCTGTTGACGTTGGGTGTCGCAGAAGTCGTGCGCCGCCGCATCGATACAAATAGCCATCTGGGCGCGGTTCGGGCGCTCTTCGTCATCAATACCCTGCTGATGGTAAGCGTGTTCACCTTTGGCTTGGCCGCTAACTTTGGCATGGCCCTGGCCGCCTACTGGTCGGCCTATTTGCTGCGCCGGACCGATGGCCCGATCTTCACGGCCTGGATTAACCAGAGCCTCGACCCAAATGTACGTGCAACTGTGCTTTCAATGCACGGTCAAATCGACGCGATCGGACAGATTGCCGGCGGCCCACTCTTTGGACTGATCGCCACCGCAGCCTCTACCCGCACCGCAATGGTCGCGGCCAGTCTTGTCCTGGTTCCAGCCCTGGTGCTCTACCTACGGGCAATGCTCCGTGGGCCGCTAGAGCCTGAGCTGGCGTATGAAGGATAGAGAGTTATGTCAGACGCTGCATCCACGCTTCCGCCACGCCAAGTAACACTGCCTGACGATCTGGCCGCCGCTATCGAGCGAGCGCTGGCAGCAGCGCCGCGCCAGCAATGGCAGCGCGAAGCACAAGCCCTCAGCCAGCGTTATCGAGCGCCGCGCGCCGGCGACGAGCCACCTTTGGCTACAGGACGCGACCAGGCACTGGGCTATGCGGCGCTGATCATGCCCGCTACCTATGCCCAGCTGCGCGGAGCTCTGGCGGCAAGCGCGGCCCGCATCCCGGAGTGGCAACCGGCAACCATGCTCGACATCGGCAGCGGACCGGGCACGGCCCTGTGGGCTGCCGTCGAGCAGTGGCCGACGCTCCGCTCCTTGACCGCCTGGGAGCGTGAGCCAGCCTTTATCACCCTTGGGCGCGAGCTGACACGCGGCAGCACCCATGTAGCCTTGAAAACGACA
Source organism: bacterium (assembly GCA_016781525.1). Lineage (GTDB taxonomy): Bacteria > Chloroflexota > Chloroflexia > Chloroflexales > Kallotenuaceae > LB3-1. The sequence goes on along the minus strand of JADDQE010000125.1, from coordinate 30,891 downwards.
CAGTGGGAACGCATTGACCTTCTACGCGCTCCGTCAGCGAGTGGGCAGCGTTATGATCTCGTCGTGCTCGGCCATGTTTTGAACGAGCTCGCTCCCGACCTGCGCGGCGCGGTCGTCGCGGATGCCTGGCAGCGCACGGCCGGGCTATTATTGATCATCGAGCCGGGTACGTCGGCGGCATTTCCCGTGGTGCGAGCGGCTCGCGACCAACTGCTGACCCATCAGGCACACACAATCGCGCCCTGCGCCCATGATCAACCCTGCCCGCTGGTGAACGATTGGTGCCATTTTCCGCAGCGCCTGATCCGCCCTCCATTCCAACGTCAAGCACGCGGAGCACCTTCGCAGTGGGAAGACAGCAAATTTTCGTATGCGGCCATGGCGCGCTTCGCGCCACCAGAACAAATCTGGGGACGCATCATTCGCGAAGTCACAAGCAATAAAGCCTACGCCGAGGCAAAAACCTCAACGCGTGCCGGCATTACAACCTACCGCGCGCTTAAACGCCACAAAGAAGCGTATCATTATTTACGGAAGCTCCCTTGGGGTGGGGCCTTCGTTCAACCACCCGCGCCGCCCATCGAACCAATCGAGCACGAGCGCGTGCCAGAATAGTCGGTGCTGCTGCGGAGCTACGCAAAACATAGAATGCAGTCCACGCTGTTGCAGCGCTTCACGTCCATTTTTGCCGTTTATTGACAATGGCCTGCTTTACACGTATCCTGAAATCGTGGCAGCTTAAGAGCCTCCGCACCATAAACTTGCCAGCAACAACTGACTGAGTATCTTCTGTTCTTCATTATCAGCCATTGTCCCTGGAGGTTCTGATGGAGCGGGTAGCAGCACTCATGGTGGCGGTACTCCTCTCTGGAGTATTAGCCGCGTGTCAAGGTGGGCCCGCTGCGCGTCACACAAGCGTTCGCGCCGCAGGGCCGGCGATCAAGGTCGGAGCTATCTTTGATCTTTCAGGGGCGACCTCCGACGTCGGTAGACCTTACGCGGCGGGCGTCAAGGCCTATGTCGACTACACGAACGAACGCGGTGGTATTCGCGGACAACAGATTGACCTCATCTCTGCCGACTACGCCTATAAAGTTGAAAACGCGGAGCGGCTTTACGCAGAGTTTGTTGCACGCGAGGGCGTTGTGGCGATTATTGGTTGGGGTACCGCTGACAGCGAAGCGCTCAAGACCAAAATCACCAGCGATAAGCTGCCGTTTGTTTCCGCCTCGCTCTCCGAAACGCTCGCCGATCCCTTCGTGGCCCCGTACAACTTCGTTATCGGCGCGACCTATTCGGATCAAATGCGGGTCGCGCTACGCTATATTTTGCAGCAGCACAGCGACGCATCCGGAATCAAAGTTGCCTTTTTGTACAACGACAGCCCCTTCGGCAGAGCACCCGAGGCGGCATTCGACGAGATAGCAGCAGCAGAAGGCCTTGCCGTCAAAAAGGTCGCGATGCCTCGCGGAGCGATCGATCTGGTAGTCCAAATCAAGCAGCTGCACAGCTTCGATCCCGACTATGTAATCATCCAAAATACGCCGGGTCCGTCCGCGCTGGCCCTGAAGGACGCGGCGGTTGTCGGCATGGACGCACAATTTGTTTTGTTGAATTTTGCGGCGAACGAAATCTTAATCAATGCCGCCGACGAGGCCGCCGAAGGAGTGATCGGCGTGATGCCATTTGTGCCGCCAAGTGCCGACCTTGCTGCCGTCAAAACCATCAACGCCTATCTCAATCGCAAGAATCTCGGCACGCTCGCCGACAAGGACAAAGGCTTGGTCTACAGCCAAGGGTGGGCGACCGCCGCAATACTCGTCGAGGGCATCAGGCGGGCCGCGAGCAGTGGTGCGATAACCGGTGACTCAATCAAAGCTGGATTAGAAAGCTTCCAGAACTTCGACACAGGGGGTATTACCGCCCCGATCTCCTTCGGTCCAAACGATCATCAGGGAGCGACCGCGCTTAGGCTGTACCAGGTCCAAGCGGGTCAGTGGATACCGATTAGCGAGATGCTCGAGATCCCCCATTAGCGAAGGGACGCCGCCTTCCAGAAGCAGGCGCCCCTTCGCGTTCCTCGTCAGCCAACATTACGGCTTAAGCATCATGGCGGCGTGACCCTACGTTGTCCGCACGAGGAGCGAGTGTCCGGTCATTGCCGCCGGCTGCTCAAGCCCCAAGATATCGAGTACGGTAGGCGCAATGTCGGCTAGCTTGCCGCCGGTTTGGAGCGTCGCCTGTCGCAGTGGCGAATCGTCGGGAAGAATAATCAGGCATGGGACCGGATTGGTCGTGTGTGCCGTGTGGGGCGCGCCCGTCCCGGGGTCGATCATCTGCTCGACGTTGCCGTGGTCGCAGGTTATCAGCAGCGCTCCACCCTGCTCTCGCACAGCATCGGCGATACGACCAAGGCATTCGTCGACCACCTGAACCGCTGTAATCGCCGCCGGTAGCACGCCCGTATGCCCGACCATATCGGGATTGGCGAAATTCATCATGATCACGTCGTAGGCGTTAGCCTTGATCGTTTCCACGACCACATCCGTCACACCGGGCGCACTCATCTCGGGCTGGAGATCGTACGTCGCAACCTTCGGCGAAGGGACCAGCTTTCGTTCTTCACCGGGAAACGGTGCTTCTCGCCCACCGTTGATGAAAAAGGTCACATGCGCATACTTCTCGGTCTCGGCGGTATGGAACTGGGTCAAGCCTGCGTCACTAATCACCTTCGCCAGCGGCTCCTCGACATCCTGCGGCGGGAAGGCAACTTCCACCGGTAGCCCGGCCTCGTACTCAGTCAGCGTTACAAAAAAAAGATTTTGGAGCTGCCGCCCGCGATCGAAGCCATCAAAATCGGGGACAGTAAAGGCCTTGGTCAGCTGGCGCGGCCGGTCGGTGCGGAAGTTAAAGAAGATAACCGCATCGCCGTCGCGCACTTGGGCGATAGGCTGGTCACCCTCTGTGATAATCGTCGGCAGCACGAACTCGTCAGTAACATTCTTGGCGTACGATTGCTCGATTGCCGTTACAGGATCGGGTGCCGTCTCGCCTTCCGCAAACACGAGCGCACGATACGCTTTGGCAGTTCGATCCCAGCGCTTATCGCGGTCCATCGCATAGTATCGCCCCGACACCGTCGCCACTCGACCGACCTGCAGCTCCGCCATCACCGCCTGCAGCTCCTGCATAAACGGGATCGCGCTTTGCGGCGGCGTGTCGCGGCCGTCAAGAAAGGTATGCACAAAGACTCGCGCAACATTCTGCTGCTTCGCCCAGTGCAGCAGCGCATATAGGTGCTCGCTATAGGCATGGACACCACCCGGCCCAAGCAAGCCCATGAAATGCAGCTGAGAATCGTTGCGCTTAGCGTGCTCACAGGCTGCAAGCAATGTTGGATTCGTGAACAAGGACTGGTCGCGGATCGACTCCGAGATGCGGGTCGAGTCCTGATAGACCACAAAGCCGGCGCCGATGTTGAGATGGCCAACCTCGCTGTTACCCATCTGGCCTTCCGGAAGACCGACTGCAAGCTCCGATGCATCAACCGTGGCGTATGGATAGGTCGCGGCCCAGCTCGCCATTTTCGGCGCGTTGGCCAGCTTTACAGCATTTCCCTCGATCCGGTCACTTACGCCCCACCCATCGATAACACAGAGCACAAAGGGTCGTAGTCGCTGCATAATCATCCTCCTGAAACTCGAGCGGGCACCGAGCCAGCCCGCAGATTGAGCGAGACGACAGCATCGCTGCCAAACAAAACGCCGCAGGGACACCGCTCGGAGCGCAAATGTCCCTACGACGCATATCCATCGCGAGCCTAGGGGGTGGTCGTCGCCTCGGGCTCAGCAGTTCCTTCAGCCGGAACGACGCTTGTCACCTCGGGGGTTGCCACGTCCTCCGGCGCGATCGGCTCGATCGTTGGGACGGCCGGCGGCGAAGGCAACGGCTGCAGGATCTCGACGACTCCAATCAAGGGCACTGAACCTTGATTGGGCTGCTGCAGATCGGCGATTGAAGCCTCCCTCGCACGCTGTAGCACAGCTTCACGGTACTGCTGGCGGGCCTGTTCAGACGCGACAAGGTCTTGCACGTTGACGATATGCCAGCCGAATTGAGTTTCAAAGGGTCGGCTGATCGCCACGCCCTGGTCCCGGAACGTATCCTCGAGCGCCCACGTTTCACTGACAAAGGTCGTGTCGAAGGGCTGCCCTTGGTCGGTCAGACCTTCCCGGTTGAAGGGCGGCAGCTCGCCACCGCTCTCATTGGCGCCCGGCTCCTGCGACAACTGCTTGGCCAGATCAGTAAATTGGTCTGCCTTTTCGCAGCGCAATGGCTCCGGCTGTGTTACAGGTCCATGCGTGCCACAAAGTCGCTCGTAGGTATCGAGCGCTTCGAGGTAATCGGCATCAGCCTCCTCTTGGCTCTCCTTCTTGGTCCAGAGAATATGCGCCGCTTTGATCTGATCCTTATCTGCTACGCGCTCTAAGACGGCATTGATGGTGAGCTGCTCGGCGAGAAAGTTACGGAAGGCAATGCCGTCGGCAAAGCCAAACGCCTGGGCGCAGGCGTCGAAGTACGCACGTGTATCCTCACCCGGACCTGGCGGCTCCTGCTGCACCTGACTCCCACACACCTGCGGATTATTCAGCACGTTCTCGACAAAGCGCTCGACCTCTCGAGGCTCGGCGACGATATCTAGACTGCGGGCTTGACGCAGCAAAAGCTGGCGCGTTAGCAGCTCCTCTAATACGGGCCCGGCGGGTGCGGGCTGCTCCGGCCCTCCGAAAAGACGCTGGAACTGCTCAAGTGTCTGCTGGGTAATGAAATCCGTCGTGCCGTCACGATAGGTAATCTGTGCGACGGCGTTTTCGGGCCCCGCTGTCGGGTTGAGTGCGGGAATCCCGCCCTGGGTACTGGTACAGCCTGCGAGTAGCAGTGCTAACGCCAAGCTATACCATAGATATCGTCGAGCCAAAAGAACCTCCTCTGAATTGGTCGTAGTCATGTCAGCCGTATTCTACTACGTAAACGCCCGCTGGTTGAAACCCGGGCAGGCGGAATTGGGGAATACCAAAGGTTGTGACGGCAGGCAGCGCATAGCACGGGCCTCCTCTTCCATGAGTGGAAAAGGAGGCCCGGATACGGCACAGTGGCGAAGCTTAGGCGCGCGGCGGCGCAATCATGTTTCCGCCAAAGCCTGCGATAAAGACGCCGAAGAAGACGACCAGAAACGAGGCGAAGCCGACTGGCACCGAGATTACCGGATTTGCCTCGTACCACACTCCGATCGGCGTGATGACCAAGCCAAAGATCTGCATCGCCATGCCCAGCCGGACCATCAGGCGTGCCAACGGTCGGTCCTCGTTGCGGCCCCAGGTGATGCGAGGGATGAACGCCGCCAAGGCCGCGGCAGCCAGGACCACTAGCAGCAGAAACAGCTTCTGCCCGATGACCGGGATCGTTATGTTAGCGAGAAATAAGGCCCAAACGATACTGAAGCCCATAACCGCCAGCCCTACGACAGTGAATAGCAGTACGCTACGGCGGTCGGCAATTCGAAATGAAGAAATTCGTGCGAGCATAGCTCCTGCCTACATCGTGGGGAGCCAGCACAACCTAATCGGCGGCTGGCTCCATTCTGCTACGTTACGGCGTTGCGGTCGAGCCCGGCCCGGCGGGTGAGTTGGGTGCGCCCGGCTGGTTTGGTACACCCGTAGGCACCGGCGTCTGCCCAACTGCCGGCGCGCCTTCCTGCGTCTGGTTCATTATCTGCTGCGCTTCCTCGGTCAGCGAGCCGTCCTGGTTGTGCGCCTTGAGCCAAACCGATAGCGCCTCGTACTCTTCGTCGGTGATTTGGATGCCAGGCATCACGCCGTACTGCTCGCCGTCGATCGGCTCGATGTGCTCGTTCTGGTACGGAATGGTACCCTTGAGAATCCAATCCTTAACGTTCTCGTCGTTGACCGGCCTGCCGTTAGGCAGCTGCTCGCCATACGCCCTGGTGCCGCCCGGCTGGAAGAGACCGCCAAGGCCAGGCGCTTGCGCCGGCGACTTCTGGTCGTTCATGGTATGGCAGCCATTGCAGCCCTTGTTTGTAAAGACGAGCTGGCCCTGGCTGACCGGATTGGCATTCGGGTCGGGCGTGGGCGCCAGGCGCGTCGCCTCGAGGTTTGCCGCCTGAACGGCAGCCTGAGGCAAATTGTCCTGGTCCTGGTTGGTGCGCCAGGAGAGAACATAGCTTGTAATGTTCTCGATCTGATCCTGCCGGAGAATTCCCTGCGCTCCAAACGCCGGCATCGGCGAGCCGCGGACGCCCGAGTAAAGCGTCGCCTCGATGTAGTTCCGGATCGTGCCGTACTTATCCTTGATGCCGTTGGGCTGATCGAAAGGCGCTACACCGTCGGACCCGGGGGTCGTATAGCGGTACACGATGTTGTTCAGCCGGGGAGCGCCGAACGCCACCCCGCCCTGGCCGGCGAGGCCGTGGCAGGTCGCACACGCCCCTTCATAATCCCGCGCCCCACGCTCGATGCGCTCCGCAACAATTGCCGCATCTGACTCTGGCAGGCGCCCGCTTTCGTTCACAAAGATGATGCCGAGCAAGACCGCCGTCGCCAGCGAGAAGAGCGTAGCGATCAAAATGTTCCGAGTCATTGTATTCCCTTAGCTGGCGTCCGGAGCGAACCATACTGCATAGTCCACTCCGGACGAATCGCATGATTACTGGCTTGCCTCACGCGGCGACGACGCGTTCTCCTCCAGCCGATCGTGGTGTGAGTCGCGGTGCAAGAAGTCGGACTGTTGGGTGCGGCTATACTCCTGCTCGCCGGTCGCCGTCTGCCGCGAAACCACATTACCGTTCTCGTCGACCTCGGTCGCTTCGAAGACCAGCGTAACAGTCGCGCGCTTAATCGCGAGCTCGGGCTGTCCGTCTTGACCAGTAACAACCTGGGTCTCGCCGCCCTCCTCACGCTGGAGGTAGGTCCACGGCTCAATTGCCAGCGTCGCGGTCGGGTTGCGGAAACGCTCGTCGATCTCGACCCAGTGCTCGACCGCCTCACGGAACTCGACAAACAGATGCTGCGTCTCAGCCGTCATGCTCTCCATCGGAACAGGATTTCCATTGACGTCGGTCAGTGTCTCGAGAGGATGCGTACCTTCAGTGGACTGGACCTGGTAAACCACGGCCGTACTGGGCAGCTCGCTCCACGGAACGTGGTCGACGATGCCCTCACCCTCGATCGGCACGAACTCGGTCAGGATCTCCTGGCTTCCGGTCTGCTGGATGCCGTACTCGGGCAACCCCGCGTATGACACATAGCCGAAGTAGAGGAGCGCCATCACACCGGAGGCCAGCGCGACCTTGCGGTCGGCGAAGCGGCGCGAAGGGTTACGATCGAGATAGGGCAGCAGGATCGGTAGCACGAGCACGAGCGGTCCAAGGATCAGGCCGAAGACGAGCTTGTCGCCGAACTTCAGCATACCTTGGAGCCACAAGAAGTACCACGGCGCCTTGGTGTGCTGGGGCGTTACCCCGGGATTTGCATGGCTTTCGAGCTTCGCATCCCAGAAGAAGTAATTGATCGCGACGAAGGCGAAGGTCAGCAGCAGGATCAGCGCGATCTCGAAGAAGACCTGATCGGGCAGGAATGGAACCTTGCGCTTGGTGGGCTTGCCCCAGCCGCGCGGGTTGTCGGGCGCGAACAGCTCATGGATCGGCGAAATCTCCTGCTTGCGGACGGCGTAGTAGTGGATGCTGATGAGGATGATCGCCACCATCGGCAGCAGGAAGATATGGAGCAAGTAGAAGCGCAGCAACGTGCCGGCGCCGATATCGACACCACCACGCAGCAACAGGTTCGTCGCGCTACCAAAGAGCGGGGCTGCCTCAGCCATCGACGATCCGATCGTCACCGCCCAGTAGGCCAGCTGATCCCACGGCAGCAAGTAGCCCGAGAAGGAGAGCAGCAGCGTGACGAGCAGCAGGATAATACCAGTGACCCAGATAAACTGCCGCGGTGCTTTATATGAGGCGGTAAAGTATGTCCGCATCATATGCAAGATCACCACAAGCACCATCATGTGAGCGCCTAGCCGGTGCATGTTGCGAAGCAACCGGCCCAAGGGCACGTCGCTGATGATTTTCTGCATGTCGGCGTAGGCCACGAGTGGTGATGGCGTGTAATACACCATCAAGATCGCGCCGGTAATCGCTTCCAGCACGAAAAAGAAGAATGACATCCAGCCCAAGCCAAAGGTGTAATACCAGGCGGTAGCTTCGAGCGGCAGCGCGCGGGGCCGGATGTGATAAAAGAAGCTATTGGTGTGCACGCGCATGCGCGGATTCGGACGCGGCGCGGCTTCACCCCGAATCACCGAGCGCCATTCGGCAGCGCCCATCGAGGGGAAGATGGACCGGCTCGCCTCGACCAACGCGCCCTTCAAACGCTGGACCGGCCCCTCAGGCCGTCCTGCTGGCCTAGTCGCCATACTTTCTCCAATCTGTCAGCTGATCAATCGACCTATGCGTGCGGAGCTATTCTTGTCGGCCACGTACCGGCCTAGGCTGGCAACCCAGTTCGGCGCTTACCCGTATCGACCACGATTGTGCCATCATCACCCACCTCGACCACGAACTGGTCGAGGTTACGCGCGGCCGGACCGCGAACGTAATCGCTGTTACGCTCAAAGGTCGAGCCGTGGCACGGGCAGATAAAGCGATTCTCGGCAGCCTGGAACGGGATGAGACACCCAAGATGGGTACACACCTGATAAATCGCCTGAATCCCTTGCTGCGCGACGACACCTTCCAGGGTAGGAACCGGGTCATCGACCTTCACCACGTAGAACTTGCCGGTCGCGTTAAGGTCGGGGGCCTCGGCGGCGGTGTATTCACCCGCTTTTCGTGCAACCGTAAACTGGCCGCCAAACTCTCCCGCTTTGAAGCGCGGGTAGGCAAAACCGCCCGGCACATTCTCTTGAATGACCTCAGGCGTGAATGACGACAGAAATGGGTCAGTCGACGGATCGGGCTGCACGAGCGCTGCGCCACCGGTCGCCAGAACGAGAGCGGTCGATCCCGCCAAGGCGTACACCAGCGCTTCGCGGCGCGTCACCTTGATACGCCGTCGCCGTGTTGGCGGGGACTGGTCGGGCCGGGCCTTCGCAGCAATCGCCTCGGCCTCTTCCTGTGTGATAATCCGCCTCCCCGCGTTTCGAGGCTCAGATTCGACTGCCATGCGCGGACTCCTTCGTTGGTTTGCTTACCCTGTGGCGCCCGTGCACCGTGCTGAGAACGGACCGAAGCGGCGCCACACATACGTTCATACGCAAAGACGTGAAAACGCACGGCCAATACCACGGCCGTCGGCCCATTGTAGCATAGGTCATTTCTGCCTACAATCGGGTTTACAGTGTAGGGTGACCGTAGTAAAACGTCCGAATTAATCCGGGTCGAGATACCAGAGCGCCCGGTATACGTCGTCGCGAATGGCACAGTGTGTTCGTAGCTCTCCGAGGTACGAGATAGCGGTAGCCTTGCCGCAGGTCTGACACGCGTAGAGATCGTAGCGGAAGCGCTCGCTTACGGGATTGGCGACAGTGACATTAATTTCCGCGGGGTCGGTAGCCTTCGACCCACACCACGCGCAGATCACATCGTACACCGCCACCCAGGTGGAGCGTCTGAACAGGCGCTTATATTCGAGCGCCTTGTAGCTAAACCGCAGATCGCGGCCCCAGCGTGCCAAGGCGGTCGTTCGCGCGCATTGGGGACAACGACCCACAGCGTGCTCCATTGCGACCTGAGCATTTGTGATGTGCACGTGCTCACTGACAATCGGCAGGCCCGCATCGAAGCCGCACCACGCGCAGCGAGTATCAAGCATCGGTTGAGTAACAGTCATAGCACTTCATATCTTCCAGACTAGAGGGTGGTCGGATGGTGGCAGCAACTGCGCCTCTACCGTTTGAACACCCACTCTCCATATTATAGCGACTTCGCGTGGACCCGCGTTTAACGGTTGCCTCGAGTATTTATCCACATTTAGTGGAAGAATTGGGGAAAACGCACCTAGATGTAGGAGCGGCAAAAGCCGACCATGACCATGTCTTGAACGCTAAATCCAAGCGTCGCATCAGACGAATAGATCAATGCGCATAGGTGGGTGGCACACAATTTCACTACGGTCGCGTTAGCACGCGACCGATCCATACGGGAAAGTTCGTACGGAGCTGTATAGTGTTATTCGCCACCAATTTGTCATCCACCACCGCTTGACACGAAGATTTAGGCTGTGATAGCATGTCGATACCTACATATAGCGTGAACAAAGGAATAAATACGCTATATTTAGAATTATGTCACTTCAAATAGCGACATCGGCGACGTGGTAGTACGACATAACGTTTTACATCGACAACAAGGCATCGACGGCCACACAGGAGGATTTCATGGCAACGGCAGAGCAGCGCCGAGCGGCGGCAAAACGCAACGGGAACGGACACGTACCAGCACAGCCAACGCTAAATGAGCTCGGCGAAAAAATATTTCTTGATCGCTATGCGCTCAAAGACATGACCAAGCAATCGCTTGCCGCGGGCGACACTGTGATCGTATGCGTGAACCAGAAAACTCGTCAGCGCGAGATCGGAACGGTGCTCACCCTCGGCAAGAGCCGCGTGACGGTCGAGCTGCGTGATGGAAGTGTCACCGAACAGGGCATCGAGGACGTCGATAAACCACTGGAGACCGAGCCAGGGCAGATGATGGATCGCGTCGCGCGCGGCATTGCGGCGATGGAGACGACGCCGGAGAAACAAGCCGTGTGGGAGGCGAACTTCCGCTGGCTGCTTGACGATTGGAAGTTCGTACCGGGCGGCCGGATTTTAACTGCGGCCGGCACCGATCAGCAGCTAACCTTCTTTAATTGTATGCCGCCAGAGCAGGAAATCCTGACGGAGCAAGGGTACAAGCCGATTGCCGAGGTCACTATCGGTGACCAAGTGGTAACGCATCGTAACAGGCTACGCCGAGTCCTGCACAAATTCGAACGCGAAACCGAAGAACTCCTCTTTGTCATCAAGACCAAGAAGCTTGGCTACGATGCCCTGCGGGTCACTGGTGAACACAAAGTGCTGGCTATCCGTTCCGAGTGGGTTAACAACCATAAGAGCCGTGATGGGCTGCGCCTGCAACAGGAACCCAGATGGATCCCCGCTAAAGATTTGAAGGCCGGTGATTTCTTGGCTGCGGCATACGATGGTGAAGCAGTGGAGGTCGCGCCCATCTACGTCTCTGAATATATTTCCGGGTATGTCGAGCGTGATGGAGCACTCTTCAAAGCGCAACAACGGAGTGACTATCACGGTCACTTAAGGGCAGGCGGGACACATCACGATATCAAAAATCGGCTCGTGATTGACCATGACCTGTGCTACCTATTCGGTCGGTGGCTTGGTGACGGGAATATTAATCATCGCGCACAAAGCGATATTCCTTCAGGCATTAAGATCGTATTCGGCCTGGATGAGCGAGAAGAAGCAGAAAACATCGCGCGAATTATTGAGGATAAGTTTGGGGTGGCAACCCATCTCAAAGTTAGCAGCACCGAGCGCTGGCTTGACTTGTGGGCGAACTCAATGGCACTCGGTCAATTCTTTAAGGCGTTCTTCGGCGCCTACAGCTACGGCAAGCAAATTCCGACACACCTTGTGCGGCTGCCTCATGACCTGAGCCTTGCACTGCTCAAGGGCCTGTTTACCGCTGACGGATACATTTCCGGCAACAAGCTCGGTATCGTGCTCTCTAATCGTAGATTAGCGACGCAAGTACATCAACTTTTGTTGCGACTTGGCTATCTTTTCTCAATCAAAGAGAACACCCATCGGTTGGGGCGGTATCCAGCATACCGTATTCAAGCCACTGCTAACGAGTGCGCGGCACTTTTCACCGACTTTTTTGGTGTTTCAGCTCCGGCCCATGAGATCGACCTAAAATACTATTTCGAACACAACGGTCTCCGCTGGCTACGGATCGACGAGATCGGCGTCGAAGATTACGCCGGAGTCGTGCTTGATATCGAGGTCGAAGAAGATCACTCATTCATCTCTGCCGGTGTTGTTGTTTCAAACTGCTATGTAATTCCCAGCCCGCAGGACTCGCGGCGCGGCATCGTCGATACGCTCTCACAGATGATGGAGATTATGTCACGCGGCGGTGGTGTTGGGATTAATTTGTCCTCATTGCGGCCGCAGCACGCCTACGTTAAGGGCGTGAACGGGCGGTCAAGCGGCTCGGTGTCATGGGGCGGGTTGTATTCGTTCGTGACCGGCTTGATCGAGCAGGGTGGTTCGCGGCGTGGCGCGCTCATGCTGATCCTGAACGTGTGGCATCCCGACGTGCTTAACTTCATTAACTCCAAGCGCGAGATGGGCAAGATCACCAACGCCAATATCTCCGTGGGACTGACCGACGACTTCATGGCCGCGGTTCAAGCCGACGCGGACTGGGATCTCGTTTTTCCTGATCCGCAAACTCCCGGCTACAACGAGGAGTGGGACGGTGACATCGCGAAGTGGCGCGCGGCCGGCAAACCGATCCTCGTTCATAAGACCGTAAAGGCGCGCGACGTGTGGAACAATGTCGTCGAGAGCGCTTGGGCCAGCGCCGAGCCGGGCCTTTGGTTCATCGACCGGACGAACAAGATGAGCAATAGCCATTACTTTTCTCCGCTCATCTGTACTAACCCGTGTGGTGAACAGCCACTTCCCGCCTGGGGAATTTGTAACCTGGGCGCGATCAACCTTGGCAAGTTCGTGCAACACGGCGAGGTGCAGTGGGATGACCTCCGCCAGGGCGTGCGCTATGCGGTGCGCTTCCTGGACAATGTCATCGACGCAACGCCCTACTTCTTCGACGAGAACCAAGAGCAGCAGCAGAACGAGCGCCGGGTGGGCTTGGGCATCATGGGCCTGGCCGACATGCTGATCCGCTTGGGCATCCGCTACGGCTCGCAGGAGTGCCTCAAATTCCTCGACGAGCTGGGCGAGGTGCTCGCCAGCGAAGCCTACTATGCCTCGGCTGATAACGCCGCAGAGAAAGGCCCCTTCCCACAGTTCGACGCCGACAAGCTGCTCCAGAGCGGCTATATGCAAGCGATGCCCGAGCTGGTTCGCCAAGCCGTGCGCCAGAAGGGCCTGCGCAACGTGACGCTGCTGACAGTCGCTCCAACCGGCACGACCGGCACGATGGTCGCGACGTCGACAGGGGTCGAGCCATACTTCTCGTGGAGCTACTTCCGCAAGAGCCGGCTGGGCGTTCACGAAGAAAAAGTAGCGATCGTGGAAGAGTGGCAGCAGGCAAATCCGGGCCAGCCGCTGCCCGACTACTTCGTCAGCGCGATGGAGCTCACGCCGAGCGAGCACGTGAATGTGCAGGCTGCACTACAGCGCTGGATCGACAGCGCGATCTCGAAGACCTGCAACGTGCCCAGCGAGTACACCGTCGAGCAGACACGCGAGCTATACGAGTATATGTACCGGCTCGGCTGCAAGGGCGGCACGATCTACCGAGACGGCTCCCGTGACGAGCAGGTACTGAACCTGAAGAAGGACGAGCCGAAGGAGGCCGCTCCAGCGCAACCCGTAGCAGAAAGTCCAAAGAAGTCGCTCGCCGAGCTTTGGAACCAGCCCAAGATCCGGCCTCGACCCAATCTCGTACGCGGCGTCACGGTGCAGAAGGAAAGCCCGCTCGGCTCCGTCTTCGTCACCGTCAACGACGACAGCGAGCACGAGCCGCTGGAAATCTTTGTTACGGCCGGCAAGGCAGGCTCCGACGTCACGAGTATGGCCGAGGCGCTTGGCCGACTAGCCTCACTCGTGCTGCGGGTAGCCTCGCCGCTGACACCCAAGGAGCGGCTGCGCGAGATTGTTCACCAGCTCAGAGGCATCGGCGGTGCACGCTCGATGGGCTTCGGCCCCGCGCGGGTCCGCTCGCTGCCGGATGCCGTAGCGCAGGCGATTGAAGAATGCTACCTACCCGGCAATGGCCAGACGAGCGGGCATGTCGAGCTCGACACCGCGCCAAAGCAGGTACAGCTAACATTGCCCTCGATCCGTGCGGACCTGTGCCCAAGCTGCGGTGAGGCGGCCTTTGTCCACGAGGAAGGCTGTATGCACTGCAACGCCTGCGGCTTTAGCCAGTGCTAGGCTAGCCCACTGCTGCCCTCCCTGCACCCCAGGGAGGGCACTTTCCTTTCCTGTGCCCGAAGCGTCGTCCCGTCTGTGACACTCGCTGCCTCAGATGCAGGTTATGCTCATCCTCAGGAGGCAGTCATGCAGTCACCAACACTCATTCAAACGCTTGAAGCCCTTGTCCGGGAGGCGTGCGCCAGCGAGCGCAACCTTTTTGGCTATGGCATCTGGACCCATCATATCGTCACGGTAGTCCACCACGGCAGGCGCCTGGCCGAACACCTCGGCGCGGATCCCGAAATTGTCGAGATCGCCGCACTGCTGCACGACTATGCTGGTATCAAGGACCCGCATGCCAGCAAGGAGCATCACATTCAGGGTGCTGTCGAGGCGGGAGACCTGCTGCGCAGGCTCGGCTATCCTGAGGATAAAATTTTGGCCGTCGCCAATTGCATCATGTCGCATCGGGGCAGTGTCGAGCTCGAGCGGACATCCCGCGAGGCCGTCTGTTTGGCCAGCACCGACGCGATGGCCCACATCGAGCAAGTGCCCTCGCTTCTGTATCTAACCTTCGTCCGGCTCGGCATGGGCATCGACGAGGGCACCACATGGGTCAGCGAGAAGTTAGAGCGCAGCTGGCGGAAGCTGTGCCCTGAGGCCAAAGTCCTGATGCGAGAGCAATATGCTGCCGCGCGACTCCTGCTCGCTCGCAACGCTACCGGGTACGAGGGCCAAAACACGGGATTGACCATGGCCTTAGACTAGAGCACAAGCCGACACAAAGGAGGGTTTCGTGGCAGCATACGCCATCGTCGACATCGAAGTGACCGACCCGGAAGGCTACGCCGAGTATCGTGAGCTGGCCCCACCGATTGTGGCCGCGTACGGCGGCCGCTATATCGTGCGTGGCGGCGACGTTCAGGCGCTCGAAGGCGACTGGCAGCCCAAGCGGCTCGTGATTCTTGAGTTTCCCAGCGTAGAGCAGGCCAAGGCCTGGTGGGCATCCGAGGAGTACCGTGTGCCCAAAGAGATGCGCCGGCGCACCACGCGCTCGAACCTGATCATCGTGGAAGGGCTGCCTTAGTCGCGACCACAGGTGTAATGAACAGCGAGACAGTGCAATGGATTGATACCCCGGGAATTGTCTTGCCCTCCCGACGCCTGGAACAACGGACCATGATACGCTTATTGGCATACAGAGTGCTGTACTGCCACTAGGTGCAAGGAGGGCGATAATGTCAACGATTGTCAGCTGGTTTGCTACCCTTCCACAGGCGCGCTCGGCAGTACTGGATCTGGTCACCGGTGGTATTCCGCGGGAAGCTATCAGTGTGCTCACCCGCTGCGGCGAGCATACGCCAGAAACCACTGCGAGCTACGGCTCACAGCTGGACGTCGGCGATGACGCTGATGGGGCGTACACCGTGAACCCGCACGACTTCATTATGTCGCTCTTTGGCGCTACGACATTCACAATCCCGGATATTGGGTGCGTCGTGGCCGCCGGGCCGCTCGCTGACCTACTCCAGGAAGCTCCTCGGGAGGCTAGCGGCCACATCCTCCGCCGTGCCTTGATCAATATCGGCACAGCCCCGGACCAAGCCCATCAGCATGCTCAGCAACTGAATCAGGGCGGGGCACTGCTGGCGGTTCAGGTCGACGCTGCGCAGGAAGCGATCGTGCATGGCGTATTCCGCCACACGCTCGACCTCTCCTTAGACGACCATCAAGAGATCCAGGGCCCGACGCCAAGCCGCGAGCTGACCGGCGACGCTGTCGGTGGGCCAGTTAGCACGTCGATTGGGGCATTAAGCAACGGGGTTCTCCCGGGTGCCTGGGGCTCCGCCAACCCGCTTCCGGAGGCAGAGTCCCAGCAGATTGCCGGCGACGACAGCCTACCTCGACGCGGCGTATAGCTGAAGTTGGGCTGAATGGCGGGTGACGCGGCTTGAGGTCATGCTCTCGCATTCACCCTCGGTCTACTCCGGTAGGCGCGTCCTAAGCACGCCTGTTCTCGGGATGATTGGCATGCGCCAATAGCTACGGCCCGCCACGATCTTGTAGCCAGCACCCGCGAGCCTGGTCTTTTCTGGCGCAAAATCTCAGCGCCGCTCACGCAGCAGGAATGGTGCTGGCGGCATGACGCGCAGCTCAGCCTGAGCGATACGCTGCCTACATGCGAAAACATCCACCCGCCACTGACTACCGACCAGCGTTGGCCCTGCTCCTTCGTCCCGTATGGACGGCAGCTGTAGTACCGGGTTGTGCTACCTTAAACGTGCGCGGTATTGACAGCGGACGGAGCTCATAGCCACCTGCGAGGCGCATATTGTCTTGGCCATGATCATGCAGGGTAATCGCCGCGAGGTTATCTCGCACCGTTCGATCGTGGTTATCGCCGAGCTGAGCCTACGAACGCATTCTGACGTGGGGCTCATGCTTCCCGAGCAAGGAGCACCGCATGAGCAGCTGGATCGACACATTTACCAAAGTCGCAGGCAGGGTGGAGAAGCACTTTGACCTGGTCAAATTTAACATCAAGTTACGCAGTGGCTGGCTCGACCCGGTCCAGATTCAGCCGTATCGCGGACACGGTACCGCGCAGCGGCTCTACCTCAAGGGTCGCGTTCTCGAGTATAGAGGCGTTACCAGCGCTAGCAACGCAGATAGCGTATGGGAGAACCTGCTCAATATGTATCGCCGCTTCGATAGCCACGAAATCCCAGGGGCGCGCCTGCGCGTTCGCTTTGGGAGCCAAGAGCTCGAAACGACGACCGACCACGAGGGCTACTTTGACCTGGAGATCGAGCCGCGCGAGCCGCTCCGGCTTGAGCGCGTGTGGCACGATGTTGAGCTGACCCTGATCGAGCCCAAGGCCGAGGGCCAGGGGCGCGAGCGTGTGGTTGGACACGTGCTGGTACCGCCGCCCAAATCCGAGTTCGGCGTCATCAGTGATATCGACGATACGATTGTGCTCACAGGCGCGACCGACCCGCTGACAATGGCGCGCATCGTCGTGCTCAACAATCCCCATACCCGGCTCCCTTTCGAGGGTGTGGCCGCGTTTTACCAGGCGCTCCGCAAAGGCGGCACCGGCGCTGGCTACAATCCGATCTTCTACGTCTCCAGCAGCCCCTGGAACCTGTACGATCTGCTGATCGACTTTCTCAACCTCAACGGCATTCCGGTCGGGCCGCTCTTTCTCCGCGATGTCGGGCTGGAAGAAGACCGGCTGCTTAAGTCGGGCCATCACGAGCATAAGCTCAAGCAGATCCGCACGATCCTCGACACCCACCCGGACCTTCCGTTCCTGCTGATTGGCGACAGCGGCCAGGAAGACCCCGAAATCTATCGGGAGGTCGTCCATGAGTACCCGGGCCGGATCAAGGCAGTCTATATTCGCGACGTCAGCGTCGGAGAGCGTGATGCGGCGATCCACAAGATCATCACCGAGATCCAAGGCACAGGCATAGAAATGGTGCTGGTGGCTGATACAGTCGCCGCGGCTGAGCACGCAGCCAAGCAGGGCTTTATTACAGCCGAGGCCCTTCCCGAGGTCCGGGCGGAAAAGCGCAAGGACGAGCAGGCCCCCACCATCTCGGAGCAAGTACCGGTGCTCGGCCCAATCGCGGATGCCGCCGCGGATACGACGACAAGCTAGCCATCAACTCCGGGCCGAGCAAACCCCTCAGGCTGCCGTCGTCCCGCCTGCTCCCTGGGCGGACGACGGCATGGTTCCTGCCGCTCAACGTGCCGAGACAAAGGATGTAGTATGGCTGATGCACACGAGCTCGTCCTCCCGTCGCCACGCTCCAAGCCCGACTTGAGGCTGGGATCGATCTTCTTTATTGGTACCGCGACGACGCTGATCCGCTACGCCGGCTTTACGATCTTGACCGATCCCAACTTTCTGCATCGGCATGAGCGGGTCCGGCTTGGCTACGGACTGCGCTCGAAGCGCTTGACGGACCCCGCGCTCGACATCGACGAGCTGCCGCCGATCGACCTCGTCGTGCTATCGCACTACCATGAGGACCACTTCGACCGGGTGGCTGAGCGCAAGCTCGACAAGACGCTGCCGATTGTCACGACCAAGCACGCGGCGCGCTCATTAAGCAAGCATGGTTTTACGGCCACGCACGCGCTGGACACCTGGCATAGCCAAACAATCGTCAAGGGACCGACACGTCTACGCATTACCTCAATGCCAGGCGAGCACGGTCCGGGCATCGTGACGCGATTGCTGCCGCCGGTCATGGGGAGTATGCTCGATTTCGAGACCCTTAGCGGGAACCTGCTGCTGCGGCTGTATATTACAGGTGATACGCTGATCCATAAGCGGCTGCACGAAATTCCGCGCCGCTACCCCGACATCGACCTCGCCCTGCTGCATCTCGGCGGCACCCGCGCCTTCGGCATTCTGGTGACGATGGACGATAAGCAGGGCGTCGAGGCAATCCGCATCGTCGACCCAACCATCGCAATCCCAATCCACTACAACGACTACACCGTATTCCGCTCGCCGCTGGCAGATTTTCAGCGCTCGGTCCGCGAGGCCGGCCTTGAGGACAAAGTTCGGTACCTCAGCCATGGCGAGACCTATAACTTCGAGGTTCCTCGCAGCCGCTCGCGGTAAAACGTGCGCGAAGTCACGCACAACCGCCGGGTGGGCAGGTAGCCTCCCGGGCGGTTTGATGATATTGACACCGGTCCCCCCTGGGATCGGCTTCACAGTATGGCGTCTACTCCACAGCCTCGATTGTGCCCTGCTGTTCGGCGTACTGGAGCTGATAGAGCCGGGCATAATAACCGCGTTGAGCCAGCAACTCCTCGTGAGTGCCATCCTCCACGATCCGCCCGTGGTGCAGCACGATAATGCGATCCACGTGCCGGATTGTCGACAGCCGGTGAGCGATCACGATGCTGGTTCGACCCTCGATCAGGCGCTCAAGTCCGCTCTGGATCAGGGCCTCGGTCTCGGTGTCGACGCTCGAGGTCGCTTCGTCGAGGACGAGCAGCACCGCGGGGTTGAAGGCAATTGCCCTCGAGAACGCTAGCAGCTGGCGTTGGCCTACCGATAGGTTAGAGCCTCGCTCGCGCACCTCGTAGTCGTACTGGCCGGGCAGCCGCTCAATAAACGGTGCGGCATTCGCGATCTCCGCGGCTCGACGCAGCTCAGCGTCGCTGATATGCTCGGCATGGAGGCGAATATTCGAGGCGATCGTTCCTGAGAAGCAGATAGGGTCCTGAGGGACGGCCGCAACATGCCGGCGCAGCTCCGCCTGTGCAATCTCGCGGATATCGACCCCGTCGAGCAGGATGCTGCCCTGCTGAATATCATAGAAGCGCGCCAGCAGCGAGATCAGGGAGGTCTTGCCCGCACCCGTCGCGCCTACCACCGCGACCGCCTGCCCCGCGGGAATAGTGAACGACACGTTCCGGAGCACGGGCTCGTCCGGGTTGTACCCAAACACCACGTTGCGGAACTCGATATCGCCATTCACATGCTCGGGCAAGCGCACCGGATTCGGCCGATCCTTCACTTCCTCGGGAGTGTCCAGCACGCCAAAGACGCGCTCTGCCGAAACCATCGCCGCCTGGAGCAAGTTGTACTTTTCGGCCAGGTTGCGGATCGGCTGAAATGCCCGCTCGGTGTACTGCACAAAGGCGACCAGCATACCCAACGTTGCCCAGCCGGCGAGGACGCCTCGGCCGCCCCAGTACAGCAGCAGCGCGGTTGCCAGGGCTGCCAGAAAGCTGATCGTGGGAAAGAAGAACGCAAACGCCACCAGCGACTGGATATTGGCCGCCCGATGCGATCGGTTGAGCTCGTCGAAGTGCTCGGATGCACGCTGCTCCCGATTGAAGAGCTGCAGGACGAGCACACCGCTAATATGCTCGTTGAGATAGGCGTTGATGCGCGCCAGCCGCTTGCGCACCTCACGGTAGGCCCGGCGCATAAAATACTGGAAGAGCGCGGTCGCGATCGCGACGAGCGGTAGCACCGTCACGCTGATCAGCGCGAGCCGCCAGTCCAGCACAAACATCGTCACGATGATTGCTCCCAGCACTGCGAGGTCGGTGAACAGCGACACCATCGCCTGCGTTAAAAACTCATTGAGCGCGTCGACGTCATTGGTTAGCCGCGTCATCAAGCTGCCCACCGGGTTGCGGTCGAAGAAGCTGAGACTCATCCGCTGGATATGCCCGAAGATGCGCGTTCGCAGATCGACCATCACCTGCTGGCCGACTGTCTGCATCACAAACGCTTGGGCGTAGCGAAAGCCAAAGCTAGCAATGGCCGCCAGTACAAAGAGCCAAAAGTAGGGCCATACGCCTTCGGGGCGCCGTGCAGCCAGAGGACCGTCGATCGCCTGCTGCAGCAGATATGGCGGCGCAATCGCCGCGATCGACTCGCCGACAAGCAGAAGCAGCGCGAGGAAAACACGTCCTCGATATGGCCGAACAAAGCCCCAGAGGCGGCGCATCAAGCGTGCGTCGTATGCTTTGCCGATCTCCTCGTTTTCGTCAAAATGGACAGCCATAGCAGCTCCAATTACCAGCTGGAAACGCATCAGGCCTAGCCAAACGTGGGCTCGGCCTGGTTATCAATCGCCTTCCTCAAGCTCCGCCTGCAAAAGCTCCCGCTTGTACATTGCGGCATACCACCCATTCTGCTGGACAAGCTCCGCATGACCTCCGCGCTCCACGATCACGCCGTTATGCAGTACTACGATCTGGTCGGCATCCTTGACGGTCGCAATACGCTGGGCGATCAGTAGACTCGTGCGATCGCGCATAACGCCACGCAGGTTTCGCAAGATTTCGGCGGCCGTATGCGTGTCTACACTCGACATCGCGTCATCGAGGACCAAGATCGACGGGTTGCGGAGCACAGCACGAGCAATCGCGGTACGCTGCTTCTGCCCGCCGGAGAGCGTCACCCCACGCTCACCGAGCATCGTTTTGAGGCCATTGGGAAACTGTGGCAAATCGTTGACGAGCTGGGACACCAGCAACGCCTGGTCAATCTCCGCATCCTCGGCGTCTACTCGTCCGAAGGTAACGTTCTCGTGCAGCGGCACCGAGAACAGAAACGTATCCTGCGGTACATAGCCGATCCCACTGCGCAGGGTTTCCAGGGGCCATAGACGCACGTCGACGCCATCGACCAGCACCTGCCCCTCGGTCGGATCAAGCACACGACCAATCAAGTTGATCAGCGTAGTCTTACCTGCGCCCGTCGCGCCCACGATTGCGGTAGTCGATCCTGCAGGCACGCGCAGCGAGATGTCGCGCAAGAGCCAGGTATCGTTGTAGCGCATGCCGACGTTGCGAAACTCGATGTCGCCGACGACACGCGTTGGCGTTGCTGCATCGCGCGCCGAGGCAATCGCCGGCGGACGATGCAAGACCTCGGCAATGCGCGCCATTGAAGCGCTGCCCTGCTGCACGAGAGTTACGGTCCAGCCAAGCGCAATCATCGGCCACGTCAGCAGCGCCAAATACGCGTTGAAGCGGACAAAGTCACCCAGCGAGAGCGTTCCAGCTGCGACAGCTTGCCCACCGACGATCAGCACTAGCGCAACCGTGAGGCTCAACAACAGCGTCATCAACGGCCAAACCAGGGCGGACAGCAGCACGTACCGCAAATTGAGACGCTGATATTCACGATTCGCTTCACCGAACACCCCCAGCTCCGCGTCTTCTTGGGCATAGGCTTTGATCGTCCGAATGCCGCTGAAATTTTCTTGTGCTCGCGTCGAGATTTTGCCAAACTGATCCTGTACCAGCAGAAAGCGGTCGCGTAGACGCTGTCCGAGGAGCACAAACGAAACGCTGATCAGTGGGAGCAACACCAGGGCCAGCAGGCCAAGCTGCAGGTCCATCCGTAACATCAAAATGCCGACGAACAAAAAGCTCAGCCCTGAGCTGACGATCGAGGTCACACCGGGGCCCAACATCTGTCGGACAGCGCTTAAGTCGTTGGTCATGCGCGCCATCAGGTCGCCCGTATGGTTGGTGCCGTAGAAGCCCTGATCGAGCCGCAGAAATTGTTGGAACAGGTCGTTGCGCAGCTCGTATTCGATATCATACGCGGAGCCGCCAACCAACCGGCGCATCCAGAACTTGAAAACGCTATCGGCGATCGCAGACGCGATAATCAGGCCGCCATACCACCCCAGTAGTTGGATCGTAACACCACCACGGCTCAGCTCTTCAACAGCTTCGCCTAGCAGGTACGGCGGAACCGCACTTAATCCGGCACTAAGCCCCGCGACCAACACCCCGATCCCGATTATTAACCGATGCCGGCGCAAGTAGGGCATCAGCGACTGTAGATTCCGCATGGAGATCCTCTTTTCGGGCTTCGGACGGAGGCCGACGCTTTTGGAGACGCGGCCTATTCCAGGTCACGCATATCCTCATCCAATCATACCACGTTCGAGGATGGACAACCGCATCGCCGCTTAAACGAAAACGACGGCGGGCCAAGGCCAACCGCCGCATCCGTAAGACCACGTGGGGTCAAGGTTTATCGACGTCGACGTCAGCCACAAGCCCGCCGAAACCTTGGCGCAGCGCCACAACCACTTTGCCACCATTGGGGACGGTCAGCTTCCGTTCGATCGGGGGATTCGCGTTAATTTTCAACGTATACTCGCCCGGCTTGAGCTCGAATGGCGGGCTGCCGACCGTGCCCGACGCGACCTCTTCGTTATTCTCGTCGAGAATTTGGTAGCTCAGCACAATCGTTTGACGCAGTGCTTCGGCAAGCTGTGCCGCATTATTTGCGTCAAAGTAGAGGCCTTTGCCCTGCTCGGCGATCTGGCGTAGTTTCTCGCTGGCAGCCGGGTCGTTGAGCGCAAAGCCGATCACATGCACTTTACGCTGGTCGGTACCGGCCACAAAGTTCGCCGCCTCGGCTACAGGATCGCCATTGCACGACTCGAGGCCATCCGTAACGAGGATAACAACAGTGCTGCCCTCAGCAGCCTGTAGGTCCTCAGCGGCAAGCCGCAATGATGCCCCGAGTGGAGTCGTACCACCCACGGCCGGTTTCAGCGACGAGATAATGCCGAGCAGGGCGTCTCTGTTGTAGCGGCTCAAGCCTTGTGCTACCTCAAGGTCAGAGCAGTCATTGCCGCGTCGTCGGCCATAAGTTCGCACAACAGTGTAACTCTGATCCGAGATAACCCCGGAGTTAACAAGCGTGGTCAACGCCTCCTGCGCCACCTGCCAGCGTTCGCGGTCCGTGCCCTCGATATTCGCCAGCATGCTGCCCGACGCATCGACGATAAACTCGATGTTGGCAGGGGTATTGACAAAAGTTCCTTCGGACGTAATCACAATCGAGGCGGCCACCACCGGCTCCTCGGTCGGGACTGCCGTTGGCGGTGTTCTTGGTAGCGCCACTGGCGCCGATGTCGGCGTCGGGGGCACCGGCGTATCGGCCACAACCACCGGTGGGCTTTCAGGCTGCGACGCGTTAAGGTAGTAAAAGCCGTATCCGCTAACAGCCAGAAGCACTAATGCCAAGGCCGCCATAAGCGGCAGCAGGACTGGACGCTTGGGTGGCGCCATCGCGGCCGGCTGGGAAGCGCCCTCGAACTGGAGCTTGAGCTGCGCGTCGGCGAGCAGGGCATCAACATCCGGATATTGGTCGCTGATCTCTTGGAGCTGGGTAAACGTTGCGATAGCGCCACGCCAATCAGCACGATTAAATTGTTGGAGCCCAAGTCGATAGAGCTCGTCGGCCGAAAAGTTCCCCTGAGGCGGCATGAAGCGCTCCGTTATGAGGTCGAGAAATCCTTAGGTTTATCCGATAACACCGCCAAGCGCGCGGAATATGCGCGGGATGGCTGGGCCGAGGATAACGGCGAACATCGCAGGAAAGATCAGAAAAACCATCGGGAACAGGATCTTGATTGGCACTTTATTGGCAGCCTCCTGCGCGCGCTGGCGACGTCGCACCCGCATTTCCGCCGACTGAACGTTCAGCACACGAGCTAGGCTGGTGCCCAATTCCTCTGAATGGTTGACCGCGGTCACAAACGAGACCAGATCAGGAACCGCGGTTCGCGTGCTGAGATTCTCGAGCGCTTCCCGCCGCGACTTACCGATACCGACCTCATAGAGCACACGCCGAAATTCCTTTGACAGGTCATTATCCCAGCGGGAAACAATTTCGGCGACCGACTGCTCGAAGCTCAGTCCGGCCTCCACCGCGATCGTCATCATGTCCAGGGCGTCGGGCATGGCATTTGTAATCTCTAACTGGCGGTTTGTGATTTGTCGAGAAAGCCAAATATCGGGCAGCTGGAAGCCGATAACGATAAATACGAGCCCGAGCAGCCACATCGTAAGCGTCATCTCGCCGCCTGCAGCCCATGCGTAGAGCGCAAAGACGCCGCCCATCAAGATGGTGGTCCAGCCCTTCAGGCCGATAAAGTCCGCTGTCGTGATATTGCTCGGATTACCCGCAATCTGCAAGCGGTGCTGCAAACCCTCAATGCGCTTGTTCGGCAGCACCCATGAGAATATGTTCAGCATGCGCCGCAGCATCGGCCGAACAATGCGCTGCGAGAAGGGCACCTGAAGCTCGCGCTCTTCTACTGTTATCGGCCCTGCGCTGCTGTACTTTTCCATACGCTCCTGAATCTCATCGCTGGAACGCATAAATGCGATCCCGACGAAAAGAAGTAGGATGCTCAGGGCCACAAGCACGGATGCAATAATAATGATCATAGGTCGGTCCTATCGACGCCGATCGTGATTGCCGGCAGCTAAATTTTGATATCGACAATCTTGCGGATGACCAAGAAGCCAAGGATCGTCATAATCGCCGCCCCGACCGGGATGCACAGAAAGACGTTCCACTGGAACATTT
This sequence comes from bacterium, assembly GCA_016781525.1. Classification (GTDB taxonomy): domain Bacteria; phylum Chloroflexota; class Chloroflexia; order Chloroflexales; family Kallotenuaceae; genus LB3-1. The sequence goes on along the minus strand of JADDQE010000125.1, from coordinate 5,804 downwards.
CCATCATGTACTCCGGGTTCAGCGTCAGGATGATCAGGCCCAGGATCGGCGGCATAGCGCCGAGCACGTAGCTCGCGTAGCGCTGCTGCGCAGTGATCACCTGCACCTCACGGCGCAGCCGCACGCGCTCACGAATGGTCGAGCCGACAGTTTCCAGGACCGTCGACAAATTTCCGCCGACGCGGCTATGAATCTTAAACACGCTAACGATCAGGTCAAGGTCGGGGCTCTTGATCCGGCGAACCAGCCCATCCAGGGCATCATGGAGCGGCACACCCAGCTGCACCTCTTGGCCAAGCCGCATGAACTCGGTTGCGGTCGGCTCGGGCGCTTCCTTCGCTACATTCAACAACGACTGCTGCAAGCTAAATCCCGCACGTAGTCCACTCACGATGAGTGCCAAAGTGTCGGGCAGCTGAAGGGCGAAATCAGCGCTCCGCTTGGCTTCACGCTGCCGCAGCCACAGGTCGGGGATGAAGAAGCACACCAAACCGATGAAGAAGCCGCCAATCGGTTGCCCTGTAAAGAGCCAGAGCAGCGCAAACGGGACCAGCAGCAGCGCTAGCTTGATCATCATGAACTCGACAACCGTCAGCTTGACATTGGCACGCGCGAGTGCCGCCGCCATACTGCCAGTAAAGCCACGCTCATTCAGGTAAGCATTGACGCGATCGCCAAGGCGGGACTGATCCTCGTTGTTCGCGGCGAACAACGTGTTCATCGTCGCGTAAGCATCGAGACGGTCGTCCACCTCAGAGCCGGCGGTGATCATGCTGTTCAAGCCCAGGATCGAGAAAAAGACCGCTAGGCCAGCTAGGACTGCCACACCGATATAAACCATTGGCATTGTGTTTCTGCTCCCCGCGACGTGGTTGGGCACTGTGCCTACGGAAAAACCGCGCTGCTCCGTTAGCTTAGCGTCCTACGGCAACAAAACCGAAGGTCGTGACCGGCAATTCAATATCGTAGCGCTTGAGCTGCTCCAGCAGCCGCGGGCGGATCCCGGTCGGCGCCAGCCGGCCAACGATCCGGCTGCCATCGAGCCGCTCCTGCCGGAACACAAAGATATCGGACATGGTCACCACATCGCCTTCCATGCCGGTGACCTCACAAATCTTGCTGACGCGCCGCGAGCCGTCCATGAAGCGGTCCACATGCACGATCACGTTGATCGCAGACGAGATCTGCTCACGAATCGCGCGGACGGGCAACTCCATGCCCGACATCAACACCATCGTCTCGAGACGGCCAACCGCATCACGCGGGTTATTGGCGTGGATCGTCGTCATCGACCCGTCGTGCCCGGTGTTCATGGCCTGGAGCATGTCGAGCGTTTCACCACTGCGGCACTCACCGACCACAACGCGATTGGGCCGCATACGCAGGGAGTTCACTACGAGGTCGCGGATGGTTACCTCGTTCTTGCCTTCGATGTTCGCCGGGCGCGACTCGAGCGTGACGACATGGCGCTGCTGCAGCTGAAGCTCAGCCGCGTTCTCGATCGTAACGATGCGCTCGTTCTCGGGGATGAAGCTGGACAACACGTTCAGCAGCGTCGTCTTACCGGCGCCGGTACCGCCCGTCACAACGACGTTCATACGCCCCTTCACGCAGGCCTCGAGAAACTCTTTCGCCTCCGGGCTAAGCGCGCCGAAGCTGACGAGATCGTCCGCGGTCAACGGCGTCTGGGAAAACTTACGAATGGTGATTGTCGGGCCATTGAGGGCAATTGGCGGAATCACGATGTTGACGCGCGACCCGTCGGGGAGGCGCGCATCGACCATCGGCGTTGACTCGCTGATGCGCCGGCCGAGCGGCGCTACGATCCGGTCGATCACGCGCCGGACATGCCCATCGTCGTTAAAGCGAATTGAAGACTCTTGGAGCATACCCTCGCGCTCAACAAACACCTCGCGTGGACCGTTAACCATGATCTCGGTAATCGTGTCGTCGGCGAGCAGCTCCTCGAGCGGGCCCAAACCAATCACCTCGGCCTGGACCATCCGCTGGAGGCGCAGCCGCTCTCGCTCCGGAATGACCGCGTTGTCCTCTTCAAGGACCGCGTTCACCGCGTTGGCGATGTGGCGCTGAAGCCGCTCGGTGTCACGAACCTCTTGCTCGAACCGCGATTCGATCTGCCTCAGGAGGCGGTCCTGGACGCGGCCGACCAGCGCGCGCTGCTCCTCGGTTATAGTGGCCAACTCGGCCTGGGGCGCGGAGCGTCTCAAGAGCGGTGCCACTGGGGGCGGGGTTTCAGCGGGACTAGCTTGGGGACCATTACTTGGTCGCATTCGGAATCGCGGCATGTGTTTCGCTCCTCATTGCTGGCTACCAGGCGCCAACGGACCATTGGCTTAAGCTCCGATACGTCAACTAGCTGCCGCTCTTGCGCATACCGAGGCGCCACCTGGGCTGCTTTGTCTCGGACTGAGCGGCGAATGCCTCCGGCTTAGACGGACCCTGCGTAATCGTCTCGACGTTATCGCCGGCGATCCACGCAGCCAGTTTTAGAAAGCTTTGAGCGACCCAGCTCTGCGGGTGGCTTTGAACAACCGGAATACCCTTGTTCGCGGCATAGGTCACCGCCGGACCATCACTCGGCAGGTTGGCCTGCACGGGGTGACGCAGGTGCTGCTGGATATCCTGGAGCGTCACGCCCTTGACGCTCGGGAAGCGGTTCAACACCAGCGCAACATTATCGCGGTGGACACCGTGGCGAGTAAAGTACTCCAACGCCTGTTTCGTATTCTTGAGCGCAGGAACCTCCGGCGTCGTCACCAGCAGCACTTGATCCGCGGCCGCCATCAGTGTCTCGGTCACCTCGTCCAAGAACGACCAGCAGTCGATCACGGTGTAAGCATAGCGCGCACGGAGCGCGCGTACGATGGCGTTGACCTGCACGCCGCTCATATCAGCAGAAAGCTCCGGCTCAGCCGGCGCAAGCAACACCTTGATGCCGCTCGCGTGCGGGACCATCACCCGCTCCATCAAGCTGTCGTCAATGGTATCGTAGTGAATTGCGAGATCGTGCAGCGTGTGCTTGGAGAAGAGGTTGAGCAGCACGGCGACATCGCCGAACTGCAAGCTGAAGTCGGCTAGCGCGACATCATGGCCGCCGACGTGCTTCAGGGCGACTGCGAGGTTCGTGGCTACGGTGGTCGAGCCAACGCCGCCTTTGGGACCCATCACGAGGATGACTTTACCGGCGCGCTTCTGCCGGCTGATCGCAAGCAGGGATTGCTGCCCGGCGCGCTGGCGGCGAGCATCCTCCATCTGCACCACCTGGCGCAGGCTGGCGATGATCTCGCGGTGATTCAGCGGCTTGACCAGAATGTCGCGCGCACCTGCGCCGACCAAGCGCCGAACGGCAGCCATATCCTGCTGGGGCAGAACTGCGACGCAGAGTGTATTCGAAGAGACCGCATAGATGGAGTGGATCGTCTCTTCAAGCTGATCGACCGGGCGGTCGATCAGCACAATGTTCGGCTGGAACTGCTGAACAGCCTCGATGCCCCGCTGCAGCACACCCACACGAGCCAGAACGTTAATGCTTGATTCAGATTGAAGCCCGGCAATCCAATCTTGGTCGAGTGCATCCGCCGGTGCGATGATGACAACTCCCAACCCTGTCCCTTGACCTTGAGCAGCCATTACTCTTCTCCTAGTGCCACGACCCGACTATTGTGGCGTTGGACTTGCGTTCGATCGGGGCGCCGTAAACCCAAACTCATCGCGTAAGTTATCTAAGTTATAAGCATCGACATCGAACACTTCGGTATCGAGCCGGGAACGGAGGGCGAAATCGATCACGCCGCCGTTATCCTTGACAAATTTGACCCGGACCGCGTCCTGCGGCTCAAGCTCGAGAATAAGCGCGGACGGCGCCGGATTCGGATTCTCCTCGGTTGGCCGGTCACGCACGACCTGCAACACGTTGATATTTTGAACCGTAAAGTTTGTCGATCGCCCGGTACGCGTCTCACCACCTACCCCGGTTGTATCGACGAGGTCAAGCGTCAGCAGCAAGTCGATGCGGTCGCCAGGAGTAATGACGCGGCTCTGGCTAAGCAGGTCCGCAGCCGGGAACGCAAGGACGACCCGTGCTGGAGCAATCGCGTTGCTGAGCGGGCCCGTGTTACCTGTACCGCGGAGCGCTGTCGCACGGAAGACCGCGCCCTGCTGGACCGGCTCAAGCACCTGCACACCAACTAGCTCCGTTGTGTCCGAGATGACGCCGACGGCTGGAGTATCAATTGGAAACTCCTGAATCGTGATGTCTGTCTCCGAAATAATCGTCCCTGTTTCCAGCAAGCGTGCGGCAACCGGTAAGCGCTTGGTTGGAACGGGCGTCGGCGATGCCTGCGCCTCGGGCGGTGTAATCGGCGCCGCGTTACGTAGCAGCAGGAAAACCAACGCACCAGTACCCAGCGCTAACACCAGACCTAATAATACCAAAATCAGACCACGACGACGAGGCATGCGAGCAACTCCCTTTGAGCGAAGATATCGACAGAACGACCGAGACTGGAACGTGTGTGTGGGAGGTGGCCTGCCCAAAGGGCTGAGCGGCTCGGCTCAGATCCGGCAGCATGGTGCCAACTTCCTGAAGTCACCGTATCAACATAGGGTATGGTTGTACAGAGCACTACCCCGTACCCTTGTACTACTCGCGAGATCGCAATGGACGGAGCGTATGTAGTCATTTCTCAGAGCGTGTACCGCGCTTAACAAATAGTTTACAAATCGACCGCGCGCTTTCGGCGAAACGCTTCAAGCATCATGCGCATCTGTTGGATTAGATACCGCGGGTTGTTCCGAACGATCGACGTCCTACACCGGATGGTCAGGCGGTACTACTCATGAGTACTCATTTTGAATAAACGGTGTGTCGCCCCGAAGGATATGGCACCTCACCCCAATCTCATCAACTAGTCAGGTCCATCGTACGGCTTGAACAGTGAGGGTGTAATCCCCGACAAAAGGGACACCAACATCATGTGGGCAGCCGGTGCCGATAGCTGGCACACGGCAAACGGGAGGGCCGATGTAGCGCGTCGTGGCGAACGTACGTCGGTGCAGCACGCGGTGGATGCGCTAAAAAGCGTACTGCGAGGGCATCTCGTCGGAAACGGATTCTACCAGCCGGTACAACGAGGATCAAGGTTAACGAGGGATTGTAACGAAACAGTAACGAAACGCTCATTAAAGAGGCGCAATCGCCCTGGCTATGACGGGACGGTGTATGGGGCGTCGTATCATAGCCAGGGAAAACTCATGACATCGGCGCTACCAGGGCAGCAGTCGCGCCTTCAAGCTAGTAGTAACTTCGTCAGGGTTAAGACAGCCAGAGACCGCCCGACCCATAATTGCGTTGGGAGTATTGCTTTGATTGAGGTCGGTCATGATTTGGAACTCAGCATAGCACAGCGCAATTACCCACTTGTTAATGCCGCTATTAACGGGAGGGCCGACGCGCAGGAAGAAGCGATTCGAGTGCACATGCGGGTTCGCTTGAGTTCCCGTAGTTTGGAGGTCGATCGCGTACTCGCCGTATGAGGTAGTGGGCATGGTTGGAAGCACATTAATCACGAGTGCCGGATCCGCGTTACCACCAGACCCCGATGCTCCAAGCTCCGCCGTGATGCCTACCGGCGGCGGAATCGGAGCGCCTACCTCACCCGTGGTGCCACTCATTCGATACCACTGGATATTGCGGCAGCTAGCGGACGCGGCACTGCAAATCTCGCTAACGGTGTACTGCGGAGTATTCGTGGCATTCGCCTCAGAGAGGCTTATACCAATTC
>JADDQE010000051.1:10088-14901 GCA_016781525.1 bacterium | reverse complement strand
ACGCGAGGCGAACCCACTGGCCCGGTGCGGACTGACAACCTCTTCGCGACGTTGTGGTCGCCCATCTGTCTTGGCCCAAACATGGTAGATGCGCTGCACCGCGGTTAGATTTGTGAAAAGCGCCAGGATTGCGAGCGTAAAATCGAGCCAGCCGACAATCAGGCCCAGCGACAACAAAATAATCCGCTCAGGGCGGGCGAGGATGCCGACCTTACACTCGAGCCCCAAAGCCTCCGCACGTGCCCGAGTATAGCTCACCATCAACGACCCCAGAATAGCCAGATACACAAACGTGGTTTGAAGTGCAGCGCCAGGCATCTGTTGGTAGTGTAGCAGCAGACCTAAAAAGATTAGCGCTTCTGAATAGCGATCGATCGTCGAGTCAAAGAACGCCCCAAAAGTACTGTTTCGCTTGGTAGCGCGAGCAAGGGCGCCATCTAACATATCAAATGCACTCGTGAGCAGCACTAGGATACCGCCCAACAATAGGTGGCTTGTGGCTAGCGCAACAGTTACTCCCACCGTCAACAGCAAGCCGATGATCGTCAGCATATTTGGCGTGATACCGGTGCGACCGAGCACACGACCGACCACTCGCTGTGTTAGCGCTCGTATACGCGCTTCGAAGGGCTCGGTCAACATAGTCTGCACTCCTTGTTTGTTGTCGAAACTTAAAGGCGTGGGTGCTGGGGTAAGGCCGGTTCTTGGCAGCACCATCTGGCCTTGCGCTGTCATAGCCGCCGCTGGTGGCAACGTAGCTAGCGCAGGTGCGAACACCATTAGCTGCCGAGGCTGTCCCAAGCTCTGTGCCTGCTCATATACATCGATGACCTGCTGGCTGACATCGCTCCAAGCGTAGTGAGCCGCCGTGGAAGGCCCTGCAGCCGCAAGCCGACGGCGCAGCGGTTTGTCCTTTAACACGTGCAGCAGGGCTACAGCCAACGCCTCAGGTCGGCAAGGCGGCACCAAAAGCCCATCTTGCCGATGCGTCACAACCCGAGCATAGCCCTCAATATCGGACGCCACCACTGGGCAGCCACTGCTCATTGCTTCCACCAGAATAACACCGAAGCTTTCCTGCCCCGTCGACGGCGCACAAAGCACGTCTGCAGTACGGTAATAGCGCGGGAGCATCTCCGCAGATGCTAGCCCCAGGAAGTGCACCTCGCGAAGATCAGCAGCTTGGAGCTCGGAAGCCACCGCGCCGGCATCACCTTGCCCAACCACAAGCAATCTAGCGTCGGGCAGAGCCTGCTGAACCGCTGCAAAGGCGGCGAGCAGCACGCCAAAGCCTTTACGCGGCTCTTCGAAGCGACCCACAAACAATACCGTCGGACGACCATCTTGCCATTCTGGCAAGGGCTCGACCTGGGGACTGAAGCGCTGTGTATCAACCCCATTGGGAATAATTGCGTAGTCTCCGGCGAAATACTGCTGCGCAAACCGTGCAGCGGAATCCGACACTGCCACGCGTACAGTGAGACGCTGCGCTAGCCAATTGAGCAGCTTGCGCGAGGCGGCATAGCCGAGACTACGCTCGCCGGCTGCGTGGAACGTCCCCACGTTGGGTGATGGCGAGGCGTTAAGCACTGATAGGGGCAGCATTGGCGCAAGGGGCTCATGCAGATGAATAACGTCAAACTGCTTTTGGGCCAGCAGTGTACAGACAGTATCCACCACGGCGGGCGATAAAGTCGTGCGTGCGATCGAGCCGTTGATCGGGATAGGCATTACTGCGCCAAGCGACACGAGGTTGGGCTCGTCGAGAACTGGCGCCGACGCCGGAGCGAGGATTGTCACCTCAATATCGCGACGACGCAGCTGACGTGTCAGCTGTCGCACATGCTCGGTCACGCCCCCGTTCTGAGCGAAGTCGTAGGGTGAAACGAGCGCGACCTGCCTGATCATTAGTCCCCCTATGGCCGCCAGTACCTAGCGCGCCATGAGCAAGTCGTACAGGTTGGTGAGCATTTCTTCGTTGTCGAAGTAGATGACGAGGCGACCGCCTTCACCAGACCGAACGAGCTCTACGCGTTTGCCGTCTAAACGCTCCTCCAATGCTTGGACGATCGCCCGGTCTTCACTTGTTGCATGCTGTTCCGATCGAGATTTCCTAGGAGCAAGTTCTTTGCCAAGGTCGCCCTGCTGTGCAAAGCTTGCAACGTACAGTTCAGCCTTGCGGACGCTCAGCCCATGCTCAGCAATATGTCGGGCCGCCGCCACCTCTTTAGCCGGGTTCCTTAACGCGGTTAACGTACTGGCATGCCCAGCTGTTAGCCGCCCCGCCGACACCATCTCTTGGACCTCGACAGGCAGCCGCAGCAGACTGAGCGTCTCCGAAACGGTAGCACGGCTTTTACCGACTCTTTGGGCGATCTCGCCCTGTTTCAAACCAAACTGGTCTTCCAGCACGGCGTACGCACGCGCCTCTTCAATTGGGTCAAGATCAGCGCGCTGCACGTTTTCGATCAGCGCAAGCTCCAGCTGCTGCTGCGCCGAAACTTCCTTGATCACTACCGGCACAGCCTGGAGGCCAGCTAGCTTCGCCGCCCGTAAGCGTCGCTCGCCCGCGATCAACTGGTAGCTGCTACTATTAAGACGAGTCACAACCAGCGGCTGAAGCACGCCATGCTGCCTAATCGACGAGGCCAGTTCATCGAGCGCTGCCTGATCAAATGCGAGCCGCGGCTGGCTCGGGTTTGCCGCAATTGCGTCGACGGGAACTTCCTGCAGCTGGGACGGAGCAGTTGCAATTGGCGCGATCAAACCACCAAAGCTGCTGCCAAGCCCTCGTTTCTTCATCGTCGTGCTTCCTCTCGCTGGAGTAACTCTTCTGCTAAGGCTGCATACGCTTTCGCACCGCGGCTATTCGGATCATATTCGGCAATCAGCTCGCCATGACTTGGTGCTTCGCTGAGCCGAATATTGCGCGGAATGATTGTATTGAAAATTCGCTGTGGAAAGTAGCGTCGAACTTCTTCGACCACTTGGCGTGCAAGATTGGCTCGCCCGTCGTACATGGTCATCACCACACCGCCGATGAAGAGCTCACGGTTGAGCTGCGTCCGAATTAGCTCAATCGTCTCTTTCAGCTGCGCTAATCCTTCGAGCGCCAGGAACTCACACTGTAGCGGGATCAACACTTGTGTCGCCGTCGCAAGACCATTAACGGTCAGCAGGTCGAGCGACGGCGGACAATCGATCAAAATAAATTCATACGAGCCGGCAACTGGCGTGAGCGCTTGGCGTAGCCGTAATTCACGGGCTAGGAGCCCAGCGAGCGCGACAGCCGTCCCGGCGAGATCCGGTGTGGCGGGCAACAGGTCGAAACCGGGCCGGCCGGTTGGAATAATGGCTTCCATCGCCGTCGCCTCGCCCAGCAACACCTCGCCAACAGTCTGGCCGAGCCCTTGCTTTTGTATCCCCAAGCAAGTAGCGGCATTGCCCTGGGGATCAAGGTCGACCAGCAGCACACGACGCCCGCTGTGAGCAAGATAGCCCGCAAGATTAATCGCTGTGGTCGTTTTACCAACGCCACCTTTTTGGTTTGCTATGGCAATGATCATGAGCCGATTCTTCTAGGACCATATGGAAGGGTCACGCTCATTGTAGCATATTCGTGCGCAAGCCTGCGCATAAAAAAATTACCGTCAAGTTGTCGAACGTTCGACACTTTCGTGGATAACGCGTTAAGCCGGTTGCTGCATTCAACTCCCTCGTAGGCTGACACGTCGGCAGCACGACCAGCGGTGTTCAGTATGGGGCCGGATACATTCTCACACACAGGCTGACAGGGAAGATACAGCAGAAAGGCACAAGCTGACAGCGTTAAAAGATTATACGCCTCCCCGAACCAAGCCAAGGAGGCGTACTGCGGCGAGCAGTTATTGCGGCAAAGCGTTAGCCGACGAGCATGAGGTACGCAGGCAGCCCAATCACGACAGCGAGAACAAGCAGCAAGCCGATCAAGAATTTGAGCTGCTCGCCGGTACGTTTCGCAGCCAGCTCTTCGCGACAGCTAGCACAGTAGGGCACCATGTCCAGCTCATTAAACAAAAGATCGGCCAGTACACCGGGCGCCCGGAGCGCAGTTGTGGCCGTAGTCGTGACCAGCTGGCGGGCGCTGATAAACGGTTGCCCCATTTGTACATGCGTGGCGCATAAAGCAGACTTACATACAGTGCAGGTTGTCGACGCGGTTGCATCGCAAGCGGTGCAGGTCATAGCCATGAAAGAACCCTCCCTAGATTTCAGCATGATCGTACCGAGCACATTTCGGTGAAGTAATAGGTGGATGGTCATGCGCTGCCGCAAGCAGATAGCGAGGTTGAAGTAGGACGGCATCGCGGATAAAGAAACAGCTCCATTGCTGGAGCTGTGATGGTGGTCGGGGCGAGAGGATTCGAACCTCCGGCCTCAGCGTCCCGAACGCTGCGCTCTACCAGGCTGAGCCACGCCCCGATACTATGCTAGCTCGTTTAAGCCACGAGCCGTGCTTTATTGGTGCCGAAGGTGGGAGTCGAACCCACACGAGGTTGCCCTCAACGGTTTTTGAGACCGCAGCGTCTGCCATTCCGCCACTTCGGCATATACGTCAAGTGTCAGCAATCCCGACTTGCACAGCGACGACCGACCACTGGCTCTTGACGCTTCAGTTGGTCGGGGCGAGAGGATTTGAACCTCCGACCTCTGCAACCCCATTGCAGTGCGCTACCAGGCTACGCTACGCCCCGGCTATGGTGGCAGGCGGGACAGGAATCGAACCTGCAACCTGCGGATTTGGAGGCCGCTGCTCTGCCTAATTGAGCTACCC
>JADDQE010000051.1:0-10080 GCA_016781525.1 bacterium | reverse complement strand
CGCAGCAGATAGTACCATAGCGCCGGCTAAAACGCAAGGCAACGCTCTGACCAAATTCTCCGCCGTGATTTATTGTACCACCGCCAGTGCCTGTTTCAAGTCGTCGAGGATGTCCGCAACATCCTCGATGCCGACCGATAGCCGCACTAAACCATCGCCAATGCCCTGCGCGCGACGCTCCTCCACTGGAACATCGCGGTGCGACGAGCGCGCCGAGTAGGAGACCAACGAATAGATATCACCGAGGGTCGACCCCGGCAGCACCAGCTTCAGCGCGTCCATGAACGTGAAGGCCACCTCCTGTGTGGCCACCCGCAAGTCAAAAGCAACAATACCACCAAAGAGTCCGCCAAAAAGCTGCTGCGCAAGCTCATGCTGCGGATGATCCGCAAGGCCTGGATAATATACCTTCGATACTTGTGGCTGCGCTCGAAGCCAATGCGCGACTTCATAGGCGCTAGTGCACTGCCGGCGAACCCGCAAGCTGAGCGTCTTAAGCCCGCGGGCCAGCAGCCACGCCTCGTACGGACCGAGTGTCGCACCGAGCAGTTTCCCATAGCTACGCAGCGTGTTGTGCATCAGATGCGTGCGCGCCGCGACAACGCCGCCGACAACGTCACCATGACCGCCAAGGTATTTGGTCGCGCTGTGTACAACCAAATCCACTCCATGCTCGATTGGCCGCAGCAGTAACGGTGTGGCGAAGGTGTTATCGACAACCACCCGTGCGCCAGCATCACGTGCCAGCTCAACAATCCGGGGAAGATCGGTAATCTTCAGGAGTGGATTCGAAATCGGCTCCAAGAAAACGATCGCAGGACGAGCCCGTAGCTGCTCGGCGAAACATTCAAGATCAGTCATATCACAGTAGCTGACCGACCAGCCTTGTGCCGCGAAAAATTGATTGAGCAGCGTACGCGTCGAGCCGTACATATCTTGCCCGGCGATGATCGTCGACGCTTCGGGCTGTGTTGCACCGCGGGGGGTGCCAGCCGCCAGAAAGGCAGTATGCAGCGCGGCCATACCCGAGGCGAAAGCAACCGCGCCGATACCGCCCTCGGCCGCGGCCACAATTTTTTCGAAGCTATCGACGGTCGGATTACCATAGCGCCCGTAGACAAGCCCGTTCTCGTCAAAGGCCCGATCAAGTGCTGCTGCGCTAGAATGGATAAATGTTGACGTTGCATAGATCGGTGTGACCGTCGGCCGGACATCATCCGTTGGTGCGTGAGCGCCCTCATGCACCAGCAGCGTATCGAAGCGGCGATGTAGCTCTGAGTTTTCCATTAACTCCTCTTTTCTCTTAGCGCACAAATAGATACGCCGATAGTGCAAAGCCGACAACAATCACAAAGGTTCGGACCCACTTTGGGTTGAGCCGGCGGGCAACCGCCGCGCCCAAATACCCTCCAACAATCGCACCCATGGCCATCAGCAATGCCTGGGGCCAGGCAACTGCGCCAGCCGCTGCAAAGGTGACAACAGCAATGCCATTAATCAGTGTGGCCAGCAGCGTCTTAAGTGCATTCATCTCATGAATGTTTTCCAAACCCATGAGCGCCAATGTCGCCAGCATCAGAATGCCAATCCCGCCGCCGAAAAAGCCACCATAGATTGAGATCATACCTTGCAGAAGGACACTGCGCACGCGTGTGTCTGTCGGTGTTGCGCGACGAATATCAGCCCGGCGGACCAACGCGTTGATGCGCGGGCTCAGGGTGAACAGCAGCGTCGCGCCAAGCATAAGGTAAGGCAGCAGCAGCCGAAAGATACTTGACGGCGTCACCAGCAGCAGTAAAGCCCCTACAAGCCCGCCGACAAGACTTACAAGGGCCTGCTGCTTCACTGCACTCCGCTGAGTGCTGAGCTCTCGGCGGTAGGCACCAACACTTGCCGCTGAGCCAGGCCAAAGGGCGACGGTGTTGGTGGCGTTAGCAATTTTTGGATCGAGTCCCGTAAAGAGTAGTGCAGGAAAGCTAAAAAAGCTTCCGCCACCCGCTACCGAGTTGAGCGCCCCTGCAACGAACGCCGCCGTAAATAACAAGATGATATCGAAGACCACAGCAACTCCTCGGTCAACCACCGGCAACAGTATAGCGGCAAAACAGTTGGCTTATGCGAGGCAGCGATGGGGTCAACATAAGGTGGAGCGTGGTAGAATAGATAGCGGCACGAAGCGAGAAATTGCATGACCACCTTCTCCACCCCAACCACGCCCGAGATTCGTCTGTACGACCGCGTTGCAGAGCTTATGCAGCTTGATTCAATGCAGCAACTACCGTCGGCAGAGGTCCAGCTCTTGGCCCAGCACGCGACTCTGCGCGCGTTCGAGCCGCAGATGACGGTTACCGTAGAGCAAAGCGTAGCCCGGAGCGTCTTTCTGCTGGTGAGCGGCAGTGCCGAGCAGTCCATGGGTGATGCAGAAGGGAATGACGTTACCCTGGCACTGCTGGGCCGGGGCGATGTATTTGGCGAGGGTGGCCTTTTTGGTCTGCGCTACCGGAGAACCAGCGTGCGAGCGGCCAGCCGAAGCTATTGCTTGCAGCTGCGGTATAGTGACCTTCAGGCGTACGCGGAGCAGCTTCCGGAGTTTTTCAACACGCTGCGTACGCAGTTCCGCGAGCGACTGTTACAGACCACGCTTGCGCGTGTGCCACTCCTGTCGGGCCTTAATCCGCTGGAGCGGCTCTCGCTCACCCACCAGCTCGACGACCGACGTGTTGAACGGGGTACCGTCATCATGGAAGTTGGCGGCATGAGCGATGGGCTCTATGTCATAGCTGAAGGACAGGTTACTGTTGAGCATAATGGCCGAGTGGTCGCCGTGCTTCAGCCCGGCGATCTCTTCGGCGAGATGTCACTGCTCGACAATGCGCCGCACGACGCGGCAATCATCGCGCTGACCCCGGTGCATCTCTTGATGCTGCCGCGCTCGTCGTTCGACTATGTACTAGCCGCGCGTGGCGATATCGTTCGAGGGCTCGAGCAGCTCGCAACGGAGCGCCGACGTGCCGATCGAACACTGCCACATATTGAGACGACCGAGCGCCTAATCAAGACAGGGATCGTTCGTGGTGAGTTCGCGCTCGTGCGACAGCCTCAGCTCTGCGCGCCCGACTGTCACCGCTGCGAGACGGCCTGTGGTGACCGCTTCGACGTGCCGCGCCTCCACTTTAGCGGAGCCGTGTTTGGTAGCCTCGAAGCCGCCGACCTGTGCCGCCATTGTCAGTGGAGCGCCGAGTGCGTCGAGGCCTGCCCGACAGACGCCTTTCGACTTGACCAGAGCGGGCACCTCATCATCACCGACCGCTGCATTGGCTGTGGCATGTGCGTCGCGGCCTGTCCCTATGACGCCATTAATCAGGTACCTGTCTACCCGGCCACGAATAATCCGTTCGTGTGGCTCATGCGTAAGGCGGGCAAGCAGCAGCCTGCAATGCTGCGGGCGAACAAGTGTGACGCCTGTCACGGCTTTGACGACCACGCCTGCATTTCGGCATGCCCGACCGGCGCCCTGCAGTGGCTGCCCGTCGAAAGTTTGTACAGCCAGGCGAGCTAACCGCACGCCGCCGTCGACGCGTGCGTCCACGTCGACGGCGCCGCGCCTTGCTTCCGCTTATCAGCCTTTCAATCGGCGCATCACCAGCGCGTTGATCCGTTCCGCCTCATCGCTCAGCCCGCTAGTTAGCCGCTCTACCTCGTCTCGCACATGCTGAACGTAGAGCGTATCTTCCAGCGTGCGCAGATTAATCTCGACGTTTAGCAGTGCGCTTCGTACAGCTGAGTGTGCTAGCAGCGCAGCCGCGCCGATGTCGCTCACAGCTGCTTGATTTCCGCGCTCTGCGGCGGCTGGGCAGAGTGGAAATACCGCAGCCGCCGCGCGTGCTGTGCGCAGCGGCACATCAGTAGCGCGACGCAGCGATGCTTGAATCGCATCACGCCGAATGGCAAGATCCGCTTCGGTAGCACGCGGCAGCTTGTAGGCGGCCGATAGCCGGCTGAAAACCATGACATCGTCCTCGGCCAGCTGCTGCAGCTCTTCGCGTAGCCGCTCAGCCCGGTCGAGCACCTGTCGCATTTCGGCTTCGGCCTCAGCATAGCGCTGTCGTCCAATCGTAAGATTGCAAACCATGCTCACCAAAGCTGCAGCCATTGCTCCCGCAAGCGCAGCCGCGCCGCCGCCGCCTGGAGTCGGCGCACCACTCGCAAGCGCATCTAAAAATGAGGATACAGAGGCGTCAAATGTACGTTGATCCATGATCAACTCCTGATAAATGCCGTCATCCGCCACGACCCATTCACCGTCGCCATGGCCGAGGCGCAAGCTAAGGAAAATTAACGTAGACCCAACACTAGATGATACGTATCGACAGGAGCTCGGGATGCCACGCTCCGCGACCAATTTGCAGCGCCGTCCAGTACGGCCGCGCACTCACGGCGGGAGCACAGATAGAGCAGAGTCTATGCCGGCGCGGTGGCTCGCGCCGGTCCTCCGCGCGTCTTAGGAGACTGGCCTGCGGCAATCCGGTGACACCCCAACCAATTTCTGAACATTCACCATTGCGTCATGCAGCACAGCCAATCGACGCTGACTAGCGTGCTATCATGACCGCGGACTAGGTGAAAGAGGTAGCTATGAAGATCGAAGTTCTAGATCATGGTTCGGTCGAGCTGCTCGACAAAATGGGCAGTGACCTGACAACCGTCGAGTCGGCGCGGGTCAGCTTTCTTAAGGGCGCGACCGACATCACCGAGCGCGAGGTTAAGCTGATCAAGTATCTAGCGGAACATGAACATACTAGTCCGTTCCGCCACGCGATGCTCATGTTTAGATTTAAAGCGCCCCTCTTCGTTGCTCGCCAGCTTTGGAAGCATATCGTCGGGATATCGCCGGAGTTCGACTTGGAGGATCGGTTTCAAGGCTTTAGTGGAGGCGTCAAGGATACCGGCTGGAATGAGGCTTCGGGACGATATGTGGAGCTCCAGGACGAATTTTATATTCCGGCGATCTGGCGCTCTCAGTCAAGCAGTAATAAGCAGGGGAGTGCCGGGCCGCTTGCGGACCAAGCTGTCGCGGCCGCGGCCTACCGTCAAGGATTGGAGGCCGCGTACACTGCGTATCAACAGCTGCGTGAGCTTGGCGTGGCTAAGGAGCAGGCACGTGTCGTGCTGCCGCAAAGTATCTATACCCAGTGGATTTGGACCGGCAGCCTCCAAGCGTTCTTACACGTGGTGGATCTGCGGACTAAGCCCGATGCACAGTGGGAAACCCAGCAGTTCGGCATCGCCGTTCGCGATATCATCGTCGAGCATTTTCCGGTTTGCCTCAGCAAGTGGGAGCAGCGCAAGCAGCCCAAGGTCTAGGAGCTCTGCTGGACCACGAGCAGCGCTCTAGGGCGTTAGAGCGGCCAGAGCACCAGATACAGCAGCGTCCCCAGGCATAGAAATGTACCGTACGAGATCGGAATATGGCGCGCTTTAGCAAAGCCCAGGACGACGATCATTCCAATCGAGGCGAGCCCCGCCAGCAACATCCCATAGAACAAGGCTGGGCCCACATTGTACAGGCCGAGCAGCGCGCCGATAAACATGCCTAGATAGACATCACCGAGTCCGAACGGCGCTTGCTGCTGGGGATAGAGCACCTTGGCGAACAGGAAAAACAGGATAAAGACAACACCGGCGGCAAAAAGGCCCTGCAATGAACGAGCCCATGAGCCCACGATCAGCGGCGCGCAGATGACGACGACGATGGTCCCGGCCACCATGACCAGCGTGTCGATCAGCTTAACCTGCCAATCGATCGCTGCGGTGTCGATCAGGATGAGGCAGGCCCCAAGCAGCAGCCAGAAGCGGGGCGTCCAGCCATACTGGAACCAGAGCACCGCGGCCATCAGTGCGGTCAGGAGCTCGACCGCGAGGGCAAGCCATGCCCGCTGGGCGATGGCGCCGACCAAGGGCACGTAGCGCAGCGGCGATACCGACGAGTGCGGCAGATCAGCTCGGAGCTGTAGGGCGATCAAGGCATTAAGCCCAGCGCCGAGCACCAGCCCGAGCAGAAGTACAAGTCCAATCACCTTCGCTCCTCGATTGCTTGCTGGGCAGCTGCTCGCATCACCGGTAGTGGAGCCGATAGCCCGGTCCACGCCTCGAAAGCGAGGGCGCCTTGCTGCACCAGCATCTCTAAGCCATCTTGTATGCGCGCACCGTGTTGTGTTGCCGACTGTAACAGCGGCGTGGTGCGATAGATCAAATCGACTACCAACATTCGCGACGTAATGAGCTCAGGTGCCAGTGGCAGCGCTTGGTGGTCCAATCCCACCGATGTCGAGTTCACCAAAAGATCGGCCCCAGCAACTACGTCAGCCACTTCAGGCGCGTCCGCTGTGAGTGCTAGCAGGTGTGGGTCCAAGTCGGTCACAGATAGCACGTCCGCGAGCACAGCCTCGGCGTTCTCAAGTGTCCGATTCACGATCGTCAGCGACCGAATGCCTGACTTCACCAATCCGTATGCAACAGCGCGCGCCGCGCCGCCAGCACCCAAGAGCACACACGTCGCGCCGTTCGGGTCAAATCCCATGGCCTGTAGGGCGTTCATGAAGCCAGGCACATCGGTATTCAAGCCACGCAGCTTCCCGTCCACCATCCGCACAATCGTGTTAGCTGCACCAACCGCTTCGGCCACCTCGTCGAGCTCGTCCAGCAGCGGCACGACCGCGGTTTTGTGCGGCAGGGTCACGTTGGCCCCGCGCATCCCGTCGGCACGCAGGCTGGCAACACGCGCAGGGAGATCTGCGGCAGATGTATGCCATAGGGTGTACTGATCCGGAAGACCATAGTGCCGAAAAGCCGCATTTTGAAACACAGGTGAAATACTGTGCTCGACCGGATCTCCGATAAGGCCGACGGAAGTAATCATGCCAAGCCACTCCATTAATCGAAAGAGGACAAGCGCCTTACGCTAGCCCCACCATCATAGGGATGCATGTATCACACGCAGCAGATGACACCGCTTCGCTCTTCGATGAACTACTGGACATCGTTCATCAGCCACATTGGTCCCGGCGGACGGGTCCCGCCGACATCGCGGCACTCGTAACAATTCTCGTAGCGCTCCATCGACGAACCCAGAGTAGAGTACCGACCTCAAGGAGGAAACACACGGCAAAGAGATAGCGCACAGCCTTCGGTTGGGGCTGTGCGCTGCATGTTCACCTTCCAGCTGCGGCGGTTCTACTGGCCGTCACATACTCCGTCGGCGCCATCCAGTTGCTCGAACTCCGCGAGTGTCGCCGCGAACTCATGCGCGTTCTCGCCACACTTTGCGACGAAGTAGAGATCTTTATCACCCTCGCTTCCGTCTGGACGCAGCGGCCCTGGGCGCGCAGCCGAACGTAGGGCGAAAGCACCTGGATTGGCAATCGGTCCAGGGGGTAGGCCTTGCACGTTCCGCGTATTGTACGGATTCTGGTTGTTGTTGATCTCCTCAACAGGGAGCTGATCCAGCTTCGGCCACCAGTCGCCTTCCTTGCCGAGAACGTACTGCAGCGTCGGGTCGGCCTGTAACTGGCCATTCACCTCGGCATTGTTCTCAGGCTTGAGGCGGTTCCAGAAGATATGCGAGAGATGGGGCATCTCGTCGTCGTTGGCCGCCTCGCGTTGAATAATCGACGCCATCGTCACGATTTGGTGCACTGTTGGCGGATTACCGCCGGGACCTTCCGCAGTCACCGCGTTTTCAAACTCGGAATACCTGGGGACAAAGCCATCGGTAAGTACTTTGTCGATGATATCCGTAACCGTGGCCGTGGACTCGATCCGGTAGCGGTCGGGAAAGAGGTAGCCTTCGAGCCCCTGTCCTTCGGGAATTGATTCGAGCAGCGCGTAATTTTCTTTAAAGGGCGCCGCATCCCGCGCGACGGAGAGAAACTCCTCGCTGCTCTCCACCAGATCTTCGCGCACCACCATCTCGGCGACCTCTTCCATCCGCCAGCCAGGAATAATCTCGAACTCTTTTTCTTCAAACACTGGCGCTGTCTGGAGTGCACTGATAATCTGGCCCATCGTCATGCTCTGCGCCAGCTGGTATTCACCGGCCTGGAGCTTGTCACCAGCATCCTGGCGCGATACAAGATAGCGAAACATGAGCGGCTGGCTGATAAGCTCTTGCTCTTTAAGATTTTGCGCAATATCGGTGACGGTTTGCCCAGGCTCGATCACAAATGCGATCGGCTCGTCGTTGGTGGCGTCGACCGTGCGCGTAATCTCGTTGCGCAGTAGCTCACTCGCCACGCCCACGATGATCCCCCCGATAATTACCAGGAACATTAATGCCCGAAACAAACGATTCAACAGCTTCCTCCAACTAAACGCGTCCATTATAGCAGTGGGCTAGGGCAGCGGCAAACCTTCGATGGCTGAAGGGCTGGAGCGCAAGGCTCGAAGAGCGTAGCAGGAAATGGTACACTGAGGGCAGTCAAGACGACATTGCAGCTTAGCATTACTGGAGCAATTATGGCGCGGATACTGATCCTCCATGCGTCGGTCGGCGCAGGGCACCGACGCGCAGCCGATGCACTAGCGCAGGCCTTTTCCCGGCGCTCGCCAGGTCAGATACGCGTCGAAGATGTCCTGGACTATACCAATCCTCTGTTTCGCGAAGCCTACGCGCATTCGTATCTCCGTCTGACCGATAAGCTGCCGGCCCTGTGGGGCTACGTTTATGAGCAGACCGACCGTGATTTCTTTCGCTTTGCGACGGAGCTGCGCACGCTGGTCGATGCTATTTGGGCCTGGGGCTTGCGCAAGCTTATTCGAGACTATGCGCCGGAAGTTATCGTTTGCACGCACTTTCTCCCGGTCGAAGTGCTCGCATTGCGCAAAGGCCGCGCGCGGCTGACACAGCCGCTCTACTGCGTCGTAACCGACTACGCGGCACATGCCTTCTGGGCGTATCGCGATGTCGACCGCTACTTTGTAGCGACGGAAGAAGCTCGGCAGCAGCTCGTCGCGCGTGGCGTAGCAGCGAACACGATTGCCTGCAACGGTATCCCGGTCGACCCGCGCGTGACCGTCCCGAAGACCCGCGACGAGCAGCGTCAGGCGCATGGCTTTGCTCTCGACAAGCCGCTGATTACGCTGTTCGGCGGAGGCCTGGAGGCAAACCGGGTGCGGGTCATCGTGGAAGGCTTGATCGGCCAAAAAATTCCGGCAACGCTTGTCGTCGTCGCGGGACGTAATCGCTCGCTCCTCGCCGAGATTTTCGACCTCCATAGTGACGGCCCGGTCGAGCTACGCAAGCTGGGCTTTGTCGACTACGTCGACGATTTGGTCGTCGCGTCGGACATCGTCATCACCAAAGCCGGCGGCTTAACGGTTTCCGAGGTACTGGCACGCGGACGGCCAATGATTATCATCGATCCGATCCCCGGGCAGGAAGAGAGTAACGCCGACTATCTTGCGGGCATCGGAGCAGCAATCAGCATTCGACTACCGCAGCATGTCCCATTCGCGGTTACGCAGCTTTTGTCGGACACGCAGCGGCTGTCCGACATGTGCAACAGCGCGAGCCGCGCCGCCCGGCCCCGGGCTGCGTTGGATATCGTGGAAACCATTCTGAGCGACATCGGCGAGCGGCCGATCTAGCAGCGTCCGTTCAGGTATGCGCTCCCCCTACCAGCTGCGCAACCAGTCATCGAGCGGTGATCGTGCCGGCCCTACATCCAGTCGAAGCGCAGCTCAACATCGCCGATGCGGATACGATCATTAGCGCGGAGCGGCTGCGGACGATGCGGCGGCAGCGCCACGCCATTGAGAACCGTGCCATTGACGCTGCCCACATCGGTTACCACATACTGATCGCCGCGGCGCTCTACCACCGCGTGGCGGCGCGACGCGTGACCCCGATCGTAGTCGGCGAGATCCAGCTCGGGATAGTGGTTTTGTGACGGGTCACGCCGCCCGATCCGACAGGGCATCGTCAGCAGCGGAAACTCCCACGTACCGCGCGGCGTCGTCACGATGAAGCGTGCGGGTGGCAGTGTCACCGGCTGCGGAGCAGGTGCCCGCCGGCGCGGCTGT
>JADDQE010000149.1 GCA_016781525.1 bacterium | reverse complement strand
ACTCGCGGCTGGAGGGCGAACACTGGCGGTGTTGGGCAGCGGGGTTGACCAGGTCTACCCGTTGTCCAACCATAAGCTGGCGATGGCGATTCTCAAGCAGGGCGCGATTGTATCGGAGTATCCCCTAGGCACCATGCCGACAGCCGCGAACTTTCCGCCGCGCAACCGCCTTATTTCTGGGCTTGCCTTGGGGGTCTTGGTTGTCGAGGCTGCCCCGAAGAGCGGCGCGCTGATCACCGCCCAGTTCGCCAATGAGCAAGGTCGTGACGTCTTTGCCGTACCCGGCAGCATTTTCTCGCCACGCTCCGCGGGAACGCATCGCCTAATTCAGGATGGTGCGTCATTGGTGACGTGTGTGGACGATATCTTGGATGCCCTTAATTTGCAGTCGGCGGTCATGCAGCAGGAGATGACGGCCATCATGCCGGAAACCCCAATCGAGGCAGTGGTGCTTGCACTTGTCGAGGACGAGCCGCGTCATATCGACCAGCTGCGGCGTGAAAGCGGCCTCGATATACCGGATGTCTCGGCTACGCTGGCAGTGCTTGAGCTCAAAGGCTTAGTGCGGCAGGTAGGTGGTATGCAGTATGTGCTTGCGCGTGAAACTCCACATCCTTACCGCGTCGGATAAGCGATGAGAGCGGGCGGGGCGTCTGCGATAACAGTGTACTCGCTGGCTCCTCCATGCCTACGTGCCGCCAATACAAACCGTCCGATTACGTCGATTCATCGTCGTCCATCGAACCGCCTGGAGCTCCTTTTCGGAGCTGCGGGTGGTTTTAGCTAGACGCCGTGCGGTCCTTGTCGGCGCGTGCGCTTCGGCATAAAATAAGGATGTTGAAGAATGTTGAAGGAGCCATGGTATGGACAGCACCGATCAGCTGCCCGATCTGCTCAGTATACGCCAAACAGCGGCACTACTCGGGGTGCATCCGGAGACTTTACGGCGCTGGGATGCGCAGGGCAAGCTTTCGGCACGGCGTGTGGGTCCTCGCGGGGCGCGACGCTATGCGAAGCGTGATGTGCTCCGGCTAGCACAGCGGCAGGAGGATCGTGTACGGGATGCTCAGCGCGTCGTCGTCGAGGTTGCGCGAGCAATCAGTAGCTCGCTCGATCTGCATGCGGTTGCTCGAACGGTCGTGGATGCAGCCGTACGCGTTGTCGGCAGCGATCGGTGTGCCATCTATCTCGTGAGCGCCGACCGTCAGATGGTGGAACCGCTCTGGGGCACCGATGTAAAGGACCCGGCGAGCGCGCAAAGCCTTTTTTTCGCCAATCCGATCCCCGTCGACGCGCTGCCACTGCTCAGCCATACGCTGCGGCATCCCGAGCCTGTGGTCGTCGATGACACCGAAACACACCCACTCAGTAATCCCGAGCTTTTTCGATTTTTTGATACGCGAACGGTGATCAATGTTGGGCTGCGCGGGACGGATGGCGAGGTCTTCGCCATGATGCCCTTCGTATGGACGGGCAAGCCGCATACGGTGCGAGAAGATGATGTTTTCTTTGCACACTCGCTCGCGGCGCTCGCCGAGGTCGCATTATCGAATGCGCGGCTCTTTGCGCAGATTGAACAGGAGCGCACCCGCGCAACGATCATCAACGATGTCGTCCGCGACGTGAATGGTGGCCGTGATTTGGGTGATACCCTGGGGCGAGCTATTAGCAGCTTGGTAACCCAGCTCGACGCCGACGACGGCTCGATCTTTCTGGCTGACGAGCAGGGCACCGCAATGATCGGTGCAGCCGAGACGCGGGTTATTGGCCAAAGCCGGGTTGGAGTAGTCTTGCCACTTGCGGCCGCGCCGAACATCGCTCGCGCGCTCGCCCTTGGCGAGCCGCTCCTTGTCCCCACCGCCGAGGCTGCCGGCGACGAGCGGGCCTGGTTTGACTCGTTACAGCTGCAGTCTTCGCTGTATGTGCCGTTGTTATCGCAAGGGCGTCTGGTCGGTATTGCCTTCGCCAACTATTTCAAGCGTACGCCGCAGCTGCTGTCAAATGATAAACGCTTCGTGGCTGCGCTGGCCGACCAGTGCTCACTTGCAATCGAGCGGGTGCGGCTGCTCGATGCCGTATCGGCGCGGGCTGCCGAGCTAGAGGCGGTTATCGCGCAGATGGGTGAGGGTGTGATCATCACTGATCGCGAGGGCCGTATCGTCTTGGTCAACGACTATGCAGCTCAGCTTCACGGCACCGCTGTGCTCGAGGTAGCGCCCGAGCAGTATAGCGCAGAGTATAATTTGCTGCGTCTCGACGGAACGCCGTATCCACCCCTTGAGCTACCACTGAGTGGAGCTGTGCTCAAGGGCGAGAGCATACGGAATGCCGAGTGGCGCATCCGTCGCGCCGATGGCAGCGAGGTAATCGCCAGTGGCAGCGCTACACCTATTACTGGCGCAGATGGGACGCGCTTGGGTGCCGTGTTGGTCGTGCGCGATGTAACTGCCCGCCGCAAGCTTGAGGCCGAAAAAGATCAATTCTTGTCTGTGGTAAGCCACGAGCTGAAAACCCCGCTGACAACCATTAAAGGCCAGACTGAGCTTGCCAAACGCCGCATAACCCGTGGACTGAGTCCCGCCGAAGTGCTAAGCAGCCTCGACAGCGTTGCCAAGCAAGTGCGGCGAATGGAGGCGCTGATTGGGGACCTCCTCGATATTCGCCGCTTAGAGACGGGCTCGCTGCCGATCGATCTCGCGCCGCATGATCTGCGGGTGATTGTTGGCGAGGCCTGCGAGCGCAGCCAGGCGATGACCGATCGACATGCCGTCGAGCTGCGCGTGCAAACCGATCGGCCCATCGTTGTGAACCTAGACCGCCACCGGATCGACCAGGTACTCGACAATATTCTATCCAACGCGATCAAGTACTCACCCGATGGTGGCACGATCCTGCTGGAGCTCTCGGCCAGGGATGGCGAGGCACTGCTACGTGTCCACGATCAAGGCATTGGTATTCCGGAGCAGGGCCGCGAGCATCTGTTTGAGCGCTTCTATCGGGGCGCGAACGTGCGAGCGAGCGAATATGGTGGTCTCGGTATCGGCCTCGCTCTCAGCCGTGAGATTGTGGTGCGTCATGCGGGACGCCTTGAGCTTGAGACTACCGGACCGGAGGGCACAACCTTTAGATTGTCCTTGCCGGTCGTATCGCAGTCGGCTGTTTCTGCGTAATTTGAAGCGACGTGGCGGCAAGTGTTGCTCCTGAGTCCTCCTGCCGGAAGCATTGCGGGTGGCATAGGCAAAGCCTATGCTAATCCGAGAACCCATCTATTTCCGCCTGGCGAAGTAAGCGATTATAATACAGCCAGTTGACCGCCCAAGCCATCTCCCCTTTGCTTGGGCCAGCAGGAAAGGGTTCAGCAATGAACAGCTCTATATCTGATCCATTTGGCGCACGGGGAACACTTGAGGTTGCCGGTCGCAAGTTCACGATTTACCGGCTGCAAGCACTTGCCGCGGCGGGCGCGAACCTTCAGCAGCTGCCTTTTTCAATTAAGGTTGTGCTTGAAGCACTGCTCCGCAACGTCGGCGATGGTTTTACGTCGGAAGAAGACGTAACGGCGCTGGCAAATTGGACGCCCGCGAGCGTTGGGCAGCGCGAGGTACAGCTTAAGCCGGCCCGCGTGCTTCTGCAAGACTTTACAGGTGTTCCGGCGGTTGTTGATCTAGCCGCGATGCGCAACGCGATGCAGCAGCTAGGCGGCGATCCCGCCAAGATTAACCCGCTGTCACGCGCCGACTTGGTGATCGACCACTCGATGCAGATCGACGTCTTCGGCACTAACGATGCGCTGCGGCTCAACGCGCAGTATGAGTTTGAGCGCAACGCCGAGCGCTACGAGTTCCTGCGCTGGGGCCAGCAGGCATTCAATAATTTCAGCGTTGTTCCACCCGCGACCGGCATCTGCCATCAGGTCAACCTCGAGTTTCTGGCGACAGTGGTCCAGACCAAAGAGGTTAATGGTGAGACCGTCGCCATGCCCGATACGCTCGTCGGCACCGATAGCCACACCACGATGGTGAACGGACTTGGCGTGCTCGGCTGGGGTGTGGGCGGTATCGAGGCGGAAGCCGTACTGCTGGGGCAGCCATTGGCGATGCTTACACCAGCTGTGATCGGCGTGCGGCTTGTCGGCAAGCTGCAGCCGGGTGCGACCGCGACCGACCTTGTGCTGGCGGTGACGGAAATGCTCCGTCGTGAAGGCGTTGTCGGCAAGTTCGTCGAGTTCTGCGGGGCGGGGCTGAGCAACCTGACCTTAGCGGACCGTGCCACAATCGCAAATATGGCGCCCGAGTACGGCGCGACGTGCGGCTTTTTCCCGGTCGACGCCGAAACACTACGCTATCTCCGCGGCACTGGCCGCTCGGAAGAGCTCGTTCAGCTGGTCGAGGCTTACTCCAAGGAGCAGGGCCTGTTTCGCACCGACGAGACGCCCGATCCGCAATTCAGCAAGCTATTGGAGCTGGATTTGGGCAGTGTCGAGCCCAGCGTTGCGGGACCGCGCCGACCCCAGGATCGCGTGCCTCTCGACAACCTCAAGCGCTCGTTCTGGCATGCCATGCGTACCACCTTCAACCGTGAGATCAAGGCGGAGGGTGCTCCTGGCTCAGGGCTGAACCGCTGGGCCGCCGAGAGTGGCCACGCCCTAGAGACCAGTGAGGGAACAATCGTCACCCGCAAGCGCGAGAATCTGTACCAGGGCTATCAGGTGCCGGTGAAGATCGACGGAAGCGAGGTCAACCTTACGCATGGCTCCGCGGTGATTGCCTCGATCACGTCGTGCACGAATACATCGAACCCGTCGGTAATGCTGGCCGCGGGCCTGCTCGCCAAAAAGGCGGTCGAACGTGGTCTCAGCGTTCCGACGTACGTAAAAACCAGCATCGCGCCCGGCTCACGCGTTGTCACCGAATACTATAAGAAGTCCGGCCTGCTCCAGTATCTGGAAGCCCTGCGCTTCAATATTGTTGGCTATGGCTGCGGGACGTGTATCGGAAACAGCGGCCCGGTCGCCGACGAGATCGCCTCGGCGGTGAAGGAGAACGATCTGGTGGTGAGCGCTGTGCTGAGCGGCAACCGAAACTTTGAGGGCCGGATTAACCCGGTCGTTCGCGCCAACTATCTCGCCTCGCCGCCCCTTGTGGTCGCCTTTGGTATAGCGGGTACGGTCGACATCGACCTCGACACCGAGCCGCTCGGATACGACCAACAGGGCAACCCGGTTTACCTGGCGGATATCTGGCCGACGGAACAAGAAGTTCAGGAGATCATGAGCTCGTCGATCAGCGCCGAGATGTTCCGCGAGCAGTACGCCGATGTGTACACCGGCAACCAGCAGTGGAATCAAATTCCTGTGTCGGGCGGTGAGCTCTATGCCTGGAACGACAACTCAACCTACATTCAAAATCCGCCCTACTTTGAAGGAATGACCGCGGACGTGCCGCCGCTTCGATCAATCGAGGGCGCACGAGTTCTTGCGCTGCTTGGCGACAGTGTCACAACCGATCACATCTCGCCGGCGGGTAGTATTCCAAAGGATAGCCCTGCAGGACGGTATTTGATCGAGCACGGCGTTCAGCCGAGGGACTTCAACTCGTATGGTGCCCGCCGCGGTAATCACGAGGTCATGCTGCGTGGGACATTTGCGAACATCCGGCTCAGGAACATGCTGGTGCCCGGTGTTGAAGGTGGTGTAACGCGCTATCTGCCGACGGGCGAGCACATGTCGATCTATGATGCAGCTATGCGCTACGCCCAGGATAAGACGCCCCTGATCGTCTTGGCGGGCAAGGAGTATGGCACGGGTTCTTCACGTGATTGGGCGGCCAAAGGCACCTTCCTGCTGGGTGTGCGCGCCGTGATTGCCCAGAGCTTCGAGCGGATCCATCGCTCAAACTTGATCGGTATGGGCGTTCTGCCGCTGGAGTTCCGCGACGGCGATAGCTGGGAAGCCCTTGGCCTGACCGGCAGCGAGACCTTTACTATCGAAGGGATCGAAACGGTTCGGCCGCGCCAGCAGCTTACGGTCCGGGCGACTCGTGAGGATGGAAGCGAGATGACCTTTGTGGTGACAGCACGCATCGACTCCGAAGGCGAGCTTGCGTACTACCGACACGGCGGCATTCTCCAGTATGTGCTGCGTAATCTAGCGAAGGGCGAGGCTGTGAGCCCCTAGCTGCGGCTATACGTTAGGTCGGCACCGGTTTGAGTCGCCCAGACCCGAGCGTTGAGGATGAAGCCTTTACGCTCGGGTTTGTGTTTACTCCCACCAGTTGCGCTCGGTCTCGGCGATGTGTTGGCGGGTCTCGCCGCGGGTTCGAACCTCGCCTCCAAATTTGAGGTGGCCAAAGCGCGCCGACGTAGCGAGCCCTAGTGTGACGAGCAACCCGTTGAAAATAACCCCAACGGTAATTACCGTAACTCCGCCAATCGGGCCAATCGCTGCACGGCGCAACAGCTCGTCGATGTCCATGCTGGGAAATGGATGAATTCCGACCTTAACAATCCAGCTAAGCACCAAAACTGCAAAAACCCAGCTATAGTTGCGCCGGAGACGGCGCCCCACTGCCTCCCACATGCCGATTGTGAAGTGTGGCTGGAGCAAGTCGGTGGCGAGCAGCTCACGCCAATGCTCCTCGGTGATTTCTGTCGAGTTCGGTACGAGCAGATCGGCAAAAAATTCCGTCTCCATCAACCGCACGCGCGTTCGCCACAGATCGTAATAGCGGTAGCGCCGCGCCTCGATGTACAGAAAGAAACCGATCAGCAACGAGTTCAGCAGAATCATGACGTGCGTGTTTTCCGGACTGCTGAACGCAAACGAAAGGGTAGCACCGGTAGTAAGCACTGCCCAATTGGTGGTGCCGTCCAAGCGGATGCGCCACGTGTTCGCCCGCGACACCTCGCCGCGGTACAAGTGAACGAGTGCGGTATTGAACTCGCTCGGCGTCAGTGGACGTGCCGCTGGAATCTGCGGTGCGGGACGCTGGCTCTCGGCCGCTGTGTAGTCGGGCCGGGTTGTGCTATTGCGGGGTTGCGTTGCCATGCTTTTTTTCTGCCTGTTAGCTGTGGATGCCCTACGCAACCACCCCTTGGTCAGGCTGCCCATCTCTATTGTAGCATCCGGCGAGCCAGCAGGCGAGCGCCGGCTGGTGCCGGTAGAGTTTTTCTTCTTAGCTCCAGCCCATGACGCGCCATTCTGCTCGGCGTGCCTTGAGCTTGAACGCAGCTTCCGGCCGCCGCGCTTCGAGCTGCTGCTCGGCCATGTCGAGCACTCGCTCGCCGACCGATCGTCCTAGTGCGGCAGCCGCGGCAGCTCCCGTGAAGCGGAGCCAGTCGACGATCCAGCGGGCGGTGTCGCCGGGGCCTAAAACGCGCAGCGCCGTAGCGATAATCGGCTTGTAGATCGCCAACGTGTGGTTGACGATTCGGCTGTAGTCCCGCCACGTCATCTGATCTTGAAAAAAACGTACCGCAACGTCGACGCCAACTTCGTTGAGCACACGCGCGAAAACGTTCTGCAGCCGGTTCACGTCGGATGGCTCATCCCACGGCTGCATGAAACGGCTAAACACCCAGTTGAGCGCGACGTTGGCTTGGTACGCGCTGATCTCGCCAAGCTGCTCCGGTGCGAGCAAATGATGCTGGAGTGCGAAGTGCAGCAGGCTGGTCGTGCGGTGAAGGTTGCGAACGTGCGAGCCGAAGCCGCAAAATGTTAGCGGCGATTGCTGCGCCGACGAATCGCCTACTGGCAGGACGCCCGCGAGCAAGGGGACGCTGAGGCGGCGCTGCGTGTGGCGTGCCGGGATAAAGCCATAGACCGGTTTGAGGTGGCGGAAGTGCGGGCCGGGCCGCTTGTAGCTTGGCAGCAGCTGAAAATAGTCTTCGAAGAGGTCGAGCAGCGAATGCCGCGGGAAGAGCTCATTGCGATGAAGCCGAGCGTTGCGCTGCGTGAGATCATAGTAGAAGACATAGACTGTCAGCTCATCGTCCCGGCCGGCAAAGCCCTCCCAGATCAGTTGCCGCTCGCCCTGTGCATCACTTACCGAGATCAGAATATCGCCGACGTCGGGATTGTGCTGGGTCGGCTCCGCTCCACGCTCGAGGCCGGCGACGACAGTCCCCACCGTCGGGCAGACGCCCGCAAAGGGTTGTCCTGCGAAACGGCGGAGCGCGAGGGGCGACGTTGCGCCCATGCCGTCGATCAAAACACGCGCGCCATAGCAGCGCAGTTCACCCTCCGCCGTTTGTACCTCGACGACCACCTTGCCTGGTTCCTGCACCAGCACTCGACGGAAAGCGTGGCGGTCGAGCACTGTTCCTCCGGCCTGCTGGAACTTGCGCCGCGTCAGCTGCAGCAGCCCGGCCGCGTCGAGACCAACGTTGAGTACGTTCGGTAGATGCAGCTCAGCGGGCCGCACACCCGTATGATCGGCTGCAAAGCGCACCACCCCGACGTGGTAGCGGCGCATCACGACCGTCTCCAGCTCGGCGCTTGTGAACAATCCAATCCGTACCAGCGCAGCGAGCTCGCCATCGGAAATGTTCCACTCGCGGTGCGCACAGCCAACCTCGCCTCGGTCGAAGAGGAGGACACGGTAGCCATAGCGCGCTGCCATCACCGCCGCATGGAGCAGGCCCAACCCGCCGCCGGCGTAGATTAAGTCAAAATCTTGCTGCGCGTGCGGCAGAATAGCCCGTCGCTCATACACATCGGATGGGGACAGCCCTTGCTCCGTCGCCTGCCAGCGTCGGTCCAATTCGACCACCGCCGATAGACTGGGGAGCGCATCCATTGCCTCGAAGGCAGCCACGGTCGCGGGATGTGTCACACGTAGGGCCTCGGCCTGCTGCTGGGGACTAGTGGTCACGCTCGTCGTCGGTACAGATGCCCTGCCGTCACGCCGAAAACGTCGCCGCTGCTCGGCAAGGGCTGTGTCGATCGCGGCGGTGAGGCGCTGGCGATACCGCCGGCGGGCCCATAAGCCAATGCTGCTCTTTAGCTGGAGCGCGACATGGAGCTCAAGCTGGGTGGCGACATGGGCGTCCGTTAGCTTGGCAGTGACCAAGGCGCTTGTCTCCGGCAGTGCCGGACAAACGCCGTGCCAAAGCATTCGGTCGTCGTCAAACGAACGGAGCTCGAAGCGCCAGAGCTCGTCAAGCCAGAACCAGTAATCGCCCAAACGAACCGCGCCAAATGGCGGCATCTCGACGAGCGCTGTGCGCACGGTTTCGAACCCTGCTGATATTTCGACGTAACGATGAATATGGAGGGCCATACCTCCAGTGTACGTTCACAAACAGATTGGGTCAACCTCGCGCAGGTCTGTCATAATGCGACAGACTCGGCTGATCCTCGCAGTGTCTCCACCGAGATGGCTCTGTCGTTCCGGGGGTGCTGTTTCGTGCGCGCGAAGTGGTAGTGCTGCCTTTACCGCCTACCTGCAGATACGCATTAAACGCTCTTTCCGTCCGTGGCGGGCAGCTCCTCGTCGAGTGTGATCTCGTGCTCTTCGCGGTCTTCTTGGAAGAGCTTCCGTTTCGCGCGAACTTGCACATCCGGATTATGCGCCTTTTGGTCTTCTTTCGTTCGATGGCTGTACATCTGAAACAACACGAGCGCGGCGACCACCAAGGCGAGAGCCGCACCAAACTGCAACGTTTCCAGCGGTTTTTCCCAACGAATAAAGTGCTCCAGAAAGGTTACTCCAAGGATTACCACTACCACGCTCACGACTTTGGATTCCAGATCGGCCAGAGTTTCAACGCCAAGCGAAACCGTGAGGTTGAGAGGGGCGATAAACAAGCTATACAGCCCTACCCCGATAATATAGAACACGACCGCCTTAAGCATGACGCTGACCAGCTCCAAAAACTCTACGGTCAGGCGGGTGGTGCCGGCCCGCGCCTCGTCGGTCAGCGCGCCATGTAGTACATCCGACCAGGCACGGTAAATGCCCATCACAGCTTGAATCGTTCCTAGCAAAAAGAGTGAGACAGCAACCAACATGACGGCGATAATCGCCAGCAGAACGACAAACCGTGTCCGCCCGATGCCTTGACTGAACGCCGTGAGCAGCGGGTGCGTCTCAGGTTGCTCGCTTCGACCACGAGGATGAGCTTTCAATGACTCGCTCATAACGGATCCTTGTATTGGTGATGCGGAATCAACGCTGCCTATGAAGGTACGTCCCGCAGACCCCGGTTCTAAAGCACAGCGATAACGGACATGCTCTATACAGCAGCTGCTGTTCATGGTTTAGCAGGAAGAGGGCCAGTCCTGAGAGGATTCTCGTTGAGCAGCCGCCTCGTGGGGGGCTCCAGCACCTTGACAAGGATGTGCTCGTAACATGAGAGCACTTTCGACAAGGCCAAGCAGGCTATGCTATACTCGCGCCGAAATGGTCAAGTAAGCAAGGGAGGCAATAGATGTCCCAGGCACAATCTCGCTCTAAGGTGCGTATGACCCGCGGTAAATTCGAAGGCATCAACGCAGTGGCCGATGAGAAGGGTGTGATTGCAGCGGCGGCGATGGACCAGCGCGGCTCGCTCAAGAAGGCGATTGCGAAGGCCAAGGGCGGTGAGGCCAGCGACGCAGAGCTGAGCGAATTTAAGGTAATCGGCACAGAGATGCTAACGCCCCACGCCAGCGCGATCTTGATGGACCCAGAGTACGGGCTCGAGGCCGTCAAACATCGCGCTCCAAACGCGGGTGTTCTGCTGGCGTACGAGAAGACCGGCTACGACGCCACCGTGAAGGGCCGGCTCCCAGACCTGCTGCCGGAGTGGTCGGTCAAACGTCTCGTCGGCGCCGGAGCCGACGCGATCAAGATTCTGCTCTACTACAATCCTAACGACGACGCAAAGATCAACACGATCAAGCACGCCTTTATCGAGCGCATCGGCGCCGAATGCCGCGCGAACGATGTTCCGTTCTTCTTGGAGCCGATCTGCTACAGCGACGAAATCGGCGACGACAAGAGCATCGAGTTTGCCCGTGCAAAGCCTGAGCTGGTCACGAAGTATATGGCGGAGTTCTCGAAGCCGGAGTACGGTGTGGATGTGCTCAAAGTAGAGGTTCCGGTCAATGTGCGCTACGTCGAGGGCTCCAAAGCCAATCACGATGGGCAGGTTGCATACAGCCGTGAGGAGGCCAAGGAACATTTTCGCACCGCGGCGGCCGCATCGAAGCTGCCCTTTATCTACCTCAGTGCGGGTGTTACGGACGAGATTTTCCGCGAAACGTTGGAGCTCGCTGCCGAAGCCGGCACACCCTTTGCAGGCGTGCTGTGCGGTCGCGCGACCTGGCAGGATGGTATTCCCGAGTACGGCAAAGGAGGCGCGGAAGCGTTGCGCGCCTGGTTGGCCGACCGGGGTATGAAGAACATCCAGGCGCTGAACGAAGTGCTGGCCAAGGGCGCGAAGCCATGGTGGGACTTTTACGGCGGCAAGGACAACATCGAGGTGGTCGAGACCCAGGTGGCTGCTCGGTAAGCCGGGAGGCACGCTGCAGAGGGCGGGGGCTTCCCCGCCCTTTACATGTTGCGAGCCCGCAGGGGTGACCTGTTATCACACTCCTGGCTACAAGAGCTGAAGAGAGATGTGTTGGGAGATGGCATGCGATCGTACAATTATTCACAGCGCGTCGGGCTTGAGCCAATTTCATGGGAGCGCTTCGAGGCGCTTGTGCGGCAGCTTGCCGTCCAAATCGAGCCGGACGAGCCCCAAATTATTATTGGTATCGCCCGCGGTGGGCTCTTTCCAGCGACGATGCTGTCGTTTATTTTACGGCGTGAGCTCTATCCGGTCCGGTTGACCCGTCGCCTCAATGATGCTGTGGTCAGCCCAAATCCAACATGGCTGGTCAAGCCACCGGACAAGGTGCGTGGGCGCAGGGTGCTGGTAATGGACGAGATCGCCGACAGCGGGCGAACAATCGCGATGGCGGCCGACGAGGTGCGGCGCATGGGCGCCTCACACGTGCGGACCGCCGTACTGTATGCGCATACCTGGGCTGATCCACGACCGGATTATGTTGGGTTGACCTCTGACGCCCTGATCCTTAATCCATGGGACCGGGAGGTCTTGGTTGAAGGGCAGTTTGTGACACATCCTGAGCTTGCCTCGGCGCTACGCCTGCAACGGCTGGGTGGCGATCTGCCTCCAACAGCGGGAGCCCCTGAATCGCAAGCCTAGCCCAAAGCTGACGCCGTGCCCCTAGCGCACGGCGCTTTGCGCCTCGGTCGGCGGCTTGTAATCCTCCCCGAGCCGCACGACAATATCGACATTCGGCGGGGCGCCTTCTTGCGCCGCGTCCTGGATATATTGCGGATCGATGTTGAGGAACTGAGCCAACCGGCGGGCCGTCTCCGTTTTGCCGGTGTAGTTGAGAATTAAGGTGTTCGGGATCCCTTTCTCCGGGGCGTCTGTCGGCGCGGTTGTGACATACCCCTGCACCTCCAGGTCGGTAGTTACCTGGCCGGCGAGACCACGAATCCGCGTGCCGTTCTGGACTTGGACTGTCGCCGGTGCTGCCGGCTGCTCCCCGGGCGGCAGCTCAAGCTGCTGGGCCATACGCTGCACGTAGGCCGGCTCCCAGCAGATCGTGGAGCTCAGATCGCTGCACAGGTTGCTGGTGCCATCCGGATTAGTCTCAGGCTTCAACACCAACCGTTGGATCCGATCGGCCTTTAGGTCTTGCGCTAAGTTCGCGAGGCCGGTCAATGTGGTCATATCGTTGATGCGCAAGGTGGTGCGCACATACTCACTGGCCACGTCGAGCAGCTTTGGTGCGGCGTCGATCTGCCCAAGGATGCCCTGGCGCTTCAGCTCGTCGAGGACGGCTTGCAGCACCTGCTGCTGGCGCTGTGCGCGGCCGAAGTCGTTATCGGCGTGGCGGGTCCGAGCGTAGCGTAGTGCGGTTGTCCCGTCCATCCGCTGCAGTCCGGCCGGGATATACAGCCGCATATAGCCATAATCTTCGGTCGGATACTCGGCATCCAGAATGGCGCGCGGGACGTCCACCGTCACGCCGCCAAGTGTGTCGACAATCTTCTGGAAGCCGTTAAAATCTACCTGGGCGGTGTATCCGATCTTGATGCCAAGAAACCCTTCAACGGTCTCGGCGGCAAGCGCGGCTCCCGCGTCTTCAGGCTCAACGCCGGTCCCATAAATCTCGGGATTGCGATAGCCGCATGCGTAGGCCGAGTTGATCTTCGTGCCGCTTGCGTTCGCACAAGCCTGGTTCGGTATCTCGACAAGCGTGTCGCGCGGGATCGACAGCATCGACGCCCACTTCTGAACCGGATCGACATGGACGACGATCAGCGTATCCGCACGAGCACCCTCACTCGGGTCGTTCGCACGCAAGTCGACCCCGAGGACGAGAACATTGAATGGTGCTTGTAGCAGCGCGGGAGCCGGCCCTGTGTCCACATTGGTAGGCCGCACATCTTCGCCACTGCTGATCTTATTCACCGCGCTGGCAACGCGGCTGTACAGGTATAAGCCGCCGATGCCGACGATTGCGAGCAAAGCCACGACAATCAAGCCACAGCCACTGCTCCGGCGCCGCGTATCAATACCATATGTACGCGCACGTGGCGTCGAAGGGCGCCGGGGCGGCACACGATTGGGAGTGCGGTATGGCCGTTGCGGTTGAGCCATGAATGGACGTTCCTTATATCTGGTGTTGGTACATCGAATCACAGTAATGGGCGCAGAAAATGCGCCCAACCAGCCTGCAGTATAGCATGATTTGCGCCGAACTGACATCGCTTGCGGCTGGAAGTGAGATACCGTGAGGCCTAGCGCTTGAGGTTAGGCTTCGCCGGAATAACCCTATTTATACGGCTTTCGGGGCTGGCGGTCGTAGGTAAAATGTACCAAGGACGTGTTGCAATCGGCCCCCTCGCAATACGGGCCCTATGCTGGTTAGGCCTAGACCATTGTAAGGAGTTGTCCGGGTGAAGCACACAACAGGAACCTTGATCGGCCAGCGCTCTCTGCGGCTGGCGTACGCCTCATACGAGCCGGAGCACCAGCCAAAGGCGCTGATAATCTTGGTGCATGGGATTGGCGAGCATTCTGGGCGCTACAAACATGTCATTGAGGCCTTTGTGCAGCGAAACTACGCGGTCTATATGCACGACCACCGCGGCCATGGCGCAAGTCAAGGTGTGCGTGGACACATCGAGCGCTTTGACTATTTTGTCGATGATCTACACGCGCTCGTCGAGCTGGCACGAGAGCAGCACAGCGGCCTGCCGGCGTTCATGGTTGCCCACTCGCTCGGCGGGCTGATTGCCGTGCATTATGCCTTACGCTACCAGGCCATCCTGGAGGGCTTGGTCTTGAGCGGCCCTGCAATCCAGGTTGGCGACGACGTATCGCCAGTCATCAAGAAGCTGAGCGCGGTGCTAGCGGCGGTTTTGCCACGACTACGGATAGTGCCGATTACCAAATCTGACAATCCGCTGAGCAGGGACCCGGTCGTGGCAGAGCTTGTGCGGGCCGATCCGCTAATGGACAAAGGCAAGGTCCGCGCTCGAATGGGCTATGAAATAATGCGCTCGGCTCTCAACGCGGTGAATCGTGTCGGCGAGCTTACGCTGCCAATCCTGATAATGCAGGGCGATGCGGATCGGATTGTCAATCCGCAGGGGGCGCTGCACCTTTACGAACGGGTCAGTAGCGCGGACAAGACCCTGAAGCTGTGGCCGGAGTGCCGCCATGAGATTTTCAACGAGCTTGAGAAAGAGGAAATCATCGCGTTCGCTGCGGATTGGCTCGACGCCCATGCTCCACGAAATCTACCGGAGTCAGTTGAGCTGCGATCCGCGTGATCCTCCCTGTACATCCCGTAACTGAAGCGCGTGCTCCTGGGGTCGCTAATATCGCTGCTCGCGTTAGGCGGCAGCCATCGGTCCTGCCAAGCTA
>JADDQE010000093.1 GCA_016781525.1 bacterium | reverse complement strand
GACTTGGCTCCGGGCGCGGCATCTGTTCTGGCGAGAGCCGCCGGGTGATAGAGCACACGGGTGGTAGGGTCGCAACTCGTCGCTGCGATGTCGGCTGCTTGCCGCAAAGCGTCAGCGTCGCGAAAGAGCATGCCACTGGGCTCACTGGCGCGACCAGGTGCCCGCCGCGTCATATCAGAGAGGATAGTGGGGAAACCAACGCATGTGTACACGTGACATGGACCAGTCGGGAGAGAAGGAGGCAGTGATGCGGCTCATCGTCTATTTCGATTACACCTGTGCCTACAGCTACGCCGCAGCCGTGTGGCTACGCCAGGTGGTCGTGGTCGAGCGTGATCTCACGGTGGAGTGGCAGCCATTCGTCCTCAAGGAGACCAACCGCCCATCGGAAGAAGGCGTCCCTTTCTGGAAGCAACCGAGCGTGACGCGGACACGGACGGCCCTGGCATTTGTGGCGGGACAGGCGGCAGCTCGGCAGGATTCCGATGCCTACGACCGCTTCCGATTTGCCCTCCAATCCGCCTTTCACGACCAGCCCTGCGACATCCGCGAGCCAGGCGTCCTTGAGACCATGGCCAGGCAGGCCGGGCTGGATGGCGCGCGATTCGACGCCGATCTCAAGGAGCCGGGCCTGCTTGAGGAGGTCGGGCGGAGCCACCGGCACGCCGTCGAGCAGTACGCGGTGTTTGGCACGCCGACGCTCGTCTTTCCCAACGGCTGCGCAGTCTACCTCAAGCTCGCGCCGCCGCCAACAGATGACGAGGCTGCACGGGTCTTCGAGCTGCTGCGCGAGATCAACGAGCGGCACTCGGCGATCCAGGAAATCAAGCTGACCAGGCAGGCGCATCCATGAGCACACCCGAACGCTTCGTCATCATCGGGGCGGATGCCGCCGGCATGAGCGCGGCATCCGAGGCGCGACGGGTTGACCCCAACCTCGACATTATCGCCTACGACCGTGGCGGCTTCGCCTCCTACAGTCAGTGCGGCCTGCCCTATCTCATTGGTGGGCTGGTTGAGGACCACCAACGCCTGATCGCGCGGACGGTGGACGAGTTTGCCCAGCGCGGGATCGCCGTCCGACTGGGGCACGAGGTGCTGGCGGTCGATCCGGCGCGCAAAGCGATTCGCGTCCGGGAACTCATGAATGGGACCGAGTTCGAGCAGTTCTACGACCGGCTCTTGATCGCGACGGGTGCATCGCCCGCCCGGCTGCCGGTCACCGGTCTGTACCTCGATGGCGTCTTCCACCTCGACATCATGGAGGATGCCATCGCCATTCAGCACTACCTCCGCGTGCATCAACCGAAGCATGCGGTGATTGTGGGTGGCGGGTACATCGGTCTGGAGATGGCCGAAAACCTGGTGCGGTTGGGGCTGAAGGTGCATGTCGTCCAGCGCAACCGGCAGCTCTTCCCATCGGTCGATGTGGAGATCGCGACCTCGTTGAGCGAGGAGCTTGAGCGGCATGGCGTTGACCTAAGCTTATGCGACAGCGTGGTGGAGGCGTGCGAGGGGCACGGCGGACGGGTGGTGGATGTGCATACCAGTGGCGGTGAGGTCCCAGCCGACCTGGTGGTGGCGGCGACGGGCGTCCGGCCAGCGGTGGCGCTGGCGGCGGGAGCTGGCATTGTGTTGGGAGCAACCGGAGCGATTGCGGTTGACGACCACCTGCGGACGAACGTGCCGGATATCTTCGCGGCGGGTGATTGCGCCGAGCACTGGCACCGGCTGCTCCAGCGCCCGACCTGGTTACCACTCGGAACCACCGCGAACAAGCAGGGTCGGGTGGCGGGTCGCAATGCAGCGGGCGGCGATGCCGTCTTTGCCGGCATCGTGGGCACGGCGGTCACGCGGGTCTTTGATCTGCAGGTAGCGCGTACGGGACTGACCGAGCGCGAGGCGGCGGCGGCAGGACTAGCGGCGGGTGCTACTGTGTTACGGTCAACGGATCATGCGGGGTATTTGCCGGATGCGCAGGAACTGATCGTGAAGCTGGTGGCGGAGGCGGGGAGTGGGCGGCTGCTCGGGGGGCAGGTGGTCGGCCGAGCCGGAGCGGACAAGCGCATCGATGTGCTGGCGGCTGCGCTGTATGCTGGGATGACCATCGAGGATCTCACGCGGCTCGACTTGGCGTACGCACCGCCCTTTAATAGCGTGTGGGATCCGCTCCAGGCAGCCGCGACAACCCTCCTACGGCGAGACGAGTTCGGGTAGCAGCGGCGTCCATGCGGCGAAGCTACGGTGCGAGTGTGCGTTGCGCCGAAATGGGCCGATCGCTTGGACGAAGGGCAATCCTTGAAGCAGGTTGCCGTGCTTTGGGTGGAAGTCAGTCACCTTAAATGCTCGTATCGCCTTGGCTTGCTGCTGATTTGCGATGCGGCGCACATCATGTTCCTAACTGGACACGTCCCAATTAACGATGCGCTTCAAGGTGCAGTCGTTGCTGCCAATGTGCTCAGTCCTACGTTGAAGCTGGGAATACCCGTACGGGAACGCGATTTAACCAAGGTGCAGCGGCAGCGCGAGCTCCCGATTCGCTTCATTCAGTGGATGCAAGCCCGCGCGCAGAACGCGGTGTTTGCACAAATCCTGAATGAGCCTCGCAACCGTGTATTCACAGTTCCCCAGGTTGCGCTGCCACTGTTGCGAGCGTCACGGCTGCTGGCACTCCCGGCTCGACTGTTGAGCTTTGGTCTGTGTCCACCTCACGTACAGGCGCGGAGGGTGTATCAGTGAAGCAGATTTCACGCAGTGCCCCGACTCCACTTGATATGCCGGGAAGCTACTGCAACGCGACGATGCACTATCGCACCAGGGTTTGTACATTGCCTAAACAACAGGAGCCTTGAGGGTTACGCAGGTCACTGGCACATTGTCCAGCCTGAATACCGTGCGTAATATCCTCGATGATCGCTTGTTGCGTGGCATGGCCTGCGCTTTGTACTTCCCCGACGGTGTGCCGAAAGCAGTAGCAGACCCATACATCCTGTGTTGAAGGTTCTTTTTGATAGACCCGCTCGCGGAGTTCACTCGTCGCGAATGTTTGGCTCCCATCCAGGGAGAAGTACACAACCGGGCAATCCGGATCGGGACAAAAGCGATACAGACCATCGCTGACGGCTCGCAGGCTGACAGCGATTAACGCTTTGACCGTCTGCCCGTGCACTGGTTTCCCTGGTTGTCCGTTTATCGGACAGCCACCAACAGGCGTACTCGACGATCTTTGTTCGCATTGTGCATTGCCTGCCTCAGATGGAAACGGGCATGTTTCACTCATTGCACCCTCACGTCAGACGCGTACTGGGCTGACTTGCTTCAAGCGCTCATCGCGCAGTGCTACCAATCCGATCAATCCGGATGCGACGAGCATCGCACCCCCGAGATAATAGACCGCTTCGATGCCAGCCCGCTCGGCTAACCAGCCCCCCATGCCAAGTGAAATGACCTTCATCACGTTCCAGACGACGTCAAGCCAGGTAAAGACACGTCCCCGAACCGCGTCGGGTACCTGCCGTTGCACCCAGGTTTGGTACACCACCATGCCTGACGAGGTATTGAGGCCGTAGATGAAGAGGAGCAGCCACGCAACGGGAGCCGCGGTTGCAACAGCGAGGAGCGCATCTCCAATCCCCCGGATGATGTATGGGCCGAAGAGCCAGCGCGGATGCCCGATATCTCGGGCGATAAGTTGAAGTAAGAACGGTCCCAGCAAGGCGCCAGCGCCGATCGCCAGGATAAACGAGCTAAAGCCACCGGGCGGGAGCCGGTAATGTTCTTCTGCCAGGACGACCAACAGCGCTGAGGTGGCGCCCACACTCAGGGATGCCAGGGCCTGCACTAGGACGAGTCGCGAGACGAACCGCTCACGGCGGGCATAGTGCACGCCTTCTCGCGCGTCGTTCACGAACCCGCGCCAACCGCGAGCAACGACGGGACGGCCAGCTGAGACGGGCAGCAGGAGCAAGAACAGCGCAGAAACGATGAAGGTGCCCGCGTTGAAGACAAATGCGGCTTCCGCGCCAATGGTCGCGATGACGCCGCCTGCGAGCGCCGAGCCAATAATTTGCACAAACCGGCCCGTCGACCACGACACGGTATTAGCTGCCAGGAGATCCTGCTCGTCGAGCAACGTCGGCAACGTCGCGTTGACCGCAGGGTTGAAGAAGGTTCCTGCCGCCGTGAGGAAAGCCACGATCGCATAGATTTGCCACAGTTCCGTCGTTAGCAGCAACGCTAGGACCAACACCGCCCGGACGAGGTCGGAGACAATCAGGACGACTTTGCGCGGCAGCCGGTCGATCAAAACACCTGCGATCGGGGCGAGCAGGATTACGGGCACGACTTCAAAAAAGACGGTTCCCGCAACGACGAGACTGGAGCCGAAGCGCTGATACACCCAGACGACGAGCGCAATATAGTGCAGTGTATCGCCCAGGTTTGAGATCAGTTGGCCCAGCCAGAGTGGGAAGTAGCGACGGTTGCGAATGAGCCGGCCATACCCGGCGAATAGTTGCTGCACAATACAAATCCTTGTACGCCTGCATGGGTCACAAACGGTCACCGATGAGCTCTGTGCGAAGTTGCATACGACAATAGCGCTAGTCCCTGCCCCACAGAGCCGATCGATCTACCAGCACCAGTGGTGCGCGGGTCCATGAGCAGCAACGCTCAAGCACATCTATGACCCACCCGATACGTTGCTTTGCAGTGAATGTTGAGGCTTACGGCTTACTCGGGGCTGCTCTTTTCCGCCGACGGGGCTCCGTTGGAGCATCCTTGGCAGCAGCGTCGGCATGTACCCGCGCATGATGCTCGATGATTCGGCAAACTTGCGCGTCTGCTGGCATGATCTCTACAGCGGCCGCGCGCAACTGCAGCAGGTCGTGGCGAAACTCCGTCAAGAGCTGAATTTGCTGATCCACGGCGGCAACCTTCTGGTCGACCAACGCGAGAACGTGTTCGCACGGCGGGTCTCCCTGATCGCGTAGCGCGAGGATCTCATGAATTTCTTCGAGGCTGAGGCCGAGAGCTTTGGCTTTACCAATGAACTCGAGGCGGTCACGATCAGCAACGTTATAGAGCCGATACCCAGCCGGCGTTCGTTCCGGATTCGGCAGCAAGCCGATGTCCTCGTAATACCGAATGGTCTTGGGATTAAGGCCCAATTCAGCTGCGAGTTGCCCAATGCGCAGCTCGCGTCGCTGTAGTGTTTGAGTCATACACCTATCCTCCTTAAACATTCTAGCACATTGGAAGCTTATTGGTCGGAGCCATGGCCTGCTTGACTTTCCAGTCGGGTGGAAGGTGTAGCATGATCGTGGACGAATGGAGGAATACGAGGATGACGAACATACCAGGAAATAGGAGCAGCACGACGGGGTTAGTTAGTGGAGCAGTTCCCACCGTCCGGACATACAGGCGTGCTTTGTTCCATCAGCACCAGGGTCCGGATGCGAACTATGACCGTGTTGCGCGGCACTACGATCGTTTCGCTGCACGCTGGGATCAAATCGCCAACCGTGCGGCACTCCGGCAGTTTCGCGCGCTTATACGCCAGCACGTTCACCCTGGGACTCGTCTTTTAGACGTTGGAACCGGCACGGGGCGGAGCATGGCCCTCGTCTATGAAGCGGCAGCACCACGGCACAGTGTGGGGCTGGCTCGTTCACGAGGCATGCTCTCGGAAGCAGGTGAGAAATTTGCTGGCTCAGACACCGTCCTGGTCCAGGGTGACGCCGTGCGCTTGCCCTTCGCCGATGATACCTTCGATCTCGTGATCAGTATGTGGGTGCTCGAAACGCTGCCTGATCCGCTGCGGGCGCTCCATGAAATGCTCCGGGTTGTGCGGCCAGGTGGACAAATCCTGACCTTGTTTAGCTCACGCCCTGCTAAGCGCTTCTCGCAGCTAATTGCCCGTCTTCTCGAATGGATCGCCTATCCTCAACTCGGCTGGACGTTTTTGCTGGCGGAGAAACAACCGCTGTCCGCGTGCACCTTACCGTGTACCGACCGCCGGATCTATGGGCTGAATACGATGGCGCTGTTTGGTAAGGGCTGCCAACTGGCCTCCGCTACACTGGTTGCAAGTACGACGTCTATTGATCATCGCCGGTCGACAGACGTGCGTGAAGACCAGGCAGTCAGCATTGTGGACTGAGCGCAGCATATTGGGGGCGACGACACGCGCGTAGCTTACTCGCAGATCTCGGTGCGGAGTCCCCACTGTTTCGAAACAGCGAAGCGAACGCGTGCCGTTCCTGGGTGGGATGGTGCCCGAACCGCTCCACGTGCCGAGGACGAGGTCGTTCTGCGAAGGAATCATCGTGGCACTGCCGAAACCTGGACCGAGGCGCAAACGGAATCTATAGGTTTCCAAAATCGAACCATTGTAGAACGGAGGATGGGGTTATGTCTTTAAAGCGAATGCAGGTACTTCTGCTCACCATCATCATGGTTGTCATTGCTGCAACGCCGGTGGCCTTTGGCCAGGCGCCGGGCACACCCGGCGCGTTTGTTGCGAATGCTGGAGCGAATAGCATAACCGTGATCGATCCAGAGCAGGACGTCGTGCTGGGAACGGTTGCGGTTGGCCAGGAGCCACACCAGATCATTGCGGTCCCGAGCAATGGTCGGGTCTATGTTGGTAACTTTGGCGAAGATACGGTCTCCGTGGTCGATCCGCGCGCGATGAAGGAGGTCGCCCGCATTACGGTAGGGCGCAGTCCGACACGCTTAGCAGCGACACCCGATGGTCAATTCGTCCTCGTCAACAGCTTTGCTCAGGGTACGACTGCCGTCATTGACATCGCAACCAACCAGGTCGTCGCCGAGGTTGGGCAGGGGCAGGGTCGCCATGGACTCGTTATCTCACCGGATGGTCGCTTGGCCTTTGCGGTGAACAACCAGTCCAACGACGTCTCGATCATCAACATTGGAACCTGGGAGGTTGTTGGGACCATTCCTGTCGGGCAGCAACCATTTGGGGCGGCAATCACGCCTGATGGGCGTACCCTCTACGTCGCGAATGCAGCAACAAACAATGTTTCCGTGATCGACGTTGCACAGCGGCAGGTAGTAGCGGAGGTGCCGGTCGGACGTCGACCACTGATTCCAGCTGCCGCCGGGGATGGGAAAGTAGTCTACGTGAGCAACGCGGATGATGGCACGGTCTCGGTCATCGATACGACGAGCCAGACCGTACGAGAAACGCTGACCGTCGGCGGGCGGCCGATCGGCGTCGGAATCTCACCCGATGGCGGACGGCTCTCCGTCGTCGATAATGACAGCAATCAACTGCTTGTGCTGGACGCAGCGAACAGTAACGTTATCACCCGCGTACCGGTCGGGGCAAAACCAGTTGGGTTGGCGCTATCGCGCCGCCTCGCTGAGCCACCAACGAATCAAACGCCGGCGCAATTACCCCAAACTGGATCGTGGTCACGCAACGCTTCTGTTTGGGCCGCCCTCATTGGACTGATCTTGATTACGGGCGTGCTCGGTGCAGTGTGGCTCCGCGGAAAGAAAGCCTCCGATTGGTGAACTGAGCGGAGCCCCTGTCGCACTGTTCGGCATCCCAGGTCCCCTGCGCTTGCCTTCCAGGCGAGAGGAAGGTGTACAGTCGAGGTATAGCGCATCGGCAGGTCATGACGCAAGCAGAGGAGGATGCCGCGATGCCACCGTAGATCTAACGTAGAGCAGGGACTGTACGTGCCAGTGGATGGAGTTTAGGAATAACAAGGAGGTTACCATGACGGCAACGAATGCCAACCAGCAATCGAATTCGAATCAAGACGTGATGGAACGCTGCATCGAATAATGCTACGAGGTCGCGCATACCGCGTCGCACTGCGCCGGTGACTGTCTCTCGCGCGAGCATGTGCATCAGATGGCGGAATGTGTTCGCCTCTGTCTGGATGCTGTTGATGTCACAACGGCCTGCGCCGCGATGATGGCGCGCAATTCTCGCTTCTCTGCCCATCTGTGTGGCGCGTGCGTAACAGTCTGTGATGCGTCTGCTGAAGCGTGCGAGAAGTACGATGGCGACATGATGCGGCAGTTCGCCGAGGCCTGTCGCCGGTGCGCCGAGACTTGCCGACAGATGGCGGCGTAATCGGTATGAT
Source organism: bacterium (assembly GCA_016781525.1). Lineage (GTDB taxonomy): Bacteria > Chloroflexota > Chloroflexia > Chloroflexales > Kallotenuaceae > LB3-1. Next base: position 6,850 of record JADDQE010000093.1, on the reverse strand, counting down.
CGCGGTAGTGGTCCGCATTTCTGGTGCTGCTACCACCATCTGACGGTCTCTCCATCCTCGCCAACGTATCCAGCATATGACTGGACGGTACGTGGCAGATGCAGAGCACGTGTGCATATGGCGGGCGTGAAATGGTCAGTGATGGATTGGGCTTGGCATGGTCAGGCGGCGATACAGGTCGTTGTGATAGCGTTAGGGCGAGCCACATGGCGCACTACCTGTACCATATGGCTCGCCGCGTCTCCCCCAACAGTCATCACGACTATGCGCTGCGGCGTGCGCGACTCCTTAGTGGATCTGTCGCTCTTTTGGCAACAGTTTGCCAGCAAATGAGTTTGCGAGCACAAGCCCGACGCTCACCGCCATGGCGAGCATGGCCCAGACGGGATAGATGAGCCCTGTGACGGCTGCCAGCACACCAACGCCATTGAAGGTAAGCGCTAAGATGACATTGGTGGCGGTGAGGCGGTAGCTCCGCCGCGCCAGCTCGCGCGCTTGCACAATCGTGCCAAGCTGCTCTTTGACTAAGACCACATCAGCCGCCTCAATCGCGATATCCGTTCCGGCCCCGATCGCAATGCCCACATCCGCCTGCATCAGCGCGGGCGCGTCGTTGATGCCGTCGCCAACCATCGCCACCTTGTTGCCGTTTGCCTGCAGCTGCCTGACTTCTTGCGCTTTTTGACCGGGGAGCACCTCGGCAAGCACGCGCTCAATGCCAACCTGCTGGGCAACTGCCCGCGCAGTGCGCCAGTTGTCGCCGGTCATCAGCACTGGCTCGACGTTGTTACGGCGCAGCTCAGCGATTGTTGCTTGGGCATCCGGTTTGAGTTGGTCAGCTAAGGCAATCAGGCCGCGTGCTTGTCCATCAATGGCGAAGAGCACCGCGGTTTGCCCTTGCTCCTGTGCTTGCTCGACGAGTGGTTGCAGCTTGGTCGTGTCAATCTGCTCCTCGCCTAAAAAGCGGGCTGTTCCTACCAGGACGTGGTGCCCATCGACCACGGCGCGGATACCGTGGCCGGCTTCGGCTGCAAAGCGCGTCGGGTTTGATAATGTGAGCCCTTGTTCTTTGGCTGTATTGACAATCGCTCGGGCAAGGGGATGCTCGGAGTGCGTTTCGGCGCTGGCTGCCAGGCGCAACATTTCGCCTGTGTCAGCCTCAAGCGTCTGGTAGTCAACGACCGTTGGTTTGCCCAGGGTGAGGGTGCCGGTCTTATCAAAGACCATCGTGTGCACATTGCGAAAGACCTGGAAGGCCTCACCGGAGCGCATCAGAATACCCCGCTCGGCTGCTTCACCACTGGCGCGGATAATCGCAAGCGGCGTGGCCATGCCAAGGGCGCAGGGATAGCCCATAATCAAGACACTCAAGGCGGCAAAGCTCGCGCGCAGGAGGGTCGGTTCGCCAGCCCACAGCCAGGGCCCAAACGTCCAAAAGAGCAGCCCAGCGGCACTGATGGCGAACACGGCCGGTACATAGAAGAGGAGCACACGGTCAACTAAACGTAAGATCGCGGGTTTCATGGCGCGAGCTTCGGCCACCTGGCGAGCAACCGTGCGCAGGAATGTATCTTTCCCAATCTGCGTGACCCGTAGGACCAAGCTTCCCGCTTGATTGAGTGAGCCACCAATCACCGTATCGCCTGGGAACTTGTCTTGTGGGAGGCTTTCACCCGTCACCAGGCTCTCATCAATGGCTGAGGCTCCCTCGACGACTTCACCATCAACCGGGATGCGCTCGCCCGGTCGGACGCGCACGACGTCATCAATGCGCAGCTCTTCAACGGGGACGATCGTTTCTTGTCCGTCTGCCCCAATCCGGGTGGCAGTCGGTGGTTCAAGTGCCAGGAGTTGACGCACAGATTGTGAGGCCCGTACGTGCACCAGCACCGAAGCATAACCGCCAATCAGGTGGAAGCCAAGCACAAAAATGGTCGCGCCAAAAAAGCCACCAGCAGGCAGGGCTGGAAACAGCAAACCAGCGAGCCCACCGAGTAAGCCTCCAAGGGCTGAAGAAGAGACCAGCACATCCTGGTTCAAAATGCCACGGCGGATGGACTGCCAGCCGTTGCGAAAAATAATGAAGCGCGCGGGTCCAAAGGCGATATACAACGCCAGCGCTCCCATCGCGAGTGTGCGCCAAAGACTGACACCAAGCACGAGCGTGACCACCATCAGCACTGAGGCGGCCAGCAAGAGCACGCCAGCCTCGATGGCTTTGCGGCGTGCGTTGGTCAGCTCCTGCTCCTGTTGGGCAAAGATTTCCGCCTCATCCGGGGCATGCACCGTATAGCCGATATCCTCGAGCGCGTCTTCAATAACGGGTGGCGTTACCCGCTTGGAGTCGTAGTCAACCAGTGCTTCTTCATGGGCAATGCTGACCTGGACATTGGTGACCCCGTCCAAGCGTTCTAAGGTTTTATGGATGGACTGAGTACACAAGGAGCAATGCATCCCACCGACTTTCAAGTGCAGCCGGGTGATCTCATTGCTGGGACTCGCCGGTGTGCCTGCGTGGCGAGGAGTAACCTGGTGTGGTGTTTGCTGCTCAACTGGTTCTGTCTGGTTCATATCCTTTTCCCTCTACGGTTCGTACATAAAAGGACGTACATAACCGTACGTGCCCACTATACACCTTCCAGTCCACTGGAATGTCAAGGAGTTAGTTCTTCGATGTAAGAACCTATTCATTAAGGGCGTTGAACGGGCACAGGATATCAAGACAAGCTTGGTGTCAAGGACATCTGCCCCTGAGGACAGGAGATCCTGCAGTTTGTTTGCGGACGCGTCTGCTTCCTACGCTTGTTCCAGTGTGCGAGGAGCGGATTGGTAAAGCCCTCCACCGGGTGCCGGGCGTTCGCGACGTCCGGGCCAGTGCACAAACGCAGCGGGTTGAGGTGACCATTGATCCGCAGCGGGTAGGGCTCGATCAGGTGCAGGCGAAGCTGGAGCAGCTCGGCTACCAGGTGGTGCCCGGTACCACATAAGGGGCCAGTGAGAACTGCCAGTTGGTTGCGTCACCCGCCTAATCCGTACGGATCGCTATGGTTCTCATGCTGCTCTTCGTAGCCAAGCGTCGTGAACTACAATGAGGGTCGCAAACCCGAGTACAGCATCTGCAAAGGTTGTGCTATGGACACTGTGCGTGACCGGTCCGCACAGGACGTTTTCAACGATCACCTGCGCAAAGGCAAAGAAGGCTCGGTCGAGGACGATCTTGGGCGCAACTATGCCGAGGATGTTGTGGTACTGACTAGCCGCGTGTGCAGCATGGCCATGCCGGTGTACGTCAGCTCGCGCAACTCCTGCGAGACGAACTCCCAAACGCTCCATTCGCGTACCGGACAGTTTTGATGACCGGCGAGGTTGCATTCCGGGAGTGGACGGCACGAGCCAAGCATGCTAGGCTCGAGAACGGGGCGGACGCATTCGTGATCCGGCATGGCCGGATTGTCGCATAAACGATTCACTACACGGTTGAACGCATGTGCGTTCGAGCGGGAAGCAATGTTCTTAACACACCCGCGATCTCCAATGCACGCGCTTGCAGTGAACCGCTTGACCTTCCACTCGAATGGAAGGTGTACACTACGCGTATGTCGTGGGTCGCAGGGACTTGATTCGTGCCTGCCACGTGCGGAAGTTCTGTTTTTGGTCCCGTGTTTATCTTGGAAAAGGATACCCAATCGTGCGCAAGGTAAATGTGTTGCTGGGCTTGGCTGCGTTGTCGGGCCTGCTGATTGCCGGTCTGTGGCTCAACAATCTGAGTTCTTCTGCTGCCATGCATGCACAGCATGGCGAGGTCCATGCTCCGGCAGGAGTGGCGGGGACAGGGGTCGGACAGACGGTGCGCTTGCAGCACCTGGGCATGGTTTGACAGCTTTGTAAAGGCACCGTTGAGCGCCGCCTGGGCCGTGTGCCCGGAGTTGTTTCTTACCAGGTTGACGTGCAGAGCGATAGTGCAACGATCGTGTACGACCCCCAAACGGTGACTTCTGCCCAGATCGCGGAAGCTGTCGCTGAAGCTGGGTACCCGGCACAAACGGTCACTGAGGTGAAATAAGTGGAATACATTCTGGAGCGGATTAGCGCCGTCGGTGCTATCTCGCCGCTGGTCTACCTGCTGGTTCTGTTTGGTGGGGTGGCCAGCGCGCTCAGTCCCTGTTTCGTGCCGATCCTGACATTGTTTGGCGGTTATATCGGTGGCTATGCCCACGATGCGAGTAAGCACCCGCTGCGCATGGCCGCGGCGTTCACATTCGGGCAAGCGCTCACCCTGGCAGCGGTTGGGGTTGTTGCTGTGCTCCTCGGCAAATCGGTCCTCACGATCTTCACCGGCTACGAACTCGATCGGTATATTCCGGCCGTCCTTGGCATCATCATGGGCCTGCAGCTCCTCGGCCTGTTCAAGTTCGACTTTCCGTTGCTGGGCCGGTTAAAGGCCAACCGACCTGATAGCGTCTGGGGAGCCTTCACGCTCGGTATCCCCTTCGGACTGGTCGTGACGCCGTGTACGATTCCCATCTTTCTGACCATCGTCACATACCTGGCGCTGCAGGCAAATGTGGTCCATGGGGCGCTGCTCATGGTTGGCTATGGCCTGGGGCGTGGCATCATTCTGGGTATCGTTGCCTACTCGGCAGGTCTGCTTACCTCGATCAAGGACGGGAAGCTGATGCATACGGTTGAGCGCGCCAGTGGCGGTATCATTTTGGCGGCAAGTATCTATCTGCTCTTCTTTTATCAATATAGCCGCCTCCCCATGGACGGGATGTGAGCTACGGGCATGTCGATCGCCATACAACGACGGGTCTTGGACAAGGAACCCCGATTGTCACCGGCATGCATTGTTCTTCGGGTGTTCAGGGCTCAAGCGGCGCTCCAACCCATGCATATGTACGCCGCTGCCCGAGCTCCCATTGGCGACCGATAAGGTGGAGGTGACGCACGGGCGGAGTGTGCAGAGGATCAAAGATGTTGTCAACACCAGTGGTTTCGGAGCGCTAGGAGAGCCTGGGATAGTTGAGACCTGTGAGGAAATGCAACTGCGGTAGCGCTGGAGTTACGGAAGCGGGTCGTGGGCGCGACTGTCAACCGGCCTCCCACTCAGGTGACGACAGCAGGATGAGCGGAGACAACCAATCGGAGGTATGACGTATGAGCTTTTTTGATAGATTTAAACGCAAGCCTATTGCTGAGCAGCCCACGCTGACACCTGGTGTGGGTGAAAAAATGGTCCGCTTTGCGGACCTCGGCATGCATTGAACAGGCTGTCGGGCTTCGGTCGAAGCCGAATTACAAGCCATCGCGGGTATGCGCGCCGTGAGGGTGGATCTCAGCACGCAGACGGCAACCGTAATCTTCGATCCATTGACGGCCGACGTCCCTGACTTGCGTGCGGCGATTGAGCGAGCCGGGTACACACCCAAATCTGAGACAGTCATTGACGGCTAAAGAACGCCCCTGCCCCAGGCAGCTCGATCTGTCCGGGGCAGGGATCTGCAAAGCTCCGGGTCAGGTATTGTCAAGTTAAGGCGAATTCGAGCCATTGACAAGTACGAAGTGGGAAAGATCGTGCCTTTAGCGGCGTACATTGAGCCTGTAGGTGGGGAAAGGAGCGCTTCCCACGGGGCAAAATCGATGATACGTGGAGGAACCGAATGTGCTGATTCGTTAACTTGACAATGCCCTTGATCATCCTCTTTCAGCTTACCTCAGCACAACCCAATGAACCGTCGTTCTGGCCTGGGGCAGCGTATATGGGTCAGGTGGGGCGGTTGGGCGCATTTGGTATCGAGCGGGGAGCAGCTGATGGCGGGAGGCGGCGGAGATAGAGTATGCCCGTCGCTTCGTCCCAACTTGTCGCCGCGATGCCGGCCTGTCATGGCTACTTGTCTCATCCAAACGCGAGCTCGAACCATGAACCAGAATACCATCAGGTAGCGACTAGAAGTTGAAGTTGACATAAATGTTAAAATATTGACACATCTTCGGCTCCACATCATCATGGAACACTGCCTGATGCGTAAAGTAGCCATGACAACCGTTGCGGCCGGGTCGCCGCGCACCACACCCTCTGCGTGATCTGCCGGTAGGACCACACATGGATAGGTGGGTCGATTGTCATCACGGCTGAACGGCGGCGACGAGGTGGACGGTCGTTTGTTACCGAGCGTTCATGTGCGTCGTTGTGCCCTATCATCGATACGGTGAGCAGGCGTAACTCCGTTGCGACTGAGGGCGAAGGATGGACGCATGACGGATGATGAGCAGTGCGCCGAGCAGTGGCTCCGTGACCACATCGCCGTAGCGACGGCACGCGGGGACCACCGCCAGGTCGAGCGCTTGCTGGCGCAGCATGAACAGGCGCTCCGGGACCGTTTGCGCAAACAGGTGCAAGCGCCCGACCGCAATTTGTTTCACGAACATGTCCGGGCCCAGACGCGCTGCCTCGACCGTACATCGTAGGCGTGAAGGAGCCAGGCACGTTGCGCCCCAACTGCTCACGGGTCCGGCTGCGTGCACTCCTCGCACGTGCTATTGGTTCCGTATGGGTTTACATAAAAACGATTCGTCGAACGATGCTACGCGCAGTCGCTGGGTATGCTTGAACTGGTTGTGGGAATCTGCCACGACAGCTCCATGCCCCGTTGAATGCTCTCGCCCGGATGTCCTGGTGACGTACCTCTTCCACAGACGAAACTCCCTGGCGGTTCATGTTGACGCGTCGGATGTGTGAATCCCGTAGCTGCAAGAACCTTCCGGGACTCAGGGAGAGTGTCACACCAGATTCGACATCTTGTACTCATGAAAGCTCATCGAGAACCGGTAGTAAAGCCAAACCGTATGC
>JADDQE010000228.1 GCA_016781525.1 bacterium | reverse complement strand
GTGATGATCATCCGTACACCATTCCGGTCGCCGAAGGCGTATGCGTTCGCGGAGCGCTGGATTCGCTCTGCGCGGGAGGAGTGCCTCGATCACGTGCTCATCTTGGGTGAGCGACACCTGTACCATGTGCTGAAGGAGTACGCGACATATTTCAATCATGCCCGGCCGCATCAAGGCATCGCTCAACAAATCCCGGCCAGAGAGAACCGCCGAGTCGAGAGCGGCTCGGTACGCTGTCGGGATGTGCTCGGAGGCATCCTTCATGATTACTACCGCGAAGCCGCGTAGCGCTTTCCGATGACCCGGATGACTTTTTCGCACACTACAGGCGCCCGACTCGCCTTGAATGCGTTGGGCGCCCCACAGCCGGTTGTTGGTTGCCATCTCTTTGATCAGCGTGATCGTCTCTGCTGGGATCTTCGGTGCCCGTGATGTCGGCCGTGATTTTCGCTTCCAGAACAAGCGGAAGCCCCGCCGATGCCAGCGCAGGATCGTCTCGGTTTGACGATAAGGAGCGCTTCATTCCAATGTCGCAGCCTGCTCGCGAGCAAGACGAGGATCGCGCGATCACTGCTGGTCAAGTGGGGCCGTTTGACGCGGCGGTCGAGGATGATGAGCCGCCGGCGAAGCCGCAGGTTTTCCGTAACCAGTTGCGGTTTACTACGCGCGAGGTCAGCAACCGTGCCGAGCACCGAACCACCAGCGATGGGTTTGGTCACACGAGCGATGGCGGTGCCGACAACTTGCAGCGCCCATTTGACGATCGACTGGACCCTCTACCAGATCCGAAACATCAGCAGCCTCCTTCATGCTGCTTCGACAGCGTCGTCGGAGTTGCGCTGAAGGAGCATACGTCGCGGCAGGGATGATCGTGGAAGCCGTCGCAGGGCTGCGGATGTGGCTGGCAGCCGGTACAGGATTACCGTGGATCTACAGATCCGACCGCTTGAAGGGAGCGACATTGAAGCGATTGCGCAGCTGTCCCTCTTTCACGACTCAAACGGATCGTCTACTGCGACCGGGAGATAGGCGGTGTCACGCGAGCGTCCCACTCGCTGCAGAAACCCTGCCTCGATCAAGCCCTTCAAGTCGTTGAGCAGCGAGCGCTCGGAGCGAAACGCCTGCAGATCTTCGTTGAGCTTGCGCGCATCCTCCATCGTGATCTGTCCATGGCGGCGCGCGTACTCCAGCAATTTCACTCGGAAGGGCGTCTGCGCCCGGATTGAAGGCGCGTCGTTGCCGTACACGGTCACTGTGAACGACACCCCTGTGTCGCGCATGCCCAGATCCGGCAGCCCGGCTTTGCGTAGCTCACGCATGACGGTGTCGAGCCCAATGCCGAAGCGCTCAATATAGCCGGCTTGATGGAGGAGCTCAGCGATCGTCGGGTTGCGGGCAAATTGCTCCTGGAGGATGTTCTCAATGGTGATACCGCCAGGCAGTCCCCCTGGTGACACCCACTCGATACGATCCGTGAACATCGAGATGCGGGTATGCTTGCCCGTCGAGTTGTAATCCCGGTGGGCAATCGCATTCACCGTAAGCTCACGGATCACCTTGCGTGGATATTCGGGCCGCTCCACGCGCCGCGCGCCGTCTTCCACAGTAAAGCCCCGCCGCGTGTGGGCCCAGAGGTAGCTCTCTGCAAAGTCGATCTGTTGCGGGAGGGTGCCGCCGTGCCGCTTGAGGTGGATCACATCTTCCGTATCAGGAACACTCCCGGGGAAGTGACCAAGGCCAATATCCGCGTGGGGAAAGAAGAACTGTGGCTCGCGTGCAAACATCAGCAGGCCGGCCATCGTCGGCGTCGCCGACCCATGGTGGTCGACTACGCAGCGATAGCGATAGAGAAAATCTAGTACCTTAGCCGGCGCGTTATCACACCGTCCCGCCTCAACTGCCCGTTCGATATGCTCGGTGATTGTCCGCATATCCAGGACGTCAAGGTTCGCGTGCGGAACAGGAAACCCATCGATGCGGCCGTCGCTAATTTCGGGAACAAGCAGAGCCATCTTTCACCTCACCCCCGCGATATTATAGCACGGTGCCGCTACCTGATCCTCCCGCACGGCATGATCGCGAGCCCGCAAGCCAAAGTTGCGGGCTGTTGCGGAGAACGCCATGTATTCCTTCTCGCAAAGAAATACGGCGGGAAGCGCCCGGCTTTAGCCGCGGGTGGGACGCTGCTCCTGCGTGTAGGTATAACCGTCCATCCGTTGGATGCTCGCCAGTAGCGATAACTAATTCCAGCCTTGCGATCTGCCGACGTACGAATAGCTAATGATCCCCATGCACCACGGAGGACACGCCCCACATACGTACCAGCCCGCTTTCCGCTTGGGCCGATAGCACGGACGAGATCGCCTGTTTGAAAACTAAATCAGCATTTCTGGCGCTGACGGATCGGAAATCCAAACGCAGGTGATGCCGACAGGGCCTCGAACTGGCACGCATCCCAGGGAGTTATACCAATAGGAGTTACGCAGTTGAGAGGCTCTGAACCAATCCTACCAAAATCGGGCTGGTCTGCGACAGGTACACCTTGAGCGCTGAACGAATGATGCCCATCTTTGCCTCGAACCAACTCGTCCCGCTCATGATCCGATGGTGCTCCAGCCGGAGGAAGGCTCGCACTGCCCAACCAATATGGTTGCGCTGCGCTCGTGCCTTGATTGCCGCTTCCATCCGGGTTGACCTGCCGATTGCTCTTGAGCCGGGTCAGCCAGTGCCAGTCCAAGCTGCGCACCGTCTTGAGGTTCTCCAAGCTGCTGTACCAGCTATCGAAGGCCACAAACCGCGGATGAAAGTCACGCTCCTTGGCAGTTTGAAGCATGGCTCGGAAGTACTCGTTCTTGGTCACACCATCGACGGGCTTGTCGTAGAGGCGATAGTCACAAGGAATGGCATCAGTGCCATCACTCCAAAGCAGAGTGACCAGATTGATGTCCGAGACCACATGATGCTGCTTGCCGGACCAGTGACGATGGACCAGTTCAATCTGCTGGGCGTAGGGTTTGTCCAGGGTTGTATCATCGATGAGCAAGAGGCCGTGGTGGAGCGAGACATGCTGCTTGGCCTCGTCCCAGAGCGGAGCAGGGTCAGGGTCAAGTCGGTGAAGCAGACGGGTCAAGGCATCATGGGCAGCACGGCGAGGTTGGTCAGGCTGGACACGAGCGGCTTCGGTGCACGAGAAGACCAGCGGCGAGGCAACCAGGAAATTGATGTAGTCGAGGTCAGTGACTTTGGCGTGGTTCATTTCACTACCATACCGCACAATCAGTCAACTGCGTAACTTTTAGGTCAATTTGCTGAGTTTGATCCCATCGCCTGTGCTTTAGCCCCATTGAGGACATGTGACGCCATCTTTCGTCTTGTAGCATGGCAACTTGTACAACCCTTTACAATGTCATCTTTGGATGCTTGAGCCGCGGAGGAAAACCTTGACACAGCCGATCGCCCTGGTTGTCAGCGATGTCGACGGCACGCTCACAAATCCCGCGGGAATAGTTAGTCCTGCCAATCAACGTGAAATCAGGCGGGTAATGAGCCGCGGGATTCATTTCAGTATTGCCACGGGCCGTCCTACCCGCGATCTGCAAAAGGTGCGCGAGAGCCTTAACCTGGCGCTCCCGGTGATCGTCTCCAACGGCACGATGGTCGAAGACCTGGCGACAGGAGAGATCATCCATAGTCTCCAGATCGAGCGGTCGGTGATCCTTACCGTGCTCGACGTGATCGCGAAGCATGATGTCGACGCGGTCATTCTTGACACGCCTCAGGGATGGATCTACCAGGTTCGCAATGCAGCGGGGGAGCCCCCGCCATGGATTATCAGCGTCGGCGACACAGCACATCGTATTGAAGAATGGAATAGCTATCTCGCGGAAGAGCGCGCGGTTCTCAAGATCCTCGTCGAGGGAGCCGAGGCCGACCTCCAGCGAGTCGAGCATGCGCTCGCCACTGTTCCAGGAGTGCAGATCACAGCATCGTTCGCCAACAATCGCGAGATCTTTGTCGCGCATGCCGGGAAAGCGAATGCGGCAAGGCTGCTCGCCACCAGACTTGGGATCGATCCATCGCAGGTGCTGGCAATCGGGGACCAACGCAACGATATCGAGCTCATCCGCTGGGCCGGCATCGGGGTTGCCATGGGCAACGCGGTGCCCGAACTCAAGGTTGTGGCCGATTGGGTCACGCGCTCAAACGACGAGGATGGCGTGGCACATGCACTTGCACACTTCATTCCTGACCCGCTGCTGGCATCGGACGAATGAGAGCTTTGCTTGACAACAAACCAGCTCTGGTCGATACCATACCGCACCATCAGTCAACTGCGTAACTCCTAACCAAGTACGTGGCTACCCCGTACGGTAAGCATCGTCAGTACGGGCTTGAACCGGAGTTCAAGCCAACCCCGTTAACGAGGTGGTTAATGACCGCTCCTCCACAGCTTGCGGCGGTTGCCCGCAAGCCAAAATTGCGGGCTCTTGCGGGCAACTACCTATATCTACCCGATCCGCATCCTACGACATTAATCACGATTTGCCCGCAAGCCAAAGTTGCGGGCTCTTGCGGGCAAGGTACCCCAGAACCGTCATCGCGGATCGCCTCGCAGTTCCCCGCAAGGTCGTTTGCGGGGAACTGCGGGAACCTGCGGGCAAGTGCCCAAAGTTGCGGAGAAAGTCTGCGTGCAAACTATTGCCGGTTGCGGGCTAATTTTCTATGCTGTATGCAAGGGCATCAAGCCCTCACGAGAGCTGCGGAGGGAAGGAACGACCGCAAGCACGCCGTTTGGAGGAGTACCAGCAGGTGCTCTTGAGGTGCAGTGAGACCAGCTATGAGAGGTATGACGCACAGCAATGACAGTATAGAGACTCTGCGCCCTGACGTGGCGCGCCACTAAGTGGACACCCGCGTGAGCGAGTAGGTCCATAAACGCAGAGACGGCTCCCCTCGTTTGGCACCGAAGAGCCGTCTAACCCAAACCTTGAGTTGCCCTCCCACGTAGAGGGAAGGTCTGCTTTGAGCTGAATACTGGCAGCTTAGCAGCCGTTCTTCTCCGTGTCAAGAGGGCAGGAGAAGTCTATGTTTCCGCACATCTTACAAACGCCGCCGCAGCGGATCGCCGAACAGGCCGGGCACTCCCCCAGTACGCTTGAAGCCGGGCAGGGCTTGAGCGCGACTCTGGAGGCGTACAGTTCACGCCGGAGCCATGCATTTGACGTGGCCGAGGAAGCCTATTGGGGCCGGAAGATATCCGCCGAAGACTATATGCTCTTTCGGCTTCTTGTGAGGTTATGTAAAGATCGTATTTACTGCTGGCCGGGCCTCGACTATCTTGCCCAGCGCATCGGGGCAAGCGTCGGGACAATCAAGCGCCGGCTGGAGTCGCTGGAACGCGCTGAGCTGATTGAGCGTCGCCAGCGGGCCGGCGGGCTGACAGCGCATACCTATGTACTCCCACTCAAAGCATACGATCGCGGGATGCGGGTCGAGGCAGAGGATACTCATGTCTCCCAACTGGGATCAGCCACCGGGGACGCTCTCGCGGAGCCAGATGCCGCGAGCTGCACGAGTGAAAAGATTGGACCAACCGGGCCCGCGGATGTGGGACAGTCGAATCCGATGCTTTTTTTTGTGCCTGATGAGGGGATCACTGGTGAGCCGGCTGATCGATCAGGAACGATCTCCCATACCATTAAAAGCCAAAAATTAAAACAAGGTGGTGGTAGGTCTGCACAACAACACTTGGAGCAACTACCTCCTACCGCATCTATGAATACCCTTAGCGACGCAGGAGTTCTTTCTCCAACGGTGCTGTATGAGCTTCGAGATGTTCCGGTTGACGACGTGCAAGCATGTCTGCGATTCGCTCGTCGCCAACGCAACATTGTTGATCCGACCGGCTTTGCCGTGTCACTGCTTCGGCTAGGTTTTGGGCAAAAGCTCGCAGGGCAGCATATGCAGCACGGGCCGGGTGCGGAGAACGACGAGGCCGGACTTGCATACTATCATTGCCGTCACGGCTGTATTCGGGGAGGTGGATGTTCCGATTGTGAGGCAGAGCGGGCGGTCATTCCACGACCTGCCTATGGACAAGCTCGTGGTGCGCCCCATAACAAGGTCTCACACGAAGTGGTCGCGGGAGGCCCTCGAGCCGAGGTCATGGCTGTCTGGTCAGAGGTGCTGGAAGAGCTCCAGCGAGAACTTCCGGCGGTTGACTTCGAAACATGGCTCGCCGGAACAGCCCCGCTTTTGCTGGACGACGAGCTTATGGTGCTGGGGACGCCGCACGTTTTTGTACGTGACCAAATCCTTACACACTACAAATCACGAATCGAGAATGCCCTGGCGACTGCGAACCGACGGCCGCTGCGACTGGAAGTGGTGATCGGCGGTGGCTAGTGCGCTCGCCGAGGTTGTGGTCACCACTAGGTATCGAGTGGTTGTTTTATGTCGAGCTGATCGTGAATGATTGGTGATGTAGTGTCGCCGTCCTGCCACGGGGCGAGCCGTCAGCGGCGTTCGTCGATCAGCGAGGCGACCAGTATCCACACCTGTGGATCGGCTTGCTCGAGCGCCGCGATCAAGGGCATGAGCGCGTCATCGGTCGCGAGCAGCGCGGAAAGGGAGAGGCCATACGTGCGTGCCAGCAGCGCGAGCCGGTGAAGCGGCGGCCTTGCTTCGCCATTTTCATAGCGAACCAGAATGGAGTGATCTTTGATGCCCGTCTGAGCAGCTACCTCCCGCACGGTCAGGCCGGCGGCGAGACGCGCCATCCGGAGGCGACGCGCAACGCGCACGTCGATCGGTTCGTGAGAATCCGCGGTCATCTTGGTTCAATGTCGAGGGACGGTTGCTCGAGGGCATCGATGGGCCGGCCGGTCAGGGTGCTGTAGCGCTGCTTAACAAACTGCAGGGCTTCGTCATATTTGGCCGCCGGCAAATCAGTATAGGTGCTGATATTGAACCGAGCGTTGAACTCAATCCAGGCTTTCCGGATGCCAACACCTTGCGTCACGTTGGGCTCGTGTTCCGCTCGCGCTATCCCCCATTGCTGGACCAGGCGGTACAGGGTGTTGCGCTGGGCCGGGCTGATCCGGCTTTTCGCCTGCTGCTCCAGTGCGGCGATACGGTCCCGAAGCTCGTGTACCAGGTCAGCCAGGTCACGATACGCCACACGCGCCCGATCTTGACTCGCCTCAATCCGTGTCTGTCGCTGTGCCAGGTCTGCAAGCTGTTTCAGCGCCTGATCCATCTGATCTAGCTCTTCGAGATCCTCGATCTGTGAGCTCGGTGCGCTCGGCAAGCCGGTCAACTGGGCGAAAGCATCCCGGACTGCCGCCTCAAGAAATCGTTTAACATAGGCCAGCCGCTCACGAACCTCGGCGGCCACGCGGCGCTCCTGGATCGACATCAGCCAGAGGGCAAGGTCATCCAGGAGCAAAAAGTCAAGCGCGCGTAGTTGATTGCCGACCGGCACTCGGAACTGAAGAAGGTGGAGGGAATCATTGGTCACGATCCGGCGCCGTTGCGCGGAGAGGCTCAGGTTAAGGGTCGCACAGAGGTCACGGAGGCCAAGGTAGATCGACCCATCCTGGGCTCGGACAGCGAGGACAACCCCATCAAACAGGGGAACGGGTAGCTGCTCCGCCGGCTGTGCGGGAACCTTCGTTGCGGTGACGTCGGTCATGGTGCGCTAGTTCCTCCTGGTTGGGTGTCCATGCTCTCGTCCAATGTTTCAAGGTGCATCAGAAGCACCAAGTGGTGCCCTAACGCCATCTGCGGTGTATCGCATGCACCAGATAGTGCGCTATAACAACGCGTGGTGCATAACATGCACCGAGAATCCTGCTCCACGTGCGGATGAGCCCGACGTCAACTAGCCGCGTCGATTGTTGCAGGTGTTGCATCGGAGGCAGGGTTGCGGCGCTTCCCTGCTCCATCCTGCCGGATGAATGCAGCAGGCATCAAACCCTACACCTCGGCCTCAATGCGGCTCCATTGTATCACAGCTTCAAATATATGTGAACTGTATGCTATACTGGTGGTAGTTCGTTGCCTGTCTAAGGAGCATGTGGGTGGAAGAACCGATCCCGTTGCGTGATGCCGCGAATCTCTTCGGCGTCAAAGTGGACCGGCTACGCCGCGCGGCCTGGGACGGCCGGCTAGCCGGACGACTGGTGGGGAATCAATGGCTCGTCGTGCCCTCCGAGGTCGAACGCTTCCTCCGCGAGAGTGGACGCCGCCGTACCCAGACAGAGCCCGCTACGCGGCGGGAAGGAGCACATATGGCCCGGATCATCGCCGTTGCCGTCCCGAAGGGCGGCACAGGCAAGACGACGACGACACTGAACCTCGGTGCGGCTCTGGTCGAGCAGGGCCAGCGGGTACTGCTCGTGGACTTCGATCCGCAGGGTAGCCTTACGCTGGCGCTCGGACTACGCCCGGATGAGCAGGAGCATACGATCCATAGCGCGATGAAGTACTATCTCAGCACGTTCGAGCCGCAGCTCGAGCTGGCAATCCGGCCAACATCCATTGGCGCCGACCTGGTCCCCGCCACCATTCGGCTGAATCTCGCCAACGCCGAGCTCACTGTCGCACCGCAGGGCGAGCTGGTGCTGAAGAAGCTGCTTGCCCCGCTCTTGTCGCGCTACGACGTGATCTTGATTGATACCTTGCCCTATCTTGGTATTCTCGTCGAGAATGCCCTGGTCGCGGCCCATGAGGTCATTGTTCCGCTCGAGGCGGAATACCTTGCCACGGAGTCTGTGTCGCTGATGTTGCAGCAGGTCCAGTTCATGCGCAAGTCGGGGCTCAATCCCGACCTCAAAGTCAGTGGTATCCTCCTGACCCACGTCGATACCCGGACCGTGCTCAACCGGCAGTTTGCCGAGTTTGCTCGCAAGGAGTTCGGGGCGCAGGTTCCGGTCTTTACAACCGTGATCAAGCGATCGGTCCGGTTTCCCGAGTCACAGGCCTGCCATCAATCGATTCTGCAGTACGATACCCAGGGTGATGGCGCGCGCGCTTATCGAGCAGTGGCGCAGGAGGTACTCGATGCCGCGGCATAAGAATTTTGTCAATCGCGATGTTCGACCTCAGTCGGCGACCGAGGCTGACTTTGAAGCGCTCTTCGCGCGCCATGCAGCCGGCCGTGGGTCGGAGCCGGCCCAGGTTGCCATCGATCGTATTCGGCCGAATCCATTCCAGGCACGCCAAACGTTTTCCGGGATCGAGGAGCTGGCGCAGGCAATCCAGGCCCAGGGCTTTACCTCCCGGCTACGGGTGCGCAGGGACCCCGCCGATCCCACCGCGTTTCAGCTCGTCTTCGGCGAGCGGCGACTGCGCGCGGCTAAATCGGCGGGACTGACTACGGTTCCCGTCGAGATTGCGGAGCACACCGATGATGAGTTGATTGAGATCGGGTTGGCCGAAAACATCCAGCGGCAGGATCTGGATCCCCTTGAAGAAGCGCAAGCCTTCCGCACCTTTATGGATCAGCGCGGTTACACGATCGTGCGTCTGGCTGAGCGCATCGGGAAGGACCGCAGTTATGTGGAGTCCCGCCTGGCCCTCCTACGGGTGCCGGAGGATGTTCAGCAGATGGTCGCGAAGCGGCCGGATACGATTCGTACGGCTCGCGAAATAGCCAAGCTCGCAACACCTGAGGAGCGCCGGTCACTGATTAGTGGAGTGCTCGCGGGCGATCTGAGCAAGGAAGACGTGCGTACCATCGTGCGAGACGTGGTGGATCACCCGGATAATGGCGGGCAGTCGGCTGAGGGAGACCCGCATGCTCCGCGCGCGGAGCCACAAGTGCGGCCGGCCTCGCTCCCCGCGTTTGAGCGCCGTGTGGAGCGTGACTATCAGACGCTTAGCGCGATTACCGCTCGATGGGAAGCCAACCTGTCGGGGTTGAGCCGTCCTCAGAAAAACACCTTGCGACGCCGGCTAGAAGAGCACGCAACCACTATCCAAAGGCTCTTAGCCGCCCTCGAGACCCGGAAGTAGGTCTGCAAGCTGTCTGGAAATCTTATAAGTTTATGTAAAGCTGTCCGGACAGCTTAAATCTGCCCCTTCGCTAGGCTGTGCCCAATGCCGTTTTTGCGACTCCTGTCAACGATCTCATTGTCTCCAGATTCCGCTTCAATATTCTTAACTGTCCCATTGCAGCGCGCAATCATCACTTTGTTTCTGATATCTTTTATGTAAAGCTGTCCGGACAGCTTTAATCTCATTTGTAGGGCGCGCTGCGCCCACGCAGTTTCGTGCTCTCCATGGTCTTGCACGGAAAGAGTCGTCTTTTCTCATCGGCGTACTTTCACTCGCAACTTAAATTATGTTTAGCTGTCTGGACAGCTTCTGTTAGTGCTATGGGAGTGATCCGTTCGCTCTGCTGTTCCTGGAGGCAGCCGAACAAACGCACGCTATTCGGGCCGTTCAACACGAACACCACAGTAGACTGCTCTGCACGACCCATTGACGCCGGCTGAACACCGCGTTCACCGTTCACCAAGCCGCTCAGATCTGCCCCTAATTGCCGCAAACCTCAGCCCTGGCCGCCAGCATTGGAGCACTGTTTGCCGGGCTGTCCGAACACCGAGCGCCCGATACGACCAAAGCTCGCAGCTTCCCGACCACCGCTCGTCCCGTCCGCCACAGGCTTGCCGCTCACGCCTCCGCCCACATCCGCCGCATCTCCCCACAATCCGATTCGTGTAGACATAATGATGAGTAAGATCGTAGCTTGAAGGGCGGATCGGAGCTCGGAACCTCGGAGTTCGGAAGGTGGTGCTACGTCTCCGAGCTTCCGAACCTGCGAAGCTCGGAGACGTAAACGATGTCGTATCGAGTTCGAGCTGCCGAATGTCTCGAAGTTCATTCGAACGTCGAATGTCTCGAAGTTCATTTGAACGTCGGAAACGGATTCGATTTACGAATTTCGGAGCAGCGGCCGTTCAAACTCGTAACCGAATGGGGATCGGGGAAGCGGTACTTCCTGTTGAGTATGTGGCACCCGCAAAATCACGATTTCCCGGCTCGTGCTGCGGCTCGCTGCCCCGGCCGCAGGTTCGTCGGTATTTGCGTCGGTATTTACGTCGGTTTTTACGTCGGTATTGTGGGTCTGATACAAAATTTGACTACCGTACAGAAAGTTTGTGCTGACTAGGCGGCATGTTGCAGCCACCTCCGAACGGACTGGCTTGGGAGTGTGGCGGGGACGAGGAAGCCGGACGGGATGGGGATCTGGTCCTTGAGGCAGCGCGCGAGGAGGCGGAGGCCGAGCCGAACGAGACTCAGGTCACAGCGATCCTGCCGATGGAGCCGTTTCAGCCAGCCGTCGCGTAGCACACAGACGCCCAGATAGACCAGCCACAGATAGCCCAAACACGAGGCAATCAGCAGGCGTGCAAGACGCTGCGGATCACTGCGATGGCTGCGATGGAGCTGAAAGCCACGACTTTTCTGGTCGGAGAAAAAGGTTTCAATATGCGCACGTTTCCGGTACGGCGCCAGCGCGGCATCCACGTCGGCCATGTTTGTGACCACATAGATCGGTGCCTCGTAGGTCGCGTCCCAAATCGCCAAGATACGCACTGGCCCGTACTGCTCTGCGGTCATCCAGGCCGGGCGCACCGCGCGCAGCTCGCCCCGAGTCGGTGCCAGATCCCCAATATGGCGTTCCTGCCCATACACCGTCATAATGATATTGGGAGCCGTACGGTACACATAGTGCCAGTTCACGTGCTGCAGTGCCGCCTGGAACTCCGTGCCGTCGAACTCGCCATCCCCCAGCACAGTCACCTTCGCCGTGGGCGGGCTCAGCGGCTGGATCTGCGCGAGCAGGGCACAAGGGGGTGCCTGCGGGAAGTGCCCTTTCGCGCCTTGGACGACGACCCAGGCCAACGGCAGAGCACGGCCGTGGTACACGACGCTGAGCATCAAGGCGACACAGCCCCGCCCGACGACACTGCGATCGAGTACGAGCAAGAGCGGCGGCTGGGCCAGGTTTGGCAGCAACGCTTCGGCGACGGGCAGGAACCAACCCTCGACGGTGTGCGCGTCGTGTTTGAGCCAGCGTCGGAAGCGGGTCATCACGCGCTCCTGGTCCGCACCACCACTCGGCGCATGATCCGCAATGGCTGACAGATGGGCCGGCTGCGCGCCGACCAAACCACAGATCATGGCGATCAAGGTGTTGAGATGGCGTTCACGATGTCCCGTGGGGCGTGGGAGAAAAAATTGCATGATCCCCTGGTGTATGGCACGATGTCGGCGATACGTGTCACGCATGAGCTCCTCCAGACTGAAAGGTCTTAAGCACGGAGAAGCTTACCAGGGCTGGCACGTATCGTTGTTTAGCTCATATTTTCTGTACGGTAGTCAACGCGCACATAGGGTGTGGGTTCGTCGTCACGGCGTGTCCTCGTTCCTTTGTTGCGGTAGATCACTAATTGACGACGATTGGGCGCTGCGCGAGATCGGCGGCATGCCGATAGCGACGGCTCGCAAACATGCGCTGAAAGATATTGGCGCTCGGTTTGGCCAACGGCCCTGTGATGCCCGTCAGCCGGCAGACGGTATCAACCAGGTCATAGACCGCGCGGCTGAATGCGCTCCACTGTGACACGTCCAGTGGTGAGATATACTCGTCGCCTTCTTCGTCCGCAATCGCAACCTGCTTCGGTGAGCGAGGCATAATACCCAGGGTTTTGCTGGTGGGGAACTGCTGGGCGAACTTCGGCATGATGCTCTTGGCATCGACCGGCACACCCTTCTCCGGCTCCATAAACAGCATCAGACAGTGGTCAAGCAGATTGACGTCGCCGGTGGTATGCGCCTCAATGAACTTGAGCGCGTTGTACGCGACGTGGCGCTCCTTGCGACCGGGCGGGGTTGGGAAGATGGCCCAACCGCCCATGGGGCAACAAGGTTGACATAAAACGGAGTTGTCTTTTCAATCTTTAGGAAGACCGGATTGCCGACGGGCTGCTCGGCAGAGCCTGTCGCTGGGTTCGCGAGCTTGACCGTTTGAACCTTGACCAGCGCTTGGACGCGCAGCTCGACCCGCTTGAGTTTGCTTAATTGGTAGACATAAGTCCACGGCTCGATGTCTTGGGGCGTTTGCATGCCCCAGAAGGCGTGCGCCTGCTGTGCCAGCTCGTCCACCATCGCCGTCGTTGTGGCGTAGCTGATGTCGTAGAAGTAGGCGCAGCCATCGAGCATGGTGTCGTTGCCTCCATACCAATGAGGCTTATGGCGTGCACGGCAACCGCTCCGGCCCAGCGCGTCTGCGCCGGTTGCGCTGGTACCTTCTGAGCTGACGAAGCTCCACGCGATAACCTTCGAGTCGAAGCGGTAGGTCTCGCCGCCCATGACCTGATTTGGCGCGGGGGTGGACGCGATGCGGGGCATCCAGTCGAGCGTCTCCCCCTCGGGCCATGTGATCTGGTCGTTGTCCGAGACATACGCGTTGTTGCCGTCGTAGCGCGAGTGGAGGAACAGCTTCCAATCGAGCGACGGCCCTTGTGGTGCCGGAATAGTGTTCGTCAGGTCGAATCGGTTGCCGGATGTTGACACAGGACCGGTATTGGCGGCGAGTGTCAGCCGTAGCGTACGGTTATCTACGCGCGCTACGCCGCCAGCGCTCCCCGGACTGACCGTGCCGGGATACGACTGGTTGGCAACGTAGCCGCTATAGGCCGAGCCACTCCAGCTTGTCGAGGCGGATTTCCACACTGAGCGTCTGGTCATCCGGCAGGCTCCCATTGCTGTAGCTATAGGTGCCGCTGGCATCTGTTGCCACCGAACGCTGATCGAGTGTTGCTCCACTTCCATTACGAACCACGATCATCACGCTGGCATTGCCAACTGGCTGATCCGGATCAGGAGCCATCACCGCTGTGCGAACTGAGCCCGAGATTGTGAGGCTGCGGAGCGGCGGCTTATAGAAAAAGGTGCTGCCGTTTGAGCTCTGAGCCGGTGTGATATGGATCAGGTCGGAAGACCTCACGGTAGCATTCGACCCGGCAGCTGCACGGAAGATCGGGATGCCAGGAGGAGCGGTTGCTGCGCCCACAAGCCGCCAGTAGCTGGAGGCGGCGCCGATCTGCGGGAGGATCTCACTCTCTGCGAACGTAAAGGTTGTGTTCCCAGCGCCGTCCGTGTTCTGGTTCCGCCGGTTGTCGTTCCCTGGGCCTGTGTGCCATCCGTCCACCAGACGCGGACATGGATGGGAGTCGATGCGCCGGCGGGTACACTGAATGATGCAGTGGGGCCATAGCCTGCGGAGGCGTACCATCCACCGGATTGCCAATACGTTTCTTCCCAGGCGTCAAACGCACCCGCATTGACCAGTGGGCCTGTCGTTGAGGTACAGTGGGCTTCAACCGAGACACCACTTAGTTTACATAAAAAAAGAGCGGGGCGTTGTCAAGGCACATCTATGCTGCCGGACAGTTATCGGTGAGGGCAGGGAGTGCGAGGTCATCCTCGCGCTCCCTTCAATATACCTGATACCTGGTAAGTGCTCAACTCAATGAGGGAGTAGGCACGCCAATGGGGCATCGGCAGCTCTCGGTTCCCGGCGACGGATGCCCGGTGGACGACCCGTGGGTGTCCCGGTAGGATCCGCGTCGTGTCGCCTAGTTATCGAGGCCCGTCGGCAGAGAGCCGCTGGCCCTTAGCTTAACCCGAAGTTCGAAGCTTGGAACAGGCGTTAGTCCGACCTCGTCACACTACGGGAGATAATCACGACCTGCATCCCACGGGCTCGCGTAGCGGCAACCGCGTGGGCATCCAGGTAACGATAGCTTCCATTCGCATGTTGACAGCGTAGTATCGCTTGCGCTCGTCCCTGCTTCTTTAGCAGTTCCCACTCGCGGTTGACGAGCAAGCTGTCATCCGGATGCACCCGTTGAAATGCCGACGTGCCATATAGGACGGGTAGACCATATCCAAGGACCCTCACATGCGCTGTATTCGCATAGACGTAGGTCCCGTCTCCGGTAAGCACGCTAATTAAGTCGGTCGCATGTTCCAGCACAAGCTGGCAGAGCATTTGCTGAGGACGGACAACAGGATCGTTGCCGCGCCTACGCCCTTCCTGGATAATCTGCTC
>JADDQE010000105.1 GCA_016781525.1 bacterium | reverse complement strand
TTTGCTTAAATGTAAACCACGAAACAAGGAGGTTTGCATGGTCACGGTCGAGGATATTCAGTCTGCGCGCGTCGCGTTGCGTGACGTCACGATTAATACACCGCTAATGGCCAGTGACCGGCTTAGCGATGATGTGGGTGGCCGCATCTTTATCAAGGCGGAAAACACCCAGCGCGGGGGCTCGTTCAAGCTGCGGGGCGCGTACACCAAAATGGTTGCCCTCGCGCCGCAAGAGCGCGAGCGCGGGATCATCGCGCATTCGGCAGGTAATCACGCGCAAGGCGTTGCGTTGGCAGCCCGTCTCCTTGGCGCTCCGGCGACCGTTGTCATGCCCGAGTACGCACCGCTGGCCAAGATTGCCGCGACCAAGCGCTACGGCGCCGAGGTTGTGCTGCATGGGCAATCTTTTGACGACGCTGGTGCGTATGCCCAGCTGTTGCAGGAGCAGCACGACCTAACCTATGTCCACGCCTTTGACGACCCGCGCACAGTGGCGGGTCAAGGAACGATTGCCCTCGAAATCCTTGAAGCTCTGCCCGACGTTGAGACGCTAGTGGTTCCAATCGGGGGCGGTGGCCTGATTGGCGGGATCGCCGTGGCACTCCGCGCTTTGAAACCACGGACCCGGCTCATCGGAGTTCAGGCGGAAGGCTGTCCTTCCATTCGCCTGTCACTCGCGGCGGGCAAGCCAGTAGTGGTTCCAGAGGCTCGCACTATCGCTGATGGTATCGCCGTCAAAACGCCAGGGGGGATCACACTGCCGTTGATTCGTGATCTCGTCGACGATGTGATCACAGTGGACGAGGACGAGATTGCCCGTGGTATCGTATATGCCCTGCAGAACCTGCGGTTGGTCGCCGAGGGAGCGGGAGCTGTAGCGATCGCAGCGCTGCTGTCAGGAAAGGTGCGCCCGCGTGGCGCCGAAGAAGTTTGCGCTATCCTTTCAGGGGGCAACATCGATGCGAACTTTTTGGCGCGGGTGATTGAGCAGGTGCTTGTCAAGCAAGGTCGTTACATTGTGCTGCATACCTCGGTTCCAGACCGGCCCGGAAACTTATCGCGGATGCTGGACCATGTCGCGTCTCAAGGCGCTAACGTGATCGACATTAATCATCGGCGGGCAGCGTGGCAGGTACCGGTCGACCGGACGGGCCTCGAGATGATCTTAGAGGTGCGCGACGAGGAGCACGGGCAAGCGATCATTCAACGCTTGGAAGCGCATGGTTATTGTATCGAACGCGTTGGCGAGGGTGAGTACCCGACCTAGTGGATGCGCCAACAGTGCTAGCTTAGGAATACGAACCTGTGGATACGATAAGCCAACAGCCCGTGTCCTCCATCGCGCACAGCCCTATTCGTCTGATTGCGACGGATATTGATGGGACGCTGTTGGATAGCAACAATCAGCTGCCAGCGGGTAATCGGGCGGTCCTAGAAGCGGCTCTCAACGATGGCGTCCGCTTGGCGCTGGTGACGGCACGCAAACAAGCGACCACGTTCGAGGTTGCGCAGCTGCTAGGCCTGCCATGCGCCTGCGTCGCACACAATGGAGCTCGCATTTGGGATTGGGACCGCCGTGAGCTGCAGCATCTTGTCGTTGACCTGGAACTAGCTCGTGAGGTGGCACGCTTCGCTGATCGGCGGCAGATCCCGCTGATTATGACCGTGAATGAGGTAAACTTGTACAGCGCCGCTTACCGTGGCCGTGTCCCAGAAGGCATGCCTGACGAGCGCCGCGTTCCGGTCGCCGCGGATGCACTTGTGGCAGCGCCAACACGAATCATCGTCGTGGGTGCCACCGCTGTTGAGGCAATCTACCAAGCGTTTGGCAACGCGCCCGAAAGCATTGTCCTACATCGGTACTACAGCCGTGAAGGCGCGAACGTGTCGGCCGTGCTCACGCATCCCCTTGCAAACAAAGCGCAGGCCGTGGAGACGCTGGCACGATCAATCGGTCTTACTGCGGCCGAAGTGTTGGCGCTCGGGGACGCGGAGGCCGATGCCGGAATGCTGCAGTGGGCCGGCGTCGGTGTGGCGATGGGTAATGCCATGCCACAGGCACGCGCCGCTGCTCGTTGGATCGCACCGAGCCACGACGAGCTGGGGTTTGCGGCTGCTGTGCGGCGATTTGTGCTCACGCCCCATGAGGTATCGAAATCTGGCACTTAGCTAAAGGCGGAAGGAGGGACCTCGGCGGGCCCTATGAAAATATTGACGGTCAGCGATGAGGTAGTTCCTACGATCTACCACGCCTCGGCAAAGCAGCGTTTTGGGGAGGTTGAGCTTGTGCTTGGCTGCGGCGATCTGCCGCCATCGTATCTGGAGTACATCGTTTCAACCCTGGATGTGCCGTGCTTCTATGTCCCCGGTAACCACGACGCCGCCCCCGAGCATACCGACTATGGCAAGACGCTGCTCGCACCACCCGGATGTGTTAGCATCGATGGGCGAGTGATTCGGCACGAGGGGCTCGTGTTTGCTGGGCTCGGTGGCTCGATCTGGTACAACGGTGGGAAGTACCAGTACACTCAACGGGCGATGCTGGCGCGGGTCTACGCGCTGCTGCCGCGGATCATCTGGTATCGCCGCTACAACGGCTACGGCCTCGATGTGCTGATCTCCCACTCGCCACCTGCTGGCATTAATGACGGCAAGGGTGCTCATGCAGGCTTTAAGGCCTTTCGCTGGCTAATCGACCGTTTTCCGCCGCGCTATCATATTCATGGGCATATCCACCGCAACTACCGTATGAATTCGGAGGTGGAAACTGTCGTAGGTGATACGATGGTGATAAACACCTGCGGATACCGTATATTGACGCTTGAGCGTCTTGCAGCCACAGGCCGGCATGGGTACAATCAACCTTAAATTAGCGGAACGACGAACAGATGCGATGGCGCACCCGGCCGAATGGTGTGGTGCTCGCATCTGTTTTTTTTTAGGGATTATATGAAACGCATTGGTGAACACTTCGTGAAGCGCTGCAGCAGCACCAGTGACCGATCTGCAATGATTAGCCCACGTGCCGGATGTACAAGGTGGGGTGGGAGGCGATATGGGTAGCCGCTGGTCCGAGCAGCAAGCTCGTGAGGATTTTGCGCGAGCCCGTCGAAAAGCGCGGTTCCAATCAATTGGCGATCTCCTCGCTGGGCGGCCACGCGGTCTCGTGCCCTTGGAACAGGTGCGCTCGCGGCTGCACATTCGCGGCAGCGCCTATCGCGGCCTACAACAGGTGCCGCTTAGTAAGATTGTCGGCAGCGAGGGCCGCTACTCCGACTTCGACCGGCGCTTCCTGCCGCGGCAGAATCAAACGCAGCAGCGCTGGCAAAGCGTGGATATGGCCCATTATGAAGAAAAGCCGCTGCCACCGGTCGAGCTGTATAAGATCGGCGATGTGTACTTTGTCAAGGATGGGAACCATCGCGTTTCGGTCGGGCGCGAACGCGGCCAAGGCGAAATCGATGCATACGTGACCGAGTATCTGGTGGATGTGCCACTGGACGAGCGGCTATCGGTGCGCGACCTGCTGCTGAAAGAGGAATATAGCGACTTCCTTGATTGGACCAACTTGGCCCAGCTTCGGCCAGAGCAGCGCATCGAGCTATCAGCTCTCGGCGGCTATCTGGAGCTGATTGAGCATATCAACGATCACCGCTACTATTTGTCCCAGGAGCGCAACCACGAGGTTTCCAGCGACGAGGCCGTCACAAGCTGGTACGATAACGTTTATCTTCCGCTGGTACAAATGATCCGCGAGCATAATATTCTGGCTCAGTTTCCCGGCCGGACCGAAGCAGACCTTGCCCTGTGGATTATGAAGCATCGTCGCTCCCTCGCCGATGTCTTTGGCTTCGATCCCGGCGCAGAGCTGGCCGCGCTCGACTATGCCACACAGTACGGAAAGCGTTCTGTGTTGGAGACGGTAGGAAGTGCAGCACACTCAATCGCCAGCGGTGCTCGTTTCGCGATAATTCCCGAGCGGAAGAGTCCGCCGCTTGAGCTGCTGGATTTTGTCCAGTGGTCTAAAATCGACGAGCTATGCCCCGGTACGGACGTCCGGATCTCCGACAGCAACGACTATGGGCGGCTCCGCAATCACATTCTCGACCATCGCTACTTTCTAAGCCAGGAACGTGGCTACGAGGTGTCCCTGGATGATGCAATTGCTCACTGGTGCAGCGAGTGGTACATGCCGGTCATTGCAGCAATCCGCGAGCAAGGCACGCTTGCGCATTTCCCAGGGCGCACCGAGACAGACTTATTCTTGTGGATCATGGATCACCTACATTATCGGAAGCAAGCCAACGAGCCGATGGATGTGACGACGGCAACGGCCGAATTTACCGAGGAGTTTGGCACCGAAGGCGACACCGGCTCATCGCTGAAAGCGCTAGTCGATGGTGTCGCCCGTCTTCTGGGTCTCGGACGGGTGCTCGGCACCACGAGCTAACGGTGCCATCGCGTTAATCGCAGTAAGCTGGGCCTCACGCGGGCCGGGCCCACTTTTGGGTCGTTTGTCAATCCTCGGCCGCTGTCCTTCCTTCGGCTACTGCGTCTGTCCGAGCCATGCCTGCCACTGCTGCTCGATCTGCCCGAGATCAGCGCCAAGAACGCCGCTGTAGTCCGCGCTGTTTGGCGCCATACCTTGTCCACTGCGGTAAAGCTGGTCAAAGGCGCTGCGACCGTGAGTGGCAATCAGGAAGTCCGCCAGCGATGCCCACTGGTAATACAGCCGGTTCATGGCGTCGATTGTGCCAAGCTTGCGGTAATCGGAGTTAAGCGGGAGTAGCGCGCTCGCATAGTTATGCTGCACAAAGCTGCGAAAATCCGGCTCAGAGCCTAGCCAGTATTTGCCGGCACCCCAGGTTGCGAAGCCCTCGCTCATAATCAGATCCGCCTGGAGATGAGCGGCCCCGTAGTGGTCATGCGCGAGCTGGTGGACGAGCTCATGCGCTACAATGTTCACGGCACGGCGTAGGGGGAGGTCGGCACATGCGTAGAGTATGATGACACGCTGCTGCGTATAGGCCGCGCCGTCGAGGCCGCACGTGGCGCGGCGATCAAAAAGAATGGAGACGGGCGCCGAAAGCTGTAGCTCAGTCCGATTGCTGACATAGTCGAGCGCTTCGCGTAGAGGCGCCGCGAGAGCCCGTGCTTGCTCCTCTGAGTACGAGCCACTCGATGTGTAAATCACGAGATCTCCCGCTGTGACAACCGGCCTTCGCCCAGCCAGCAGGAGCGACTGCCCCGCTGAAGAGCTTGCCGCCGGCGCAGCTTGCACTTGAAACTGACCCTGTAGCCCCGCGGGTTGTTCCCCCTGGGCCAAGGATTGCGGTGGCGCAGTTACAGCCCGCTGTGGGCTACGGAGGATGACAGCGATCAGCACAACCGCTAGGAGTAAGACCAGCGGGCGCGACCAACGATTATCAGACTCGATTAATTCCATGTGTGTGCTTTTCGGCGTTGTGTAAGAATACCACGTCGTGGAGCGACGAGGCAACGTCGACAGGACCGTCAACCGCCAGTACCCGAGGTAGGGTATCAAGGAGCATCTCCGATGCAATACGACGAGTACGCTGCCATCTACGATCGCTCAGGTCAGCTGCGCTTCTCCGTCCTGATGAACCTGTACTTGCGCGATCTGCTCGGGGTCCATAGGGTCAAAGGCGATACGCTGCTCGACCTCGCCTGTGGCACGGGTACACTCGCGCTGCTTATGGCGGAGCGGGGCTGGCGCGTCATCGGTATCGACAGATCCGCGGGAATGCTGGCGGAGGCGCAACGTAAGCGGGCGGCAGCCGGGGAGCCTATCGACGTCCACTTCATGCAGGCTGATATGCGTTCTTTCGAGCTACCGGAGCCAGTAGTACTCGCCACGTGCTGCTATGATACGCTCAACTATCTGCTCGACGAGCAGGAGCTTGCGCGCTGCTTCAGCGCGGTTGGGCATGCGCTGCTCCCTAGTGGTCTTTTTTGCTTCGATCTAGCGACCGACTACTTTTTGCGCTACTACTGGCAAGGGGTAGAGTTCGAAGAATTTGACGATTTTACACAGGTCATACAGAGCCACTACGATCATGCCACCGGCTACTCAACGCTGGTATTAACTGGTTTTGTTGCGGCGGGCGGGGGACGGTACCGTCGCTTTCGTGAGATGCATGTCGAGCGGGCTTACTCCGACGACGTTATTCGTAAGCTGCTGCTGCGGGCGGGGTTTGAGGTTGAGGGCCTGTACGACTGCTTTACCATGGAAGCACCTAACGAACGGAGCTTGCGGCTGATGTATGTGGCGCGCCGTCGTTCTTCTGGCTAGAGCTGCCGTTGTACTTTTGGTCTGCGCTGCTAGCTGTCAAGCAGCATGAGCTAAGCGGCCAGAGGTGCCATGACTGGCTCGCTAATGGTGGTGACGACGGCGATTGGTAAAGAAATGGCGAATGTCGTGCCAACCCCAACTTCGCTCTGAACATCGATCTGCCCTCCATGCAGACTTATAATCTGGTGAACGACATAGAGCCCGATGCCGAGCCCATGAATCTGCTGCGCATCCACATTCCTGGCCCGGAAGAAGCGGCGGAACAGGTTGGGAAGGGCCTCCGGAGGAATACCAATCCCCTGGTCCGTGACTTCAAGTATCGCTCGCCCCTCGCGCTGATACACGCGGATCGCGATCCTGCCTCCTGAGGGGCTATACTTCACCGCGTTTTGGAGTAAATTTTGCACGACTTGCTCGAGCCGCAGCTCATCGCCGACGACTATAAGCGCAGCGTCCGGTGCTTCCAGCTCAACCGTATGCTTATCGAGTACCGGCCGTACTTCATCGACCAGCCTCCGTAAAAGGTGCCCAAGCTCGAGCGGTCGTGGCGTGAGGTGGAATTGCCCGCGCTCCATCTTTGACACATCAAACAACACCTCGATCATCGACTGGAGGCGTTGGGCTTGATCCGTAATAACTTGCAGTGCGCGTTGGTCCCGCTCCGGCAGCACGCCTAAGCGTGCGGTGCGACGCTGCACGACTTCTGCGTAGCCTAGCAGCGATGTTAGTGGCGTCTTGAGCTCGTGCGCTGCGAGTGAGAGGAACTGATCGCGTAGCTGAACAGCCTCCTGTGCCGCTACCTGTTCGCGCAGCGCTTGCTCACTCCGCGCCTGCTCGGCTTCCGCAAATTTCCAATTGAGAATCCCGACCACACTGACTGCTAGCACAAAGGCGCCATGAATTGCCGCCCATTTCCAAGGGTGCACGAAGGCGTCGGGATGGTTGTACACGGCCTCGGGCAGAACCACCCCCACAATCCCGTGGTGAAGAATCACATAGCTTGATGCAATTAAGTAGGCTGTCCAGTCGTGATACAGCGTAATAATGCCTACGGTCACAAAGAACAGGAAGTGTAGCTCAATATATCCACCTGATAGGTGTATCAGAAGCGCTGCGGCGGTAACTAGTCCCAAACTAGACATAGCGGCGCGAAAGGTTCGGCTCCGGCGCTTCCATCCGGCGAGCAGCGCAAGCACTGCAACCACCAGGCTTTCGAAGAAGCTATGCTCAAAGGTATGTTCCGTACCAAGCCCGAAAGCGAAGACGCCGAGCACGTGCAGCCACAGTAGTCCCACAATCAAGTTGTGGCGGCTCTGCCAGGTATCGAGTGGTAAGGCATGGCCTCGTGGCAAGGTTGCGCGAAGCTTGTGCACAAGCCGAGGCATAGTAGCCGCTAAGACCGTGCGCGGACGGCGAGCCAAAGCGAAGATATTCATTGTGTTGTTATTCCGTCGGGTCTTTGACGAATCACTCGGAGCGAACTGCCGCAAGGAGTTGAGCCAAGCTGTATTACCTGATGTGCCTCATTACAAAAGCAATTATAGCGCACGACGCCACCTATCTAGTAGGCAATTTTACCGGAAATTTAACAGGATCCGACGCTTTACGTCCTCCCCGCTAACAGCAGCAAGTACTACAGGGCTTAGTTACTTTGCAGGGGCTGGTGTAGCACTGCCTGCGCGGATGAACGTCCTGCTTTTGACGAGGCGGGTGACGGGCGCCTCGATGGTCTCGATTTCGCGGTCTACCAGCATTACACTGCGATCCCACGTATGAGATGCGGGTCGGTTGTGAACCGCCTCTGCTCCATGTGGTTCGCGGGCCGATCTGCACCTTTCGTCGCGATTACTTATAACAAGGTAGCCTTGGATAGTTAGGGTACAAGTACTAGTTCCTTTGCAGCGATGTTCCGTTTATAAACATTGATACGTAGCACGAAATCACGCTGGCGTTTACCCTCGTTACTACGACAGCTAATGGAGACCTGGTTAGCAGTTTGGGAGCTTTCACGAAGTGTCGAGTCAGTATCATCCTTGGTTCACACTGCGCTTGCCCAGTGTGGTAGGCGCGGCGACTGGGTGACGCGCTTCTGAAAGACCATCACGTGCTGATTGATTGTCCTCATTCGACGGGCCAGCGGCGAACGTATCACTTAGCAGTCCAAGCGCTGATGCAGTGTGCATATCTGTAATGGAACTTTACGAGGAGCCTATGAAGCAGCTTATCCTTCCCGAGCTCCATTGTCCCTTTCCTTCGGCGATTAATCGTCACGCGGATGCAGTGGATCAAGGTGCGATTGACTGGGCACGCCGCATGAACCTGCTGCCGACAGAAGGAGATTACCGACGCATCAGCACGGTCAAGATCGGTTGGCTGATTGGCCGAGCATATCCGACGACAGCGCTCGAGGAGCTCCAGCTCCTGACCGACTGGACCACCTGGGGGTTTCTCTGGGACGACCAGTGTGGTCAGCCAGGGATTGGCGATCGGCCGGAGCAGCTGGCTGCGATTCACAGCCGCTTTGTAGCTGTACTCAAGGGCAGTGAGCCGAACCCTGTAGATGGAGCGCTCGCGCTTGGCTTGTACGACCTCCGCGAACGAATCCGCGCCCGGGCCGCTCCTGGAGCCATGGCTCGTTTTGTTCAGAGCGTCGAAGAATTCTTCGCGGCCTGTGTCTGGGAGGCGACGAATCGTAAGCAGGGGATTACGCCGGATGTCGCCACCTATATCAAGATGCGGCCGTTCAGCGGCGGGCTCTACACCTATATCAATCTGATCGAGATTATCGAACAGATCACATTGCCACGACGAGTGCGAGAACATCCAACCGTGCAGCGCTTAACCCTTACCGCGAATAATGTCGTGTGCTGGACTAACGACATTGTCTCGCTTGCGAAGGAACTGAAGCAGGGTGATGTCCACAATTTAGTTCTGGCGCTGCAACATAAGCATCGGCTGACGCTGCAAGAGGCCATGGATCGTGCCGCTGCACTCCATGCTGCCGAAGTTCGCGCATTCATAGATCTTGAGCTGCGGCTGCCATCCTTTGGTACGGTGCTCGATTCGCAAGTCAAGGCGTACAGCTCCGTGCTCCGCTCTTGGATGCGTGGCAATCTTGACTGGTCCTACACATCGGGCCGGTATTTCCAAGCGGCACTGCTCGCGGCTGACTAGGGTTCCTCAAATGTTCATACAGTACGAAGTGATCGCGATGGGAGCAGCCGGCGTTGGCACGCAGCGTCGGTCAATTCGCGTGATTAGTCACAATCCTTGCGGACAGCCAATACCTCCAGCGTTATCGAAGGCTCCAAGAAATTAAAGGCGTACACGATGAATCACCCCCCACTGCCTCCTATTGATCAGCCGGCCCAACTTGCGCGGCTGCGTCAGTTTCTTGGATGGATGCTGCCGTTCAATTTTGGCTTTGCCGCGGTCGAAGGCGCCGCTTCTCTGGTATTTCGTGACGCGGCCACGGGGATTACGGCTGGGGTTATTCTTTGTTATGGCGCCATTTTGGTATTGGCTCAAGCCCTGGTCCACCGTGGCCAGCTCAAAGCGGCGGTCACGGCGATAGCTGCTGGATTTCTGGTCGCAGACATTTTAATCGCGCTACTCCAGCCGGCGCTGTTTCCAGCGCTTGTCGCCGTTCCTCTATTGGCGGTGGCGGTCGCCTTGCCCTATGTCGACGGCGGAGCGCTGCGCCGGCTCATCGCCGCGTGCTGGCTAGCGACTGCGACGGTCGCGATGCTCGGAGAGTTTGTTCCACCGTTGACCGCCACTCCCTCCTGGTTCACCACCGTCTTTCGCTCCAGCACGCTGGTTACCGTGATCGGGCTGGTCCTGCTGCTGCTCTGGCAATTTAGCAGCCGGCTCAATGATACTTTAGCGCAAATGCAGGTGGCGCAGGAACGCTATGCCCTCGCCGCCCAAGGTGCGAACGATGGCCTCTGGGATTGGGACCTTGTAACCAACGAAATCTATCTATCGCCACGCTGGAAGGCGATGCTGGGGTGGTCGGAGGGGGAGATCGGCGCCAATCCCGAGGAGTGGTTCAAGCGGATTCATCCCGAGGATCGGGATCGCGTGAAGGCCGAGATCGCAATCCACCAAGATGGTCTGACGCCACATTTTGAAAGTGAGCATCGCGTTCGCTGCGGGGACGGCCGGTACCTCTGGGTACTCACGCGCGGGATTGTAGTGCGGGATGCCGAGGGTGCTGCAACCCGTATGGCCGGCTCACAGACCGATATCACGCGCCGCAAGCAGATCGAAGAACAGCTTCTCCATGACGCGTTTCACGATTCCTTGACGGGACTACCTAATCGTGCGCTGCTGATGGAACGTTTGGGCCGCGCCTTCACACGGGCGCGTCGCGACCAGCACTATCGCTTTGCCGTGCTCTTTCTTGACCTTGATCGATTCAAGGTGATTAATGATAGTCTGGGTCATCCTGTGGGAGACGACCTCCTCATAGCGCTTGTTCGCCGCCTTGAAGCCTGTGTTCGTGAAGGTGATACCTTCGCGCGGCTCGGCGGCGATGAGTTCACCATTCTGCTCGACAACATCCATGACACGGGTGATGCCATACAAGTAGCCGACCGCCTACAAGCCGAGCTTACACTCCCATTCAGCGTACATGGTCACGAAATCTTCACTTCGGCCAGCATTGGCATTGCCGTCAGCTCTCCACAGTATCATCGTCCGGAAGAGATCGTACGGGATGCCGATAGCGCGCTCTACCGTGCGAAGGCATTAGGCAAAGCGTGCCATGCGCTGTTCGATCCCACGATGCACGAGGGAGCGATGGCGCTGTTGCAGCTGGAGAACGATTTGCGTCGTGCGGTCGAGCGTCAAGAGTTTCTGGTGCATTACCAGCCGATTGTATCGTTGAGCAGCGGCAAGATCACAGGCTTTGAGGCGCTGGTTCGCTGGCAGCATCCGCAACGTGGAATTGTTCTACCTTCTGAGTTTATTCCAGTTGCCGAGGAGACCGGGCTGATTGTACCGATTGGCACCTTCGTGCTGCACGAGGCCGTACGACAGATGGGTGTATGGCAAGCCCAGTTTTTAGCTAGCCCACCTCTGACCATCAGCGTAAATGTGTCAGGAAAACAGTTTGCACAGCCTGATCTGCTCGAGCGGGTACGTGCGGTCTTGCAAGGGAATGAGCTGAAGCCATGCCAGCTGCGGCTTGAAATTACCGAAAGTGTGATGATGGAGAACGGCGAGCTTGCCACTAAGCTATTGTCACAGCTTCGCGCGCTAAACGTCTGCGTGCAAATCGACGATTTTGGAACTAGCTACTCATCCCTAGGGCGGTTGCAGCAGTTTCAAATCGATGCGCTTAAGATCGACCGTAGCTTTGTGAGTCGGCTAGGACCGGCTGGCGAGAACACCGAGATCGTCGAGGCGATTGTTAAGCTTGCTCATGCGCTTGGAATGGATGTGGTCGCGGAAGGCGTGGAGACATTAGCCCATCTATCATATTTACAGGCGCTCGGTTGCACCTATGGGCAAGGCTGGCTCTTCTCGAAGCCAGTGGATGCAGACGTCGCGGCTGGCCTACTCGCCGCACAGCGCTGCACCTCGACTGTGGTGCAAGAAGCCGCAGAGTACGGCGAGCCAACGCTCGTAGGGTAAGTAACAGCAAGCACAGCACGCCAAGCGCAGCGTGCTGTGCTCGCTGTGGTTGGTTGTAAACCGTGCTACACTCGGACGTGGCCCTCGCCTTCAACGATCCATTTATAGGTTGTCAACTCTTGCAGCGCCATCGGGCCCCGTGCATGAAGCTTCTGCGTACTCACCGCGACCTCGGCGCCAAGGCCAAGCTGTCCGCCATCGTTGAAGCGGGTCGAGGCGTTGACGAAAACGGCCGCCGAATCGACCTCGTCGACAAACCGCGCCGCTGCCGCCGGATCTTGGGTGAGGATGGCATCGGAGTGACCCGTGCTGAAGCGCCAGATGTGGTCCAGCGCCTCGTCGAGCCCATCGACGATCTTTACTGATAGCACTAGGGACAGAAATTCGGTGCCCCAGTCGCCGTCGGTTGCCGGCACGACTCGCTCGCCGGCTGCCGTCATGTGCGGTAGGGCGGTCTCATCCGCGCGCAGCTCCACGCCCGCTGCCGCGAGATCCGTTGCTAGGGCTGGCAACAGACGCGGAGCAACCGAGCGCTCCACCAGCAGCGTATCCAGCGCGTTGCACACACTCGGCCGCTGCACCTTTGCGTTGTGGATCACCGGCACTGCTTTGCCAAGGTCCGCCGTAGAGTCCACAAACATATGGCAGACACCAATACCGCCGGTAATAACTGGAATTGTCGCGTTCTCCCGACAGAACTGGTGCAGGCCGGCACCGCCGCGTGGAATAATCATGTCTACATATTGGTCCAATCGCAGGAGCTCCAGCACCCGGTCACGGCTGGGATCCGTAATCACCTGGACCGCATCGTCGGGCAGCCCCGCAGCTACCAGCGCTCGCCGAATCGCGGCCACAAGCGCGGCGTTTGAACGGGTCGTTTCCTTGCCTCCACGCAGAATCACAGCATTACCGGTCTTCAAGCACAAGCTCGCAACGTCAACGGTAACATTGGGTCGCGACTCGTAGATGACGCCAACTACGCCGATCGGCACCCGCCGCTTATGAATCCGCAGCCCGTTTGGCAGGATACGCTCGTCGAAGCGCTGGCCGACGGGGTCGTCCAACAAGACCACATGCTCGACGTCGGCGGCGATGGCTTCGAGCCGAGCGGGAGTGAGACGGAGCCGGTCGATCAGCGCGTCGCTTAGACCAGCCGCCTGAGCATCAGCGACATCGCCTTCGTTTGCGGCGAGAATTGCGTCAGCATCGCTC
Source organism: bacterium (assembly GCA_016781525.1). Lineage (GTDB taxonomy): Bacteria > Chloroflexota > Chloroflexia > Chloroflexales > Kallotenuaceae > LB3-1. Next base: position 2,003 of record JADDQE010000105.1, on the reverse strand, counting down.
CGCAGCTCGCCTGCAATTGCTCGGAGCGCGTCATTTTTTGTCGTGGCGTCAACATTTCCAAGCTGACGGGCAGCGGCTTTCGCGCGGCGGCCGATCAGCTCGACGCTGATTGTATCCATAGAGCTTGCTCCTTTAGCAAATTAGTGATGAGCTGAGACCTCGAAAAACACTTTACTCCTTGAGCAGTACCCACCGTTTGGACCGCTAATCTACCGCAGCAGCACCATATCATCCCGGTGCACCGCCTCGGGCCCGTAGGTATAGCCCAACGTTTCTTCGATCTGGGATGAATGGCGTCCTTGGAGCAGCACGAGGTCTGCCGCACGATATTGGGTCAAGCCCCGCGCCAGCTCGAGGCCGTCCCTGTTAAAAATACGAATGGTTTGACCACGATCAAACATGCCTTCGACCGCAACAATCCCGGTTGGTAGGAGGCTGCGACCCTCGCTGATTAACGCCCGTGCAGCTCCATCGTCGATGACCACCCGACTTAGGCGGACGGTTTCGGCCATGATCCAGCGTTTGCGGGCTTCTAGACGCGTCCCGCGCGCGTGCAGCCGCGTTCCAATCGGCTCACCACGGGCTGCGCGCAAGACGACGTCAGGTTCATCTCCTGCGGCGATGACAACATTAATGCCGGTGCGGGTCGCAAGATCGGCGGCCTGGATCTTTGTGCGCATGCCGCCTGTGCCGCGATGACTTCCAGCATCACCCGCCAGCGCCCAGATTGCTTCGTCGATAACTGGAACATCGGCGATCAGCTCGGCGTCGGGATCCAGGTTCGGGTCGGCGTTGAACAGCCCCGGACGATCGGTGCAAATCACCAGCAGTTCGGCTTCGACCAAGCCGGCAACCAGGGCCGACAGCGTATCATTGTCGCCGACTTTGATCTCGTCGACTGCCACTACATCGTTCTCGTTGACGATCGGCAGCACACCACGCGCGAGGCAGCCCAGCAATGTATTACGGGCATTTAGATAACGGCGCCGGTCGCGCAGATCGTCGCGCGTCAGGAGCGTTTGGGCAACTGGCAGACCGTATATATCGGCGAGCTGGGCATAAAGATGCATGAGTCGCCCTTGGCCTATCGCGGCAAAGAGCTGTTTTTCAGGCACGTTCCGTTTGCGTGGTGGGAAGGCAAGCTGCTCCCAGCCGGCGAGGACAGCACCGGATGTTACCAGGATTGGCTCGCCTCCGAGGCTGCGTAACGCCGCAATCTGCCGCACAAGCTCTACCATGCGTGGGCGGTGAAGCCGGTCCGTACCCGCGGTAAGTACGCTTGTGCCAAGCTTGACGACGACGCGTCGGTAGCGGAGAAGTTGGGTCATGTAGGAACTCCGCAGTGGTTGAGTCTGCCGTCAATAGTACCATGGCTGAGGTGTTCTGCGGAGAGTGCGGGCGGACGTCGCCTTAGAGCGCCAGCTTGGAGGGCGAGCATAAGTGTCGGGATAGGGGCAGCCCAACGCTCTGCCTGTTATACGTTCAACGCGTACGGTGTCAGTGCAGAGGAGGCCGCAAGCTTATAGCTTGTTATACGCGGGCCTAGCTGCACCGAGATTTCAAATGTCCTGCTGCTAGGGAGCCCTTGGCGACGGTATCAGGGTTCCGTCCGCCCGACTGGACCGGCGATCTCGAACCGATGGATCGTCCCGACGAGCAATGGCAACGTTTAGGATCGACCGACCAATCGACGCGGAACAACCGCCAGTGTTGCATCTGAGCGTTACACGCCGCGTTACCAGCTGCCGTTCGCTTTGTCACTGGGAATGGCCCAGCCGCGCGGATAGATAAGATAGACGGTACCGCCGGAGTGCTTCAGCCACAGCTCCTCCAGCTTGGCGCGGTTATAGACCGTGCGGACCTTCGCATCCGAGCCAAAGGCGGGGTCGTTGACGATGACGTCGCCGTGGGCGGTAAAGCCGCGGATCACCATGATATGACCCCGTGTCGAGCTATACGGCGTGCCCGCAAGCTCACGGTTGCTCATGGCATAGCTGATGATA
>JADDQE010000212.1 GCA_016781525.1 bacterium | reverse complement strand
TGCGCTGCCTTGCCGTGTCGTGAGCAATCAGCTATTATAAAGTAAGTATAGACGAAGAGAGCAGGGATTACCGATGATCGAAACATCCGGGCGGCGAATGGTAGGAGGCGTAGCTCGCCAAGGGTCGCTCCTCGATTTGGTCGGCAACACGCCGCTCATCAAGCTCGAGCGTGTGACGGCGGGGCTTCCACCGACGGTCGAGCTGTACGCTAAGGCCGAATGGTATAACCCGGGCGGATCGGTCAAGGACCGCGCCGCGCTCTGGATGATCCGGGCAGGCGAGCAATCAGGCGCGCTGCGGCGTGGGATGCGGATTGCCGACGCGACCAGCGGCAACACCGGCATCGCATACGCGACTATTGGTGCGGCGCTCGGCTATGGCGTGACAGTCGCGATGCCCCGTAATGCAAGCCCCGAGCGCAAGCGGGTGTTGCGCTCTCTGGGCGCGGAGGTGCTGCTGACCGATGCTGCAGAGGGCATGGACCTCGCGATCCGAACGATCCGCAAGCTCGTAGCCGACCATCCAGGCCAATACTTTTACCCCGACCAGTACAATAATCCTGCCAACGTGCAAGCACATTATGAGTCGACCGCACCTGAGATTTGGGAGCAGACTGGCGGCCGGATTACCCATTTCGTGACGGCGCTCGGCACCAGCGGGACATTTATGGGTACGGCGCGGCGGCTACGCGAGCTGAAGCCTGAGGTGGTGATGCTGGGCGTTCAGCCAGACGGGCCGTTGCACGCAATCGAGGGCGTCAAGCACATGCCCACGACCTCGATGGTTCCAGGGATTTACGACCCGGAGGCTCCGGACGGTAGCATTGAAGTGACCACCGAGGAAGCCTACGATATGGCGCGCTGTCTCGGTCGGATCGAGGGGCTGCTCGTCGGCATCTCCGCAGGTGCGAATGTTGCCGCAGCGCTAAAATTGGCAGGATCGCTAAGCTCCGGCGTCGTCGTCACGGTGCTCTGCGATAGCGCAGCTAAATATCTCAGCGACCCTTTTTGGGACGAGCCGGGCAACGAGTGTATCGCCGGAGACGGCATCTAGTCAGACGCTCGTCGGTTCGCCGACGCAAGGGCTGGATAGGTATCGAGAGAGTTACTGGTACAGAGGCGCGATGCTTACACTTACACCTGCGGTCAGGGATGCGATATACGAACAGGGCGCGGCGAGCTATCCCGACGAGTGCTGCGGCTTGCTGATTGGCTGCTTCGTCGACACCGTGTCCGACGGGCGGCGGGTTGCGGTGGAAGCTGTGCCCGTCCTGAACGAGTGGACTGCGGAAGTGCAGCTAACTGACGACGAGACGGCGCACTCGCTCCGTGATCGATTTTATATTTCGCCCGAGGCGTATTTGAAGGCCCAACGGGCGGCACTGCGCCGAGATTTGGATATTGTGGGCTGCTACCACAGTCACCCGGATGACCGAGCTTGGCCATCCGAGCGTGATCGGGTGGGCGCTGCAGGCGTCGGCGGTGGGCCGTACTTTTCGTTCGTTGTTTTGTCGGTGCTGGTGGGGAAGCCGGCAGAGATTGGGAGCGCGCTCCTGTCACAGGATGGGCGGCAATGGCTGCTCGAAGAGCTTACAATTGAGGAGATCTCGTAGATGCCCGTAAAGGTAATTATCCCAACTGCCCTGCGGCAGTACACCGGTGGCCAAGGCACGGTCAGTGTGCAAGGTGGGACCGTCGCCGAGGTCTTGCAGCAGCTCTCGGCAGAACACCAGGAGTTTGGTAAGCAGATTTTCGACGATACCGGGAAGCTGCGGTCATTTGTCAATATTTACCGCAATGATGACGATGTGCGCTATCTCGAGGGGCTTAACACGCCGATCTCGGAGCGGGACGAGCTAAGCATTATTCCCGCGATCGCGGGCGGTGCGTAGCACATAGGCGATCGGCAACAGAACAACTCGCTCTGCGGCTTGGAGTTCTTTGTGCTTTGATTGCTGTTCTTCGGTAGGGGCTTATGATTAACACAACAACTCTTTCAAACGACGAGATCCGCCGCTACAGCCGGCACCTGATTATGCCTGAGGTTGGTCTGGCAGGTCAGCTGGCGCTTAAAGGGGCAAGCGTGCTGATGATTGGCGCCGGGGGACTTGGATCTCCGCTCGCGCTCTATCTCGCCGCGGCGGGCGTCGGCCATCTCGGCATCGTGGACTTCGACGTGGTCGACGAGTCGAATCTCCAGCGGCAGATCATTCACGGCACAAGCACTCTGGGTGTCCCGAAGCTGGAATCGGCCCGACAGCGCATCCGTGACCTTAACCCGTTCGTGGAGGTAACAGGCTACAACACTGGCTTGTCGTCGCAGAACGCGCTTGAGATTATGCGCGACTACGATGTCGTGATCGACGGTACGGATAACTTTCCAACGCGCTATTTGGTCAACGATGCGTGTGTTCTGCTTGGAAAGCCCAACGTGTACGGCTCAATCTTTCGCTTCGAAGGCCAGGCCTCGGTCTTCGGTGTTAAAGAGGGGCCGTGCTACCGCTGCCTATACCCAGAGCCGCCGCCACCAGGTTTAGTACCCAGCTGTGCTGAAGGCGGCGTGCTGGGCGTGCTGCCGGGCATCATCGGGACAATCCAGGCGACCGAGGCGATCAAGCTGATCATGGGCATTGGATCATCCTTGGTCGGCCGGTTAATGCTGTTCGATGCCCTTGAGATGCGCTTCCGCGAGCTCAAGCTGCGCAAAAATCCCAACTGCCCAGTCTGCGGAACTAACCCCACGGTTACCGAGCTGATCGACTACCAGGCATTTTGCGGCATCGTTCCCGAGCAGGCCAGCCTCCCAATGGAGAATCGGACGACGCCAGTGGAGCTGGCGGAAGCGCTGCGAGGTGACCGGCCGCCACAGGTGATCGACGTGCGCGAGCCTCACGAGTGGGATATCGTGCATCTCGACGGCGCCCGGCTTATTCCGCTTGCGACTCTGCCGGCACATCTGCACGAGTATGACCGGAGCGCGCACATCGTTGTGCACTGCAAAAGCGGCGCCCGCTCGGCAAAAGCAACGCAACTCCTCAAAGATGCCGGTTTTCGCGATGTCAAAAACCTTGAGGGTGGCATTTTGCGCTGGGCCCGGGATGTAGATCCTTCGCTGCCCACGTACTAGCGTCCGGTTCTGTCCGTCCGGGGCTTGAATCCAGCTCGCAAACGCCCCCTGCTCGAATGCAGGGGGCGTTTGCGCTTTGATCCTTCATGTAATAGGTCACAGAGGCCGCCGGCCCCCGCTTTTGGGGCTAGCGCCCCTGATGCGTCAGGATGACATCCAGCACCTGCGTCGCCAATGTGTTCGGATCGACAACTGCGGCCTGGTTAACGCCCAATGCAATGGTTATCCCGCCGTCGGGCTCCGACCACGCTGCTGAGCGGAAGCCGCCAAAGCCACCGATATGTCCCACAGCCGTGCTCGCTTCCGGTGGCCTCGGCTCGCCATCCTTTTGCGGTCCCACTGGAAGCCGGTGGCGCATGATGCCAAGGCCATACTCGAGATCGGGCATCTTATACTGGCCTTTTCCTCCGACGAAGCCGTACATCTGCTCCAGGGAAGCTGGCTGCAGCAGCTTACCTTGGACCAGCGCGTCCATAAAGCGCCGCACGTCGTCAGCAGTTGAGACAATGTTGGCTGTGGCGAAGGCGAACGACATCGAAACGCCGGTCCGATCTTCATCGCCGGAATAGCCGTGCGCGGCGTTGGCTGGAGGCTGCTCATCCGGTGGAAAGAAGGTTAGCTGTAGTCCCAGTGGATCAAAGATGCGGCTGCGCATTTCGTGGGCTAACGAGTTCCCCGTCACCTCTTCGACCAGTATGCCCAGGACGACATAATTCGTGCTCGAGTAATCCCAGTTCCCTGGGGAGCCAGCCCGAAACGCGGGAGCGAACTGGACGGCGTACTCCATCAGCTCGCGGGGCGGGTAATGTCGCTCCGGGCGTTGATACGCCTGCGTGAAGTACTTACGGTCCTCTAGATAATCATACAGTCCGCTCGTGTGGTTCAAAAGATTGCGCACTGTGATTATTTCGTCGTTTGGGACGAGGTTCGGCACGTAGGCTGAGAGCGACGCGTCGAGATCGATGCGCCCTTCTTCTGCTAGCTGCAGGACCACGACCGCCGTAAAGACCTTGCTGATGCTGGCAATCCGGACGGGGGTGTCGGGCTCCATTGGCCTTCGCTGCTCGCGGTCGGCGATCCCGCTAGCGCCCGACCACGGCTCGTGTCCCGCCACCGAGACGGACAATACGGCACCTGGAATCTCGCCGTCTGCCACTGTCCGATCAAGCAAGCTCTGCAGCTGCATCGCCAGCGCCGGGTCGAAGGGTACACTGCCCGAGGTTGTTGCGGTCACTTCGGGTGTTTCAGCGGCCGGCACGGTCTCTGCAACTGATGTTTCGCTTGGGATGGTTTCTCGCGCGCCGGTCCCCGGCGTTGCGGTTGATGCAGAGGCGACTGCTGTAGGAGCCACACGGTCGTGCGTGGCCGTCGGCGGAGCTATGGTTGGTGTGAACGTGGCGTCCCCTGCTACTGCCGAGGCGCGGGGAGCAACAGTCTGTGGACCGCTCGGCGCTGCACAAGCCGCGCCCAGGAACAAGCTCAGCACCGTCACCGACCAAAGCGGTCGTGAGCGGGCGGTGCGGAGGATCACAGCTCGCGGCGCATGACGTTTGAGCCACGCAGCCGCCGAGGTGTGTAGCCGGAACCAGGCGGGTCCCAGTGCCCCACGCTGAACCGGGAGCTCGACGTATTGGAAAGAGAGCGCGGCGATGATAACTACGAGCGCTACCCGGAGCAAGAGCACCTGCCAATCGGCCATTGGTAGGTCCGTGGTTGGTCGGGTGATAATAAAAATCGACCAATGCCATAGGTAAATGCCGTAGGAGCGTTGTCCGATCCATCTCAGCGGTTGCATACCCAAAACTTTCGGCAGAAGCCGAGCGCTGGGATGGGTAATTGCCGCGATCACGATTGCCGAGCCAATCGCCACAAGCGCGAAGCCACCACGGTACAAGATGGGATGTTGCTCGTAGAGCTGGACATACGCGATGAGCAGGCCGACAAGCGCCGCAGCTCCAGCGACGTCGACCGCGAGCCTGGTACGGGCTGAAGCGGTACGAGTTGAGCGCCACGGCGACCAGATGAGCGCGAGCGCGCCACCGAGTAGCAATGCCGATGCACGCGTATCGGTACCGTAATACAGCCGCGAGGGGTCCACACCTGGATCGTATGAGACTGCCATTAGGCCGATGCTTGCCGCGGTGCCAAGTAGGAGCGCGGTGAGAAGTCGCAAGCGACCGAGATAGTGAAACCCGACGTAAAACAGCGGCGGCCATAGCAGGTAAAACTGCTCCTCGATCGCAAGTGACCAGAGGTGCTGCAGCAGCGGGGGCCGCGCAAGCGGATCGAAGTACGACTGCTCACTCGCGATCAGGTGCCAGTTCATGACATAGCTGACGGCTGCCAGCAAGTCACGCCCAAGCCCGGCCAACTCGCCGGGCCGCAGCGCAAGGGTTAAGAGGAATGCTCCCAAGAGGGTTACTCCGAGAGCGGGAAGGAGTCGTCGCGCGCGACGAAGCCAGAAATCGTACAGATTTATTTTTCCGTCGTTGCGGACTTCGTTTAGCAGCAGCGCTGTTATCAGAAAACCGCTTAATACGAAAAATGTTTCGACTCCGAGGTAGCCGCCGAGGATCGGGGTGCCCGCATGATAGAGCAGGACGACCGCAACCGCGACTGCACGAAGCCCGTCGAGTGCGGGAAAATAGGGTAAGCGCTGAGCCTTTTGCTGTGCGCTTGCGGCTGTACTCGCTTGGTGTTTTTGTGCTGACTTGCGCTTCCGCGCCATCGATCTCCTCCGCTGCAATCACGTGAGCCTGCGACTGTAGGCCGCATGGGAATGCCTGAGCGGGACGCGTGCCTCGAGTGCAGCTGCGTTCATCGCCTGGGCGCGGGCCCAAGGTAAGCACGTAGCGTCCTCACGGTCGACCGTCCCTTCTTTCGCGGGGGAGCGTCCCAGTGAAGCGAACAGGTATAGGGCTCCTCTTACTTCCCCGGACATGCCACGTGTTGCAAAGTCCATGCCAACCGAGTGGCCGAGATCGACCGACAGAACGAGCCTCTCTGCAGAACTCAACACTGACGATGGTAGGGCTTGTGGTTGGACATACAATGGGATAATCAGCGATCTCTGGGCCATCGCATTGAGGAAGCACCTTCGCCTCGACTAGCCTAGAACGGTACCTGCGCCGACAAACTCCTCACGCCCCTGTGAACGAGCAGCCGTACTGCGTCACGCGCACTACGAACCACCGCGGTCTTTGATACAAGATTGTGACCCTCGTGGCATACCCCATGCGACAGCATGCCCATTAGATTTGCCTGTCGAACAGGTGTCGAGCAATCTTCAACAATGGGGTTGAGCTATGTTGATGCGGAACAGCATTTTATGGGCGGCCAACAACAGCGGGCTGCGCCGGCAGGTGACGCGCAGCCGGCTTGCACGACCCGTCGCGCGGCGCTTCGTTGCAGGGGAGACTGCGGAACAGGCGCTTGAAGCAACGGCGCAGCTCAATGCGCAGGGTGCGCACGTCACGCTGGACTACCTCGGCGAGAACGTAACGTCGGAGCTAGAGGCGGCTGCGGTGCGTGATACATATGTCCGTTTGATTAACGACATCGTGGCGCGAAAGCTTGACTGCAACGTTTCGCTAAAGCTGACCGCGCTCGGGCTGGATGTGGCCTATCAGCACTGCCATGCCAATCTACGGGCGATCCTCGAGACTGCTGCCGCGCACGACATATTCGTGCGTCTAGACATGGAGGGGTCGGACTATACGCAGCTTACGCTGGACCTCTTTGATCAGATGTATGTCGCAGAAGGGTACAAAAACGTCGGAGTCGTGCTCCAGTCGTATCTGTATCGCAGCGCCAACGACGTAGACCGGATGATCGAGCTCCAGGCACGTGTGCGGCTGTGTAAGGGTGCGTACAAAGAGCCTCCGACGCTCGCCTATCCGGAAAAGGCGGATGTCGATCGGAGCTACCGCGAGTTGGCGCAGCGCCTGTTGCTCCACGGTAATTATCCGGCTCTAGCGACGCACGACAGCGCGATCATCGACTGGACGCAACAGTTCGTTCGCGAGCACAAGATCACGCCCGATCGCTATGAGTTCCAGATGCTCTATGGCGTGCGCCGTGATCTTCAGCAGCAGTTGATCTTCGCGGGTCATCATGTGCGGGTGTACGTGCCCTTCGGCGAGGCTTGGTATCCTTACCTGATGCGCCGTATGGCCGAGCGACCTGCGAACCTGCTATTTATTCTCAAAGCGCTGCGATACCGTTAAGCGAGGCGAACAACGACTGCCAGGGAAGGGGCTGCGATCCCGCGGACGCATACGGCGCGAGCGCGGGAACATAGACTTCCACGCGGACTCTGGGTGAAATTGAGGAGCCAGAAGACGAAATTGCTGGACACCTCCTGCAGTGATGTCCAGCTGTATCTTTCGTTGGAAGGATGTCGACAATGCTTGTGGCGGCCCCTAGCGCAACCACGCCGTGGCTTCGCTTGAACGAGCCGCGCGATCCTTAGCGCGCAATCTGCTGTGTGTTGCCGACGCCGCTCGGCCGCCGTCGAACAATGTCCGTTGTTTCAACCACGTGCTTCAGCGCTTTGAGCCGCTTGCCCACGTCATGCCTGAAGACCAGCCGTATCACCGGCTCCATGGCCCAAGCCAGCCAGCGGGGCGCGGCGGCGACGTGGTAGCGAAACACAACGCGGGTATGGTTCGGCCCAACCTCTTGGAAGCGCCATGATCCGGCGAACTTTGCGATAACGCGCGGGCCCTTTGTCATTTTGACAGCCGTGACCGCAGGTGGGTTGAACGAGACATACTCGGTCTCCATGCCTAGGCCATTACGTGCCACACACCATGCGCGCGCCCCTACGCCTGCCTGCGTCGCACCGCCAACTAAGCGTGCTTCTTTTAGAAACGGGTCCCAATCAAGGCGGCGCGTATAATCTTGCGTAAGCTGAAACAGCTCCTCACGGGTGGCATAAATCTCAACGGACTGCTCAAAGGTCGACATCACGGTATCCTTTCGCAACAGCCGTAGTCTGCCGCGAAACAGCGAGGGGCGCATTGGACCGAGGTCTAACCTCGCTATCGACTTTACTAATAAGCAGCACATAGGCGAATAGCCGTGAGATCAGCTCTCGTGGCTGCTCAAGGGTCGTCAAGGTATTCGCAGCCGCGAGTACGTGATTGAACGAAATATTGTGGTGATACTAGACCATAAGTCGGTACAACGTACGAGCACCAGCTGTTACACTAAGCGCCACACGAAGTGCTACAACTAACGTTACGGGCATCGCTTCACGGTAGCGATACCGGGCAGTGACCCTACAGAGAGAGAAGATATGAGCGTTCCTCCCGCGTTCGGTATTCGTTTGAAGCAGCGGCGACAAGCTCTCGATCTAACGCAAGAAGCGCTAGCCGAGCGCGTCGGATGTGCGCCTCAAACAATCCGTAAGATCGAGTCGGGTGAGCGCCGTCCGTCTCGGGACATGGCGGAACGGCTCGCTCAGGTGCTCGACGTATCTCCGGCCGACCGGGATGTGTTTCTGAAAGAAGCCCGAACGGCACTGGTACCCGATAGCCCGCTCCCTCCTTCTGCACCGGTCGAGCGACCCGCCCCACGGATGGTATTGCCGAAATACACGCGTCCATTTGTCGGGCGTTCGGCCGAGCTCGCGCAGCTTAGCCGACTTCTGGAAACGCCCGGCTGCGACCTCATCACGGTGGTGGGGCCAGGCGGGATCGGCAAGACCCGGCTTGCAGTCGAGGCCGCATCGCGTCAATCCCACTTCGTGGATGGCGTTGTATTTGTTTCCCTGGCTGCCGTTACCTCAGCATCCCTGCTCGCGTCGGCGATCGGCGATGCCCTCAGCTTTGCCTTCAACGGCTCCGATGAGCCAGCAGTACAGCTCAGTAACTACCTGCGCGAAAAGGAACTCCTGCTGGTCCTCGACAATATGGAACAGCTGCTTGAAGGTAGCGAGCTACTCGTTACCCTGCTGGCCGACGCGCCGCAGGTACGCTGCCTCGTAACGTCGCGTGAACGGCTGAACGTACAGGACGAGTGGGTGGTGGAGCTGATGGGGCTGTCTGTCCTCGCGGCGGGCCCAGCGGATGGGGCCGCCGATGCGGTGACGCTTTTTGTTGAGCGTGCGCGGCGCGTGCAGCAGGCCTTTACGCTTAACGATACGACCATGCGGAGTATTGTTCGCATCTGCGAGCTTGTCGATGGTATGCCTCTCGGTATCGAGCTTGCAGCAAGCTGGGTGCGGCTTTTGTCCGTCAGCGAGATCGAGGACGAGATTAGCCGCAGCTTTGATATTTTGAGCACATCGGCGCGTGACCTTCCGGGACGCCACCAGTCGCTGCGTGCGGTCTTCGAGCATTCATGGCACTTGCTCACGGACGTCGAGCGTCAGGTGCTGCGCCGGCTTACCGTGTTCCATGGAGGCTTTGATCGTGCGGCGGCCGCGACGATCGCCGGTGCCTCGTTGCCAGTGCTCGCGGCGCTGGTCGATAAGTCATTGTTACGGCGCACGACCGATGGCCGGTATGACCTGCATGGCTTGGTGCGCCAGTATGCCGCGGCTCACCTCGTCGACGACACGAGCGAGCAAGCGGATGTACAGGACCGGCACTGCACCTATTACATTGGGTGGCTGGAGAGCCGGACGGATGCGATTCAAGGCCGTAACCAGGCAACTGCAATTCGTGAGGTTTCTGACGAGATCGACAATGTGCGTGCGGCATGGGCCTGGGCGACTTCTCGCCAAATGCTTTCTGAGCATCGCCGCGGGCTTGGCGTGCTCCAATGGTTTTACGAGTACCGGACATGGTTCCAGGAAGGTGAGACGACCTTCCGCGAGACGGCAGCCGCGGTGAAGGCACCGCTGAACCTCCCGGCTGTAGCTGAGCAGGCGACCGAAGAGCAAACGGAGCGGGCGTTACTGCTCGGCCATCTGCTAGCAGCGCAGGGCTATCTGGCGGTGCGCTGCGGCCAGCTGGCAAGGGCGTGCGACGTGCTTCGGAGCAGCCTGCAGCTCCTGCGAACGTACGGCGACGGCGGCTGTACAGCACGGCCATTGGTGTACCTCGGGATCGCGTCATACCAGATGGGTAATTATGACGAGGCACAAGATGCGCTCCAGCAAAGTTTGGAAATTGATCGGGCTGGTGGCGGTGGATGGATCGCAGCCCTGAGCCTATGCTTCCTTGGATTGGTCGCCCATTCCACGGGAGATTACAATCGAGCCCGTGAGCTCTTCAGCGAAGATCTCGCCATCTGGCGGTCGATTAATAATGTGCGCGGCTTGGCGCTCTGCCTGAACTTCTTCAGCACGACATTGTTCAAGCTCAGCGAATACACTGAGGTGCAAGCGCTGCTGCATGAAAGTCTAGCCCTCTGCGCGGCTACCGGCGACCGGTGGGGCCTTGGCACCGCCTTGAATCATCTGGGCTTGGTGGCTCAGGCTCAGGGCGAGCACGAGCAGGCGCACTACCTGTTCAGCGAGAGCCTCGCTTTGTTTAGGGAAATGGGTGACCGCTGGGCAATTGCGCGGGCGCAGAATCACCTTGGCGCAGCGGCGTGGGCCATTGGCGATCACGTTGACGCGAAGCGCTCCTATTTTATGGCTCTGCGGACTGCTCAGGAGCTGAAGGCCACGCCCGATGCGCTCAACGCGCTCGCTGGCCTGGCCCAGGTGCTTGCATCCGAGGGTAACCATGAGCGGGCGCTGGAGGTTGTACTCCAGGTGATGGGTGATGCTGCGAGTGGCAAGGAAGCGTACGAGCGAGCGTCGCTCCTGTATGCGGAGCTCACAGAGCTGCTGCCGCCGCAGCGGGTCGAGAGCATTGCGCAGCGCTTGTCTGGCCGTACCTTCGACGCAGTGGTCGAGGAGCTATCGCTCTTTGTCCGTGAGCGTGCGATCTCGGAGACGGTGCTCTCCTAAGGCAGCCGCGAAGCTGCCCTATTCCCCCAAGGGTTTGAGTGCGGCTCAGTCTTTTGGCGGAGCCGTGGCGCCATATTCATGGTATGATGTGTCAAGACGACGGTTGAACGCGACCGACGATGACTCATGGAGTTGGGTTTAATGTATCAGCACGCTGCCTGGTTAGTGATCTGCGACGGCAGGTCTGCGCGACGAGGGAGAGGTGCGCCCAGCGGTCCATGATGCAACGCGTATAGCGCGCTGACCGAGACGATGCTGCGGGCTATTTTTTACGCCCGCAGCATTTTTTTGTGCAAATCAACCGGTACCAGGGAGGATTGTGTGGCACGGAGCAGTGAATTCACCATTCAGCACGCCTACCAGTATAACCATGCGAATGTCGGGCGCTGGATGCTATCCCACGTCTGGCGCTATCAGCGCTTCGTGCTAACCTCAGGCGTCTGCTTCCTGACGGCTTGGCTGGCGTACGCGGGTGCCCAGCTGATGATCGGCCGAGCGGCGGAGGAAATTCTCCGGCCGACCGGCACGAACGCACTGCTATGGATCGCGCTATCAATCGTAGCGTTACTTTCTATTGACGGTTTTGCATTCTTAATTGGGAACTACTCCGCTGAAAATATCGCAGCAGGCGTCGAGGCGGACGCCCGCGAGGAGCTTGTTGCGAGCCTGCTGGGTAAGAGTCAATCATTTCATGATCGGCAGCGGGTCGGCGACATCATGGCGCGAGCGACCGACGACACCAACCAGCTCAGCAACATGATTGTGCCAGGCAGCACAATGCTCTTCGAGACGGTAGCGGGAATCATCGTGCCGCTCATCTATATCGGCCACATCAACCTTGAGCTCCTGCTGATCCCGCTCTGTTTCGTCGCCAGTTATCTGGTCGCGGTGCGCGCGTATGTCCATAAGCTTACGCCGGTGATCCAGCAGCAGCGCGCGCAGTTCGGGACGATGAATGCGGGGCTTGAGGAGACGCTTTCGGGGATCGAAGTGGTGAAAGCGAGTGCCCGCGAGCTCTTTGAGCGAACGAAGTTTCGGCGCAATGTCACGCTGTACCGTGATCTCTTTGCACGACAGGGCGCGATCGAAGCGCGGTACCTGCCGCTCCTCATGTTCGGGATTGCGTTCGGGCTTACCTTTCTCCACGCCGTGTGGATGTACCAGGCAGGACGAATCACAATCCCCCAGATGATTGCGGCGATGGGTCTGATGAATATTCTGCGCTTCCCGACCTTTATCTCGATCTTCGCCTTTTCGCTGTTTCAATCAGGTATGGCTAGTGCTAGCCGTATTCTGAATATTATTCAGGCCGAGACAGACGTCGACGAAAATCGGGCGGGTATTACCCGGTCGATCACGGGGGCCATCCGCTTCGAGCAGGTGAGCTTCGGCTATGGCGAGCGCAGCGTGTTGGACAATGTCTCGTTTAACATCGAGCCTGGACAGACGGTAGCGATCGTCGGCCAAACTGGCTCGGGTAAGAGTGCGCTGACTCAGCTCATTAATCGCAGCTATGACGCCACGTCTGGCCGGGTGTTGATCGACGGCGTTGACGTTCGGGACTGGAGCCTACACTCGCTCCGCTCGCAAATCGCCAAGATCGAGCAAGACGTCTTTCTCTTCACGCGAACGGTTGGCGAAAATATTGCCTTTGGCGCGCCCGACGCGACCCGCGTGCAGATCGAGGCCGCGGCGCGGGTCGCCCAAGCGCACGATTTCATCACGTCGTTCAACGATGGCTACGATACCGTCGTCGGCGAGCGCGGCGTAACGCTTTCGGGCGGTCAGCGGCAGCGGATTGCGCTTGCGCGTGCCTTTCTGAATAATCCGCGCATCCTGATCTTGGATGACTCTACCAGTGCGATCGACAGTGCAACCGAGGACCAGATCCAGAAGGCGATTCGGCGGGCACAGGCAGGGCGGACGACGGTGCTGATAACGCACCGCGTTTCACAAATTCGCTGGGCTGACCAGATTCTGGTGCTTGAAGGCGGGCGGATTGTGGCTGCCGGCACTCACGACGAGCTGCTGCGCCGCTCCACGCACTACCGCCGAATTTTTGCTCGCTACGAGGCCGCGCTACCGCCACTGGAGATTGAGGATGAGGCGGCTATTGGGCATGAGCTATCGGTGTAGGCGTGCACATCATTCGGTCCATGCCAAACATTGGAACAGGAGCTACTGATGGGCTTTCTTCTTGATGGTCTAGAAGCCGAAGGCTACGACCGAACGTACACCGACCGCCAGTTGGTACGGCAGATCCTTGGCTATTTTCGGTCCCGGTCCGGCAAGATGAGCGCCGCCGCCGGGGCGATTATCGTTATTGCATTGCTGGACACTGGGCTGCCCATTCTTGTCGCGCGCAGTATCGACCAGCTGCAGCAGAATGTGTCGACATCGCGCATGTTGCTGGTGGTGGCTGCCCTCACGGCACTCGCGAGCGTGTCATGGCTGGCGAACGCCGTGCGTCAAACGTTGTCGTCACAGGCGGTTGGCGATGTGGTGCGTAAGCTGCGTGAAGATGCCTTTGACGCGGTGGTACAGCACGACCTGTCCTTTTTCGATAGCTTTGCCTCCGGCAAAATTGTGAGCCGCATTACCTCTGATACGCAGGCCTTTGCGTCGGTCATGACCCTGACGATGGAGTTGCTCAGCCGGGTGCTTCTGGTGGTTGTGTTGCTGGGGTACCTGGCGACGGTCAGCTTACGTCTCACGTTGATATTGCTGGCGCTAGCTCCGCTGATCGTCGCTACCGCACTCGCCTTCCGCGCCATTGCTCGCACGTCGATCACCCAATCCCGGCGCATGTCTGCTACGGTCAGCGGCCATATTCAGGAGAGCGTGAGCGGTATCTCGGTCGCCAAGACCTTTCGTCAAGAGCCGGCAATCTACGCCGAGTTTCTGAATGTGAACAATCAATCACGGCGGATCAACCTGCGGACGCGCTATGTGTTCAGCAGTATTTTCCCGGTGTTAAACATTCTGGCGGGATTGGGTACTGCCGCGCTGGTCTACTGGGGCGGGCGACAAGTCTGGGCCGGCAATCTCACGGCGGGCAATTGGTACCTGTTCATCCAGGGGTTGGCGCTCTTCTGGTTTCCCTTGACCAGCATTGCATCGTTCTGGAGCCAGTTTCAGCTTGGTCTTGCCGCGGGCGAGCGCGTCTTCGGACTCATCGACGCCGAACCAAAGGTTGAGCAAACGGATGCGATTACGGTGCCACAGATCAAGGGCGACGTCCGATTCGAGCATGTCGACTTTCGCTACACGCCTGAGGAGCCAGTGCTACGCGATTTTTCGCTACGCATTCAGCCCGGAGAGACGCTGGCCCTGGTTGGCCACACCGGATCGGGCAAGTCGAGCATTGCGAAGCTAATCGCGCGCTTTTATGAATTTCAAGGTGGCACGCTGACGATTGACGGCGTCGATATTCGGCGGCTTGATCTCCCGAGCTACCGCGCGCAGCTCGGTATTGTGACTCAGACGCCCTTTTTATTCGATGGCACCGTCCGCGACAATATTCGCTATGGACGGCCGGAGGCAAGTGACAAAGCTGTGTTGCGGGTGGCGCAGCAGGTTGGGGGCGGCGATTGGCTTGCGGCGCTGCCGCGTGGTCTGGATACACCAGTTGGGGAGCGTGGTAGTGCCCTCTCGCTCGGGCAACGCCAAATTGTCGCGCTGTCACGCGTGCTGCTGCAAGACCCGTCCATCTTTATCCTCGACGAGGCGACGGCGAGCATCGACCCGCTGACAGAGACGCAGATCCAGGAGGGCCTCGACGTGGTGCTTGAGCACCGAACGTCGATTGTGATCGCGCACCGCCTTTCAACCATCCGCAACGCCGATCGGATTATCGTGTTGCGCTCCGGTACAATCATCGAAGAAGGCAGCCACGAGCAGCTGCTGGCTGCTCACGGGCATTACGCCGGGCTGTACAACACCTATTTCCGGCATCAGAGCTTGGAATACATCGAAGAGGCCGGACAAGCATTGGCCTAGGGGCGATACGGGGTCCTGCAGTTCCAATTTCGTCCGAGAGGAAGTTAGGTAGAAGTGGTCAGGTAATCACGGATCTGCTCAACTGTGGCGCGGGCGGAACGTCCCACGCCGATCAGGGTCGCCGATGCGAAGCCGGTCCATTCGCCGTAGCCGACGAGCCATAGCCGTGGCTCCTGCACCGCACGGGTGCCGGCTACGGCTACGCGTCCTTCCGCGCCGACAAGCTCCAAAGGTGCGAGGTGTCCGAGGGCAGCCCGAAAGCCGGTGCACCAGATTATACCAATTCGCGCTCTAAGCTATACTT
>JADDQE010000136.1 GCA_016781525.1 bacterium | reverse complement strand
GCCGGAACGCTCGCCCGTTGGCTAGCGCTGCCGAGGCTCTAGAGTCAGCGGCTTCGCGCCTCGACGTTTAATCACAATCGGTGGTGCTTTAGGTGTACACCGAAGCCGTTCTTCACGCAGCGGCGAGAAGCATAACAGGGTATTCCTAGCCGCGCCACAGGACGCTGCGCTGGCCCAAGCGCTCGCAATATCGACATTGATTCTGCTGCTTAATGTCGTGAACCTGTCATTGGCTTCGCGGTTTCACTGCGCTACCCGCTCACTGATGAAACGGCCGACTTGCCTCGTCACCTGTGAAGTGGGTGCCCCAAAGTGCTCTGTCTGTATCGTCACATCCCGCCGTGGAAAGCTAGTGGGTCGGCGTGCGGTACATGGTACAAAACTCCAAATCGACCACCGGCTCCATACGTGTGCGAACGAAGTGCTTGAGCTCATGGGGCGTGAAGGGCAAGCCATTATCACGAGTCATGCAGATCGAGCGAAGATGACCGTGCTCGATGGACCGCATAAGGTCTGCCATGCCATGTTGACCAAAGGCAGTCACGAGCGGGTAATCAAAGGGAGTGGGATTGTCGAGGCCGGTGATAAGATAGGAAAACCCCGCGTAGGCACCGAGCATGAACGGCTGCTCGCCAGCGGAAACCGCGCCAAGCTCCTGCGCGTAGCGATGGTGCGTGGCGTGCTCGTGCTTTGTAAGCCAAACGCCTCGAAAGTGTGGGAGCGTCGAGCGCTCGTAATCCGGCGAGGTGATACGGCGCACGGCTCCTCCTACGAGAAAGCCGATGCCGAGCACGAACCAGCACGTGAGGCAGATATATACGCTATATCGCAGCCATCGGGGGCTATGGCTGCCCACCAAGCGCCAGCCGTACGCCAGGCAGAGGAGCACCGCGGGGATAGCATAGATAACATGCTCCAGATCGGCGCGCGGGTAGACGCCGAGGAGCGCAGCGCCCGCGAAGCAGCTAACGCCGACGAGGTGGCCGCGCTGCTGGCGGTTTGAAGTGATACAGGCGACCGCGAGTATCGCGAGCGCGAGCGGCGGGAGCAGAAAAACCGTCTCCAGGTATGCCCAGCGCATGTCGTCAAACGAGCGCGCTAGCCTGACGTCCTGAGCGAGTGTACGCAGACCGTCGAAGTATGATATGCCGGCGGTCCGTAGGTAGGTGCGCTTGTTGGTAAAGCCGTAGTCAAGGAACTGCGTGAAGGCACCTGACATGAGCACAGGCACAAGTGTGAGGAGCACAGTGAGGGCAGCTGCCGCGGCGATCACGAATGCCGCGCGACAGGCTTGCCGCCAACCCGCCCTTACCTCCAACAGTGTTAACAGCAGCACCCCACCGAGCGCCGCGAAGGTGTAGGCCCCGAGATTTTGCTTCGAAGCAAAGCACAGTCCCGCTAAGCCGCCAGCTAGCCCAAGCGTTTCGAAGGCGTTGACAGCATGGGGCCGCTCTAGGGTACGCATCCGCCACGCCAGTATCACGGTCATCGAGCCCAGCAAGCACGTATAGGCGAGTGGCGTGTAGCCTGACGACTGCCGCGGCCAGCCATAGGCCACGAGCGCAAGCAGCAAGAATGCACCCGATCGCCGGCTGTTACCCAAGCATCGGAAGGTGACAACACAGAGCAGCATCGTCACCGCGGAGCAAAGGCTGACGAAGGCTTTGAGTACCACAATCTCGGAGCCAAAGACGGCTACGAGTGGTGCGGCAAGATAGACGGCGAGTGGAGTGGCGCCAAAAAACACGTCACGGTAAAGCACATCGCCGTTGACGACGCGTGTCAGTACTTGGAGGAACCAGCTCTCGTCGGACATGCCGAAATCGTAGACAATGCTCATTGACCAGAGCCAGGCAAACAGCAGCCCTACTCCGGCGAGGTGGGGAAGGAGCCACCCAAATCCACCTCGTAGCACTGCCGCGCGGGTGTGACTGGTTGCTATGCTCCACATGTTAAGACTTTCTGATCTGTCAAGGACGTGCCATACGAGCGGCCAATATACTCGCGAATAATCACCGGGGGCTGCACTCCGTACAACTTTGGCGCAAGCCAGCGCGGCACCAATGCTTGACGGAGGGCGCGCGACGCCAAGGTTAGGCGCTTCCAGGGGGTGTAGGCCGACACCCGCTCGTCGTTCGTGTGCCGCACGACCGGAATCGAGCGGAGGGGGAGCCGGGTCTGGCCCATCAGCCCAACCACATACGGTTGCGGGACGTCGAATGCGAGCAGCCGATCGATCATCTCACGTCGCATCGCGACGAAAAGCCCCGCATCCGCGGGAATGCGGCGCCCCGAAAGGAGGTGTAGCAAGCGCTTGAAGAGCCACGAGCTAACATGGCGGCCGCGCGCCTCGTACCTGCCGCGGCGTCCCGCAAAAACGGCCGCGACGTCATCCGTCAACACGGCCAGCAGCGCCGGGATAGCTTCGGGCGGATCTTGCAGGTCCGCGTCCAACACCACGGCGACATCGCCGCGCGCGTGCGCTAGGCCTGTTAGAACTGCGCGGTTTTGACCGACATTGTGCGCAAGCTGGAGCGCCGTCACGTGCATATCGCGCGCGCCAAGCTCACGTAGCACCCTGATCGAGCCGGCCGGGCACGCGTCGTCGATGAACAGGATTTCATAGCTGTCCGTTACACCTTGAAGCGCATGCGTTAGGCGTCGGTGAAGCTCGATCAAGGTAGATGAGTTGGTGTATACCGGAACGACAATGCTTAAAAGATTGTCCATTACTCAATACCCTCGGCTCTGGTCGACAACATTGAGAAGTGGCTCCCCCGCGGCGTAGCGGCGCACATTTTCCACAAACAGTCGCTCCCAGCGGTACGGCGGATGCTCAATACTCCGCCCGACGTGCGGCGTGAGCAGCAGCTTTGGCTCGCGCCAGAGCGGGTGGTCCGCTGGCAGCGGCTCCTGCTCCACGACATCCAGCGCGGCACCGCTTAGATGATTACACTCGAGGCTCGTCAGCAATGCCATCTCATCCAGAGTCCCACCCCGCCCAATGTTCACTACCATAGCATCGCTTGGTAAGGCTGCGAGCTCCGCGCCGCCAACAAGATGGTAGGTTTCTGGCGTCAATGGCAGGGCGAGCAGCAGTACATCTGTTGTTGCAAGCGCACCTCGCCAGGTCTCGGGTCCCCAGACCGTTACACCCGCTGCATCCAGCACTGGAGGCCCCGCATGACTGCGCCGCGCGGCCTGCACTCGCACACCAAGCCCATTCAAGCGCGCAGCAATGCCTTGCCCGATGCCGCCCCAGCCAAGAATTAACGCCTGCATTCCCTTCAACCTGCGCAGCGATTGGCGCTCCCAGCGCTGCACGTGCTGCTGATCACGCGCCTGATGCAGACCACGCACGAGCGCGAGTACGAGTGCGAGGGCATGTTCAGCAAGCTCGTCGTCATAGATCCCGCGGGCGTTGGTTAGCAGAAGATTGGCGACCGCTGGCCCCGCCTCCAAAATGCGATCAACCCCCATCGAGTTGGATTGCATCCAGCGGAGACAGCGGGCATGCGGTAAGGACTGCAGGAAGTAGCGGTTACCCAGCACTACCTCGGCATCCCGTATCAGCTCCGCGGCGGTATGCTCGTCGCGTGCGACACACAGCTCGGCGGCCGGAGCTGCAGCGTGCAACGCAGCCAGGTGTTCCGCCGAAGGTTGATACATTAACAGAATTTTCACAACGTCTCGGGAACCGCTAGCCGGATCGGGCAATGTCCGCGTTCAACGTCGGGCGGCGGCCCGAATGGACCGGCTTCCAACCATTGATCGCGTCATAAAGTACGGCTTGGTCCCGCGCGACAGAGCCCGCCGGACGACGCGTGGCGGCGTCGAGCGCCTCACGGATGCGCGGAAGCTCTACCATCAGGTCGCGGCCACGGGTATCCGCCCAAAACGAGCGCCGCAGAAAGGTAAACGAGCAGTTGAGCCGCGCTAGCTCGCCCATCAGTAGGCTGCACGGGATCGGATAACCGCGCTCCGGGAGCGTCACCCCGCCAAAGCCAAAGGGTACTCGAAAATGCTGGCGTACATACTCGAGCGTTCCGTCGGCAACCGCGGTGAAAATATTGGGTGTTTTGCGTGCGATGCCGAGGTCGTTCAGCCCGAGATATACCCGAGAAAGCGGCAGCCGGCCAAGCTCTTCAAGCACACCGAGCGCCGCAACGGTTTCGACCAGGATCCCCACGCCGCAGCGACTCCGCACTTGATTAAGCACCAGCTCGACTTCGCGGGGAGTCTGGACCATCGGTAACAAAATCTCATCAGCCCCGGCTGTGATGGCTTGTTCGACCTCGCGTCGAGTCATTGGCCCGAAACGATTAATTCGGCACAGTACAGGGGTAGATGTATGCCTCCGGATGCGCTCTACATCGGCAAAGGTATGCCGATTGATTTCGGTGTCCGCGCCCGCTTGGCGGGCTTCTTTCCCCGCGAATTCGCAATCGACGATGATCCCGTCGATGCCCGCCGCCACGGCTCGCCCCAGGAGGTGGGGCTCGGTGGCGAACAGGAGCAGTCCAAACGGCTTGGTAGAGCCGCGTGCCGGCTTCTGCTCGAAAGGCTTGGAGTGCTCAATACGCACAGATTGCGTCACGATTGTACCTACATCTCGAGTCGTTACTGGTTGCCGCAGCGCCACAATCGCGCGCAGTTTACTTGTAATGTAAGTAATTGTCAAGCTAGGAGATTTTGAGATATATTATCACAACCACATAAAATGTAATGAGAATGAATATCAAAGTCTTACACTCGGTTGAGTTCAATCGGTTGAGCGCTACAGCGCGTGCGACAAACAGTTAGGATTGGGGCTTTCGCCCACGCGAGCCGTGGCTCCCCACTGGCCGCACTGTATCCATGCTTACCAAATGTTCGCCCGCCAGCAGCGAGCAGCATCCTGGTGGTAGTGATCGATACGCCGGCGAGAGACCGCCAAGCTCTCGGTTGTCGGCTGCCGGCGCGCCGCGCCGACCTGCTACAATAGCGCGGGTTGAGGTAGGTTTTCGCGTGTGGTCGTACGGCAAAAGTGGGTGCATGCATACTGTGGCCGAGGTGTTGCGCGGGGAACGTCGCGGGCTCGACGAGCAATAGGCATCGGTTGTCAGCTCCAAGGGGGCGTAATGAACAACCCGTTGAAAATCTTCACAGAAAAATGCGGCTGGAAGCTGCGGCACTTTAATGCCAGCAGAGGAAAGCCGCCCTCCATCATACGTTGTGACCGTACCTGACACAACAGACTGATAGACTGGTGATGCGTTAGGCACTCGTGAGGTACGCACGAGTTAACGGTTTCGCACCTTTCTAACTTGCGGTTGCTGGTTGCGGCAAGTACGATCCGTTGCCGCGTAAAACCGTGACGGGCCGTACTACTTCGGCCACTGTCAGCAGGCCGATGGTCCTCCGTCGTGATACGTCTGTGGTGTCAACGTGTCGAAGCATACGTTTCTCCGTCAGACTCGTGCTTCAACGAGTGCTACGAAACCTGGAAGGACAAGCTACCGGTCTTTAGACCGCGTAGTAGCTGACATTCTTCGTGCTCGTGGCGATCATGGTGCTCACTGCCCTTAGCGGCGGTCTTTACGCCCGCGCAGCCGATCCATCTGCACAAAATCACCAGGGCAGCGCTCGGTACTTACAGATAACTGGAGTTGGCACGTCTATGGTGGGGTGATATGCGGGGACCCGAATGATGCTGCATGAATTTCGGAAACGGTTGCTGCGTGGCGACCGACTCATTGGCACAATGGTAACGCTCCCTACGCCGGAGGTTGCCGAATTGCTGGCGACGGTCGGGTATGACTGGCTCTTCCTCGACGCCGAGCACGGGGTTTTTGATGCCCAAACGCTCCAAGCGCTGCTGCAGGCGGCAGGGTCGAGCACTCCCTGCTTAGTTCGGGTCTCGGCACCAGCCGAGGTGCCGATCAAACAGGCGCTCGACATCGGTGCTACAGGCATTATCGTCCCGCAGATCAATTCGGCGGCTCAAGCGGAACAGATCGTTCGCTGGGCAAAGTATAGCCCGATGGGTACGCGCGGCACAGGTATCGCACGCGCCCAGGGGTACGGCTGGACGCTGGGAGATTATATCAGCGTTGCGAACGAGCAGACAGCGGTCGTCGTTCAGGCGGAAGACGTCGACGCCGTGCGGGAGATCGAAGCTATTGTCCGCGTGCCAGGCATTGATGCGGTATTTGTTGGGCCGTACGATCTGTCGGCGAGTCTCGGCGTTCCGGCCAGGTCAAGCATCCGGTGGTCGTCGAGGCCATTGACCACATTGGCGGTGTTTGCAAGCGAGCGGGTATGCGGCTAGGCATCTTTGGTTTATCGGCAGCCGCAGTCCAACCCTATCTCGACCAGGGATATACGCTAGTTGTCGCGGGGGTTGATACCATGCTACTCGCGCACGCAGGGAGCGCACTGTTGGCTGGGCTCAAGGCGTAACGGTAGCTCTGTGGCCCGTGACGGCGTGGTGTTGCTACGCTGTGCGGTGCAAGCACAGCAGCAGCAAGTCGCCGTCGAGTCCCTGTGTCCTGTTCCCAGTTTGCTGGTCGCAGTCGACATCCGCGGGCGCCAGCCCACGGAGCGTAAGGAGCCGGCCTCCATCGGCACCTCCTCAGAGCGCGCTCATGAATGCATTAAAGCTTACCTGCTCCAGGTCGTTAGGTGTGTCCTTACCTCCACCGCTAGGCGTTGAGCGGGGTACAATACATCGCGATATGCGCAAAGGAGAGTATTGTTGTCTAAGATAGTATCTCCGCTCGCCGGCGATGAGTCGTTGGTCAAGACGACATCCGAGGTGGAGCCGGATAGTGCGCCACGAAAGTGGCTCTTTCCGGTAATTCTAACTGCTGTATTTCTTGTGGCCGCTGAGGCGCGGGTCATCGCGCCGTTGCTGCCTGCGATCGCTCAAGATTATGAGACAACCGCCACACGCGCCGGTCTGCTCATCACGCTGTACACAATCCCCTACGGGCTGTTTCAACTGGTCTACGGCCCGCTGGCAGATCGCTTCAGCCGCCAAGGTGTGATGGGGGTCGCGCTTGGGCTATTCGCGATCGGCACGCTGGTCAGCGGCTTTGCTCCAACCTTGTGGGTGCTTGATGTGCTGCGGTTTGTCACAGGTGCGGCGGCGGCAGGCATTATTCCCGTCGCGCTTGCATATGTCGGCGATGCCGTGCCTTATGCCGACCGGCAGGGCGCGTTGGGGCGTGTCGTCAGCGTATCGGCGCTTGGCGGCGTGCTGTCGGCGGCGCTAGGTGGAATAATCGCAAGCGTGCTATCGTGGCGCGCGATGTTTATTGGCTATGGCGTGCTGTCGCTGGTCGTTGCAGCGCTTCTGTTGCGCCTGGCTCCTGCGCGCGTCGCCGCCGGTCCCAGTGAGCCGCGCGGGTTTTTCAAGCCCTATCTGTCAGTATTTGAGGTGGGTGGCACTGCGGCGATTGCCCTCTATCTGCTCGTGTTTATGGAAGGGCTCACCGCCATGAGTACATTTGGGTATCTCGGCGCCTTGCTCTTCGAGCGCGACCACCTGAGCTACGCGGCGATCGGGGGGCTGTTAACGCTGAGCGGCGTCGGAACCTTCCTCGTGGCGCGAATTGTTGGGAAGTTAGTGCGACGGATTGGGGAGCGCGGTATGCTTCTCGTAGGCGGAACGCTGTTGACCGGCAGCTATCTGCTAGTAGGTCTGCAGCCGTGGTCGATCTTCTTCCCCTTGGCAATGCTGATCTCGGGAGCCGGTTTTGTGATTGCGCACAGTACACTGCAAACGCGCGCTACGGAGCTGGTGCCTGCCCACCGTGCGACGGCGGTCGCCCTCTTTGCATTCGCACTGTTTCTCGGCGGTGGCCTTGGCACCTATCTCGCTGGCTGGGGCATCGACCGCGTGGGTTTTAGCTGGACTCTGCTTGCGACTGCGGCGGGGCTAGCAGTCTTTACGGCTGCATCGTGGCCATTGCTGCGCAGCGTGCAGCGCCGTGCATGACGCCCAACATGGCTTGCGTAGCCGTTGACAAATGCGGATAGTCTTAGATTGTGGCACGCGGTGGTTCTTGTGGTAGGAGGCGTTCAGTGGGACTCCTAGCGACGACGCCCCAACGATGGGTGGCTTTTCTACGTGCAATCAATGTAGGTGGGCACACGGTCAAAATGAGCTATCTGCGGGAGCTCTTCGCCGAGCTCGGATTGTTGAACGTCGAGACCATGATCGCCAGTGGGAATGTTAGCTTTGAGGGAGCGGCTGCCGATGTCGTCGCACTTGAAGCGCAGATTGAGCGTCACCTTCGACAAGCGCTGGGATATGAGGTTGCGACCTTTCTCCGCACGCTGCCGGAGCTTGCAGCAATTGCGCGCTATCGTCCGTTTGCCGATGACGAAGCTACGCTGTATATCGCGTTTGTGTCAGCCCCGCCGAGCGCAGCGGCACAGGAAAAACTGATGGCTTTCCGAAGCGACATTGACGACTTTGACATTCATGAGCGCGAAATCTACTGGTTGTGTCGGACCAAGCTCAGCGAGTCGCGGTTCTCCGGCGCGCTGCTGGAGAAGGCGATCGGCATGCCTGCAACCCTGCGGAATATCACGACTGTCAAAAAGCTGGCGGCCAAATATTCGCCCAGTCTCCAGAACTCGCTGACTAGTTAGCGAGCGGCAAATACTCGTACGGCTGAGAATTACTTTGGAGCTTGAACCGCGCCACGTGTGCATGCATCGAGGGAATACGCTGGATAAGGAAGCCAGATGCTAGAACGAAGCGATCCAGAAAATATCGGCGACATTCCAAACATTGCGCGTAGCCGTCAAGTACCGGCGACGCCAACCCCGAACATCGGCTCACTGTCGGCTCCGCCTAGTCGGCTGGCGAGGGACAACAACCGGCTGTTGGTACTTGGCTTTGCCTTGTTAAGTGTCGTCGGCACACTATTGCTGCGGCTCCCATTCGCTGCGGCTGGGCGTACACTCACCTGGAGCGAAGCGTTCTTTACATCGGTTAGTGCGACAACCGTCACTGGTCTGGCTGTTATCACTCCGGCCACAGATCTGTCGATCTGGGGGCAACTGATCGTACTGCTGCTGATCGAGCTCGGTGGTGTGGGCTTTGTCACCTTGTCGCTGGTGTTGTTTGCCCTGATCGGGCGGCGCATCGGACTTGGCGAACGACTGCTGCTGCAGCAATCTCTTGGAGTGATGGAGAGTGTACGTATCGCACGCTTGGCGCTCTACGTTTTCGGCAGCACCCTGGCGATTCAGCTTGTGGGAGCAGCGCTATTGTGGATGCGCTGGGCCCCGACGCTAGGGCCTGGCTCTGCGGCGTACCAGGCCCTTTTTCACTCGGTTAGCGCGTTCTGTAACGCCGGCTTTGACTTGTTCGCGGGTACTGGCACCGTGCTCTTTGGGTTTGGCCGTGATCCCTACACGTTGATTGTGCTGATGCTGCTGGTCACGATCGGCGGCTTCGGTGTGCTGGTGATATCCGATCTGGTGACCTATCCCAAAGATCGGCGGCTCAGCGTGCATACACGCTTAACCCTAATCATTAGTGGGATTCTTACGATTGCTGGTTTCGCTGTGGTCGTCGCCGATGACCTTTTTGCTGGTACAGCTTTCACCGGGATGCAAGTTGGCGAGCGCGTGCTGGTTGCCTTGTTTACCGTAGTCTCGGCTCGTACTGCTGGAATGACCATATTCCCAATCGAAGAGCTAAGCCACGCAAGTGCACTGGTGCTGATGGCGCTCATGTTTATCGGCGGCTCGCCGGCTTCGATGGCCGGAGGCGTGACGCTCAGCACGGTTGCGGTATTATGGGTGACGGTTCTGTCGACCGTTCGTGGCCGGCCTCAAGGTGTTGTATTCGGGCGTGTCTTTCCCTTGGAAACGATTGCGAAAGCTGTGGCAATTATGAGTGTCTCAACACTGCTCTGCTTTGTAGGGGTCTTGCTCCTGCTCGCGCTCCAGCCTCGTGGCCTGTTACCGGCTGCCTTCGAGGTCGTTAGCGCCTTTTCAAACACCGGCTACTCGCTCGCCGAAACGGCTCGGCTTAGCCCCGTTGGCCGTTTACTGATTGCGTTCCTGATGTTTTGGGGTCGACTCGGCCCACTGACGCTGGTTATTCTGTTGGCGCAGGCGGAGCATCCGACGCTCGCGCGGTATCCGAGTGAACGCATTGTGATGGGTTAAGCTCTTCTGAAAGGAGTGTTTGTTAATATGTCGAACCGTCACCATCGAAAGGGGGCGGACTCCAATGGTCACACAGCCTCGCGTCGCGAGCGGGAGTTCATCGTTATTGGCCTTGGCCGGTTTGGAACAAGCCTGGCGAAAACATTGACGGACGACGGCCACGATGTGCTGGCGGTGGATGCCGACTTCCAGCGCGTTCAAGCGCTTTCGATCGACTTGCCCAATGTGGTGCAGATCGATGCAACCAACGAGGATGCACTGCGTGAAATTGGCGCTGATCACTTCGATACCGCCATAGTCTGTATCGGCAGCGACTTTGAAAATAACCTGCTTGCCACGGTGCTGCTGCAACGGCTCGGGGTCCGACGCATCATTACGAAGGCGCAGACACGTACGCAGCGTGACATTTTACAAATGGTCGGAGCGAACGAGGTAATCCTACCGGAGCACGAAGCCGGGCGTCGGCTAGCGCAGCGACTTTCAGCGGTTAACTTTGTCGATTATCTCCAGTTGAGCTCCGACCTCAGCGTGGTCGAAATGCGTGTTCCGGAACAGCTACACGGCTTGACTTTGGCGGAGGCCGATCTTCCCCGTCGCTACGGCCTGAGCGTGCTAGCAATCCGACGACAAGGCCAGTTCCAGTTCAATCCATCCGGCACTACCCAGCTGCTTCCAAGTGACGAGATATTGGTTGCCGGCAACATAACCAACGCCGAACGGTTGAGCGGCTAGGACATTTCTGCAAACAAGAGCCGGATTGCCTCGATCCTTAAGGCTTCGGGGTAGTTGCGATCTGGCTGGAAGTAACTCACGACAACAGGACGTGGCCGCATGCGCCGATTGATCAGAAGCTCAACTCATTGTGGTGCCAGCTAGATGGCGGGGGTGAGCGGCCATCTCCGCCGCTCACTGAGCTTCCGAGGATCGCTAACTAGCACGCAATGCTTCCTGTAGGAAGTCCTTCATATACACATTGATTTCCCAGACATCCGCAACCGGCTGATTGGTGAACGGGATGGTGTGCATATACGCCGGAGGACCGAACTCCGGCGTGATATACAAGGTCGTAGCCCCTTCTGCGGCGCGCTCGTCGATGATCCTTTGCCACAGACGCACATGATCGTCGACCGCGCCTTTCCATTCCGGCGCCCGTGGGTCGGGAACCTGCGGTCCCTCGGCATAGCCGACACGAGCGTGAATATAGCTGCTCCGCGCAATCGCACGCTCGACATTTTCGCCCTGATCCTGCAACCCCGACTCGTGCACCACCATCCAGTGCGAAAAGTCTGCGGTGATACGGAGGTCAGGCAGCGCTTCCAGATACTTCCTTGTCTCAACTGCCGAGTAGGTCGGACGGCCGCGATGCGTTTCGACGAGGAAAGGAATGGCTGATTGCTGGCTGAGCTCAATCACTCGCCTGAAAACCTCAATGTTTTCCTCGAAGCTAAAAATATCCCTGCCGGAATGAGAATTTATCAGAGCAACCCCACAGTCCACGGCGAACTCGAACTGCTGCTCCAAGCTCCGGATATGCTCCTCAACCGTTCGTCCCTGCGTCAGGATCTGTCCGATCAGAGCGAGGCCATGCGCCGCGTGCGCTGCCGCAATTTCAGCTGGTCGCTCGCTCAGCGATCCGAGGAATATTTCGGTCGCGTCAAAGCCACTGGCTTTGACGCGCTGCAAAAAGCTTTCGAGCGGATCTTCCCACATCTCCCACTTGGATTTTCCGAAGATCAGCTTCAAGCAACCCTCCGCCGTAAAGGTTAGCGGCTAGCCCACAACATTCCACGGCGAACCAGCTCGCGTGCTTCATGTACGTCAAAATCAGTTGGAACATGACCCAGTGACGAATACGATACTCGTCCTAACCCCCACTGGCGCGTCCATACGACGGGCATCACACAGCCTGCGATCCACGGCACGCCATGCTCTCCGCTAAAGGTAGTCGTCGCGAGCACTTCGTTGGATGGGTCGACATGCATATAGTATTGTTCCGAGCGCATTGCGAAGTCTTGGATACCTTCCGTGATGGGATGGTTGTGGTCGACGATGTTCACCCGATAGTCGATGATATCACCCGGATGTGCGACCCACTGCCCCCCCACCATAAACTGGTATTGCGGATTGTTGCGAAATGAGTCGGCCATACAGCCATGCCACCCCGCTAGGCCCACTCCGCTCTTGACGGCTTCCAGCAACCCGTTTTGCTGCTGGGGGGTGATGGTGCTCATTGTCCATACAGGAACGATCAAGCTCAGGTCGTTGAGCTTGGCGGTGTCGAGGAATACGTCGAGGGTATCGGTAACTTCGACATCGTAGCCCTCTTCGCGCAGTAACGCGGCGAAGATCTGAGTGGATTTCTCGGGCTGATGACCTTCCCAGCCGCCCCAGGTGAAGAGTGCGCGCTTCATACTCCACACCTCCTCGCCAATGTCCGGGTACGTCCGGCAACGTATGACCCTATATTTTCGGCAGCAGGCGTGGCTAAAACCTTTCGCGATGGAACCACATTGGGTACTCCTTGGGTACCCGTCACGCACGTCGTAAGCGGTTGTATCATTCCTTCTTCTCCTCCCAGCTTCGCCGAATTCCAGCAGGTCGGCGCGAGTGAGCTACTTGATTCCCTCTAAGTGTATCTCGAAAAAGCGTTCTTGATCCGCGTCAACCGCGATCTCGTGGCGCGCTTCCGAGCCGCCTCTGTTCCAGTGTGTCATGTCGGTCACTTTTTCACTCCCTAACTCAACCTCGACGCTACGCGCTGCAAGCGGCGCGGCTGTTCGTCGAAGATCGTCGCCGCCGCGAGTTGAGGCGGCCGAGGGCGAGTGCCGGACGGGCGAGCGACTGGTACTGTGGAATAAGGAGCGGCTAATCAATCCCTGGATCGATTGGTATTTGCCGACCTGCTCCCTTACAGATCGCGCTTGCCAACATCGCCCACTTTTTCGCCTCACAGTGCGGGTGGTGATACCCAGGAACTCGCAGTTGGGCATTGATGCTGCCAAAAACGACCACCCTCAGCGCCAGTATCCCGTTTGATTAGTCCGCGGCTGGTAGTGGCGGCAGGCACCGGACGATCTCCAGCGCTTCGTCGCCGTCGCTGACGACCGCGTGCTGGTCGACCGCCGCACAGCAAACAAAGCTATCCCCGCGCTGCAGACGAATATCTCCAAATTCGCCCGACAGTACGCCGCTGCCACGCGTTACGACGCCGATGTAGAAACCGTGCCCGTCCACCGACATCTCGCGTTGAGTGATCAGCCGCGTACCGCTAAAGTATGGCGCTGTTTTGCCGCCGAGGAGCTGCCACTCCTCGCCGTCCCGCTCCTGCCGCAGGAGTTGGGGCGCCAGCCGATACTCATCTAGCAGTTGCTGTGGGCGGTAGTGCGTGAAATCGAAGCAGTCGATCGCGGTATCCCAGCCGAGGCCGATGTGCGCATCCTGCGGATCGATTGGGAAGCCTTCCCACTCCGCGACGATCGAGAAATCGGTCGGCTCTTGCAGCTCAACGAGGAAGACTCCCTCTCCGATCGCATGCGGCAATCCTGCCTTGACATAAAACACATCGCCCGGCTTAACCGGCACCCGGTGCAGTCCCGCCTTCATGTCGGCAATCTCCTGCCGTTCGACCTGTCGCCGGAACGTCTGCTTTTCGACGCCTTCCCGAAATCCAAGCATGATGTACGGATCGACGCCCGGTATCTCGCGTGTCTCCAGAACAATCCAGGCCTCGGTTTTGCCGAAGATCGAATCGAAGTGTTGCCGCGCGAACGGGCGGGTGGGATGGCAGTGAATCGGCAGACGGATGCTGGAATCGAGTAGCTTGACCAGCAGACCGCTGCTGGCGCCATAGCGCGCCACATGCTCAGCCCCCAGTGCCTGTTCCGGAAACCGCTCCAGGATCGCCTGCAGTGTGGTTTGCTCGCCGGATGGAAGAGTAACCGTTGAAAGGCCTTCGCCGGGCGGATGGCTGGTGCCTGGATTATTTGCAGGTGTGATCGAGCCGACCCAATCTTCGGGATAGTCCGTATCCCGCGGCACGGGCTCGCCGCGCATCTGGTCGATCAGCTTGCCGCCTTGGTAAAAGCGGTAGACCCGATTTGGCCCTAGCAGGATCGGCTGCTTGAGCATTGCCCCTACGTCGTTCTGTGCGGGTGTCATCGGATGAACCTCCCTTAGATGAGCACGACCGACTTCACAAACCCCTTTGGCTTCTCGAGGAGGGCGGTAAATGCTTCGTCGAGCTGATCTAGCCCGAAGCGATGCGTAACGAGCGGCTCGAACGAGAATTTGCCCGCACTGATCAGATCGAGACCGATCCGCATGCTTTCCATCAGATCGGTGTGGCGGCGGACATGTGCGTTGACCACGTCAATCGCCTTCCAGTTCCACATCTCCACGTCGACTTGGCGGAGTCCTCCTTGGTGGAAGCCCAGGATTGACAAGATGCCATGCGCTTTGACCATCTTGCTGGCGAGCGTAAGTCCTGGCTGGGTACCCGACGCTTCGATGGCGACGTCAACACCAACCGGCTTCTCCCAATTTTCCCACTTCGTTAAGCGCAGGTCATCGGGTACCTCGGCGGGATCATAAGCGATATCGGCGCCAAGCTCCAGCGCGAGCGCGCGCGCGTCCTCGCGCGGATCAATCGCGATGATTTCGCGTGGGCCGCGCAGTTTCAGCAGCTGCAGCAATCCGAGGCCCATGAAGCCAAGGCCGATCAAGGCAACACGATCGGCCAGCTCGATGCGTGTTCTGCGCTGCGCGTTGACCATGCACGCCAGCGGCTCTCCCAGGGCGAACTCAAACGGCAGAGTCTCCGGGATAGGCAGTAGACTCTCTTCCGAAGCGATCCCACAGTCGCTGTACGACTGGAGCAGCAGGCCCGTTACCCGGTCGCCTGGCTTGAAGCGGGTCACGCCCCGACCGATGGCGCGGACGATGCCCGCGGGCTCGTGGCCCATGCGGTACGGGTAGCTTGGCCGGGGATCCATCCAGGGATGCAGCTCCGACGCACAAACTCCGCATACCTTCAGCTCAAGCAATACCTCGCCATAGCCCGGCTCAGGTGTTGCGTCCTCGACAATCTCAGATCTTCGTGGCGCGATCAGTCGGCTGTATCTCATCCTCGTTCACTTTCTCCCGAGCGCAGGACCGCGCTCTTTATGGCAGCCGCTGTCGATCACTCCGGGCGGGCGGCCACAATCTCGTACCGGTCGTCTAGCTCGCGTAGATACGGTATATGCATCCATTGAGCGATATGCCCGCACCCGATCACGGCAACGCGTAGCTTACGCATAGTCATCCATTTCTTGTCATGGGCTGCGGCTGTTACCTCGCCCGTAGCAGCCCATTGGGAATTCAGACCGGCCAATCCATCTATCTCGGATGCCCAGCTTGCAGCAGCACGACCGTGTAGGTTGCAAGTTGGTCGAGCGAAACGCGGTGAGTCGTTCCCTCGACCGCCACCTCGACCTCGCGCCCTTCCGCGCCCGGCACGAGCAGCGTAGCGCTGGCGTAGACGCGCGGCAGCCGAATCGATAGCTGAACGCCTTCCGCCGGGACAACCCGATCCTGCCCTGCATCGTAGCCGTAGTTGACGATGTGGACAGCCGCCGCACCATCGGCAAGGCGCTGAACATGCAGGCCGAGATCCGCCTCGTGATCGAGCTGCACCTGTCGGCTCTGTGCCACGCCGCCTGCCAGCGCTTCCTCGGTTGAGCGATACACCGTCGTCCCTGGATGCTCGAGGATTGCGCGGCGGGTCATCGCCGGCAAGTTAGCGCCGAGCGGCTCGATCGCCACAATCCGGCCGCCCTGCTCCAAATACCGCCCGAGGGCATCTGCCTGGTTAGCGGTGAGATAGCTGCACTGCGGCAAGACCAGCGTGCGATAGCGCTCGAACTGCTCGAAAGTGATGTGATCGGCGCGGAGCTTGTTGTCGGGAAAGAACAGGACGTCGTAGGGTTGGCGGGCGCGACTAAGTCGCGCCGCGACTTCCCAGAAGGCGATCTCGAGCCCGGCGACCGACTCGTTGCGCAGGTTATCGGCGAAGGCCGCTTGGCGTGCGATCAGCTCAAAGTTGCTCTCGGTTGAGAAGACGACGCCAACTTCGGCATACGACTGGGTGGAATAGAGCTGCTCATGCTCCGCGATGAAGCTCTGAATTTCCACGACCAGCTCATGGGGCGCGTAAAAGGCGTCTTCCTGTCGGCTGCCCATCCAGGAGCCATAGGGCGCGGACATATTGGCGCCCATTGCCGCAGCCTCGAAGAGCGACAGTCGAAACAGATCGTAGCCACGTCCGCGTCCCAGCAGATCGATCAGCTCGGGCACGACACCGCCATAGGGGTTTTCGACGACCACGACCGGCTTGTCGGCGGCGAAGCCGCGGACGTAGCGATACCACTCTGGCTGACGGTAGCGCGTGTTGCGCATCTCGGTGATGATCATGTCGACCGACGGCTCGAGCGGATAATACTCGTCGTTGAGGTTGAAGAAGTTGCCCGAGACCAGGACCGCGCGCTCCTGCGACCGCGCGTACTCATGGGCGTAGTCGCACAGCTCCGCAAAGTAGCGCTTGATTTGAGCACGCTGGTAGCGAATGTAGGTGAAGTACAGCGGCGACTCGTCGCGGCGGGTCTTGAAGTCGTATCCCTGCTGCAACAGCCACTGCCCGTAGTGAAAGGCCTGGAGCTCGACGCCCGCCAGCTCATCAGGGAACTGATCCGTGGGGAGCGCCTGCAGATACGCCCGAAACCCCTTCATGCAGTCTTTGCAGAAGCAGCCGCCATATTGGATGGTCGTCAAAGGCAGCTCGGCCTCATCCAGCTGGATGCCGTCAACACCCGCGTCGATCTGGATGCGAATGATCGCTTTGAGATACTCACGCCACACTGGATTGTTCCGATCCATCGTGTAGCAGTAATGCTCGCGGTCGGGGCACTCGACCCACAGCGCATGGCAAGGCTCGCCGTAAATATCGACCGAAGCGCACTCGGTCATGATATCGGCGACCTGCTCGCCATCGCTATTGATCAAGCCGTTGGGGAAATACTTTTCAAGCGGCGCCCACAGCTTCGGGTAGCGGTTCTGCCCAAATTCGCGCAAGCCCATCCACGCCCTTTTCCCGACGCCCCGCAGTTCGTTGAATGAGAGGATGGTATCCTCTGCCTCATTCAGCTCAACCGGAAATTCCCACCCCTGCACCTCGAATACGATACCAAAAACCTTAATGGCGTGCTTCTGGCACTCCCGGATGAACTCGCTGTCGTTGACAAAGCCGTAGACCCGAAAGCGCGCTGGAATGTCGCCAAAGGCCTCTTCTTCTAGGTAGGGCAGGGCGATCGAGCCACCACCAAGCGCCGACCAGACCAAGACCGTGGCCCGATAGTCCCGCAAATCGTCGATCGTGCGCAGCCGGCGTGCCGGCAGGCTCGGATGATAGTTATGCTGGCGGGGAAACCAGGCATCAAAGTACACGCCTCTTTCCATTGTCTGCTCTACTCCGCGATGATCGCACTCG
Organism: bacterium; assembly: GCA_016781525.1. GTDB lineage: Bacteria > Chloroflexota > Chloroflexia > Chloroflexales > Kallotenuaceae > LB3-1. The sequence continues at coordinate 27,184 of JADDQE010000136.1, read as the reverse complement.
GTGCAACGGTGGTATCGTCTTCGCTCGAGCGCAGGAAGCTGAAGTGAACTTCCAAGTCGTCGGGCACACTTGACGGGTCATCGGCCCAGAAGCGCTCCATGTCCCGCACAACGGCGCTACCCCAGCGTACAAGCTCGTCGCGCTGAGCCCGATTGTTGTCGGTGAAGTGACGGATCCAATGCGTCGCCAGCTTCACGTGGGTCAGCTCATCGGCTTGCAGGTAGTCACACAGCTCGGCAATGCGGCTGTACCCGCGCTCCTCGGCCTTGGTCCGCCAGATCCGCAACGTCTGCATCAGGTTCTTCTCGGCCCAGCTGTTGGTCACGGTGATGCGCTTCAACGGATCGCTGTCGTTCTGCATCCACCAGTAGAGCAGTGTCCAGGGGCCGTACCCAAGCTCACCGCCGAGCTCGTCCTCCACCACTTTGGCGACGATCTCGATATGGCGCGCTTCGTCCCACATCTGGTGCGCCAGACCCATCCGCAGCTCCCAGGGTAGCTCGGGGAACTCGGCCAGCATCTTGCCCATGCGATCGGTCGTTTCGACTTCGCCATAGAGCAGCTGGTGGAACTTGTGGCGGAAGCCCTCGCGCGACCACTCGTCCGCGGCGCTATAGGCGGCTCGAAAATTCTCACGATTATCGGAGAACCAGAATGGCGCTTCGGCTATTGGATGCGGGAGCGGCGCGCAGCGTTTCACAAAGCGATAGCCCTGGCGGCCGCGCTTGGTTCTGGGCGCCGAGCGCGCCTCAGCCTTGGCGCTGTGGAATGCCAGCCAGTGTGACTCGATCCCTTGTCCGGTCACGCCGCCGCAGGCTACCAGCCGTCCCTCGATATCGGCCTGGACCTCAAGCGCGCGTCTGCGGTCCTCGGGCGATTGCGTTAAGGCTTCGAGCACCGCCTGGCCCCAGGCAATATGGGATTGGCCGAACGCTGCGAGCTGACGCAAGAGCCGGATGGTCGGCGTATCAGCTAGTGGATCGGTCGCGTCGGCATGGTAGACGTAGGTGCTCACCAGATGCGGCTCGAGCACCCGATAGACCGCAACCAGCCGCTCAATCCCCGACCGGAGGTTCCACACATACTCACAGAGGTGGGCAAAATCATCGGTAGCGGGCTCCTCGCGGTCCCGGCCGGAGCGTAGCTGCTCAAGCCGCTCCCCCAGCATGTCGGCCGCCTGTGCGTGGTCGTAGACGTGATAACCAAAGGTGGCCTTGAAGGCAAGCTGCGGCGTGGTATGCGACCAGCCCCCAATCATCTCCATCAGCTGAACTTCCAGATAACGATAGTTCGCGAGACGCTGGCCGTTCTCTTGCACCGAGAAGCGACCGCCAAATTCGCGCCGATCTACAACTGGCATGTTGGTCTTCTCCTTGCCATCTGGTCCCCATGCGCGTGAGACCCTGCTGCTGTCGCCCTCTAACCCTGCTTGTTTCCCGCGAAGGACAGCTGAATCGTAACTGGCCGATCCTCGAAGCGCACGAGGCTGGTATCGATGCTGCCCGTATGCTGCAGCAATAACACAACCACGTTTAGTGACCGGTCAATTGCGAGGGGTGCTCCGTACACGACTACATCGTCAATTCGGCGGTCCTTGTTTGTGCTTACGGTCATTCAGCCTTGGATGCTCGGGTCATTTCGCTCCACGAATCAGCGAACAATTCAAAAGCTCCTGGTCAAATCCTGTGAAGCCTTCTGTGACAGGGACGCTGGAGCGCTTGAGTGACGTATCTGCATGGCACCCTGGATCGTAAAGCGTTGCGGTCCTGTCGGTGGCTAGCTCAGCAGCAGCTTCGGGCGCTGCGAGCGCGAGCCCTGCTTCATCAGCTGCCGCTACAAGTGCGACCGCGGAGGGGCAGCAACAGGCGACCGTCGGCGAGAAGCTCGATCTGAGATGGACCTGGGCTCGCTGCTCGGTCCTCGCAACACAACGGCGATGAGCGTACGACGCCACGCTCCACGCTCATGTCGAAGCCTCGCGGCAGCCTTCCCTCGCTTAGGCTGTCTTCGACCCTGGATTGGTGCCTGTGCGCCGCGCAATCTCCTCGCGTACGACAGGCGCAACCTCCGTTCCGATCAGCTCGATCGCACGCATGATCTGCGCATGCGGAATGGTCCCAACGCTGAGCTGAAGCAGGAAGCGCTGATAACCGAAAATCTCGTGCTGAAAGAGCAGCTTCTCGACGACCTCCTGCGGGCTGCCCACGAGGAGCGCCCCGCGTGGCGACCGTAGCGCCTCGAACTGTTGGCGCGTCATCGCCGACCACCCACGCTCCCGCCCAATCCGGGTCATCACCTCGGCGTAGGCCGGAAAGAACTCATCTGCCGCCTGCTGTGAATGCTCGGCGACATAGCCATGTGAGTTAATGCCCACGGGAAGCTGTTTGGCGTCGTGCCCTGATCGGCGCACCGCCTCGCGGTAGAGCTGTACCAGGGGTGCGAAGCGTTCGGGTTCTCCGCCGATGATCGCGAGCGCTAAAGGCAATCCCAATGCGCCGGCCCGCGCCGCCGACTGGGGCGTTCCACCGACCGCGATCCAAATCGGCAGTGGGTTCTGCAGTGGCCGCGGGTAGACCCCGAGATTGTCGAGGGGCGGCCGGTACCGACCCGACCAGGTTACGCGTTCGCTTTCCCGAAGCTTCAGGAGCAGGTCCAGCTTTTCGGCGAACAGCCTGTCGTAGTCGTTGAGATCGTAGCCGAACAGCGGGAAGGACTCGATGAACGAGCCGCGGCCAGCCATGATCTCGGCTCGTCCATCCGAAAGCAGGTCCACGGTTGCGAAGTCTTGGAAGACGCGCACCGGATCATCTGAGCTTAGCACTGTGACCGCACTTGTGAGCCGAATTCGCTTGGTTCGCGCCGCGGCAGCTGCCAGAACGACGGCCGGAGAGGAGACGACGAAGTCGGGACGGTGATGCTCGCCGACACCAAAGACGTCCAGCCCCACCTGGTCTGCAAGCTCGATCTCCTCAAGCAAATCCCGCAGTCGTTGGGCCGCGCTGACCGTCTGCCCCGTCTTGGGATCCCTGGTCATTTCAGCGAAGGTGTAAATACCAAATTCCATCTCTGTTTCCGTTCAACTCAACGGTCCGCTAATGAGCGCCTCGGAATAATGCAGGCTCTATCTCGACACGCGCGGCGCTCGAGGCCCGATTTTACGACGCTCACCGTCGTTGGCTAGAGCCGCTTTCGGCGTTCACATCGTCCTCGAAAACCCAGCTTATCTGCACGAACTGAGCCTCAGGAGCGCTAACCTTGGCACCTACGTCTGGCGCGGCAGCATATCGCAGCAGTTGGCACGGCTGCAACGAGCCATTGCATCACGCTGCAGCGCGTTGCGTCCTGGTTGTGCCTGAAACGGCTAAGGTCTCGGCCGGTGGCTCGGCACATGCTGCAAGGGGACACTAAAAGGGCCGTCGATGCAGCAGCGGGCACGCAGAGTAGGACAGCAAATGGTGTGGACCATATTGGGGCTGCTTGTTGCGCTCTATCTTGCCGTCTGTGTCCTGCTGTATCTTTTCCAGGAGCGACTGCTGTTTTTCCCCGAGGTGCTGCCTCAGAATTATCGTTTCTCGTTTTCCCATCCATTCGAAGAAGTCAGCCTGCCGGTAGAGGGTGCCACGTTGCATGCGCTCCATTTCACTGTCCCCCAGCCGAAGGGCGTCGTTCTGTACTTGCACGGAAACGCCGGGAGCCTTCGTAGCTGGGGCTCCATGGCGTCCGAGATTGTCGGCCATGGCTATGCTGTTCTCATCCTAGATTATCGGGGCTACGGGAAAAGCACGGGAACTATTACCAGCGAGCGTGCGCTCCACCAGGATGTGGCTGCCGCATACGCCTATCTGCTGCGGCATTATCGCGAACAGGAGATCATTATCTATGGGCGGTCGATCGGCACGGGCTTAGCTGTGTATCTAGCGCGCTCGCAGGAGCCAAGGATGCTAATTCTCGAAACGCCGTACTTCAATCTACAAGAGCTTGCGTTCGCCCAATTTCCGTGGCTGCCACGCTTTCTCTTCAAGTATCCGTTGCGTGTCGACCAATGGATCTCAGAAGTCGAGTCTCCAATTTACTTGCTGCACGGCACCCGCGACGAGGTTATCCCATACAGTGCGAGTGTACGCCTCCTTCCGTTAATTCGCAGCGAGCATCGCTTGCTGACGATCGAAGGCGGCGGGCATAACAACCTGGGTCTATTCCCACAGTACCATAAGTTCCTCGGCGAGCTCCTGCAGTAGCCCATTCGCCCCAATCGACGGTGGAGTAGGTTGTGCTAGCACGGTACCCCCAGATCAAGGCGGCGCCAGTATGACGCAGCGACGACGCCTGCTTTCGATCTGGTTTTTGCCAAGGATAGCGAGGAGGGTGCGATGATCCGTATGCCCGGGACGAGTTACCGCCGTGAGCTGCCGCCGATAAGTCAGCATGAGAGCGCACTGCAGGATGGCTTGCGGCAGGATGTAGCGGTGTTGGCGGATGCGATCGGCGTGCGCAACCTCGGCATGTACCATAGCCTGACGGCTGCTGTTGCCTTCCTCGTAGGGGAATTCGAGAAGGCGAGCTACCCGGTCCATTACCAGGACTACGTCGTTCAGGGGCTCCCGTGCTCCAACCTAGAAGTGGAGCTGCGCGGAAGCGAGCGGCCGGATGAGATAGTGGTGATTGGAGCGCACTATGATTCGGTTCCGGGCTGCCGGGGCGCTAACGATAATGCCTCGGGCGTTGCCGCCCTCCTGGCGCTCGCTCGCGAATTTGCCGGGCGACGTCCCCGGCGTACCCTGCGCTTTGTAGGTTTCGTCAACGAGGAGCCGCCTTATTTCCAAACGCCGGCAATGGGAAGTGTTGTGTATGCGCAGCGCTGTCGCGAACGCCAGGAACGTATCGTCGCCATGCTAAGCCTTGAAACGATGGGCTATTACGCCGACGAACCCGGCAGCCAGGTCTATCCCTTCCCGTTCAAGTTGTTTTATCCCGCGGAGGGTAACTTCATCGCGTTTATCGGGAATTACGCGTCGCGGCGCTTGGTTCGCACGGTGGTTGCCTCATTCCGCCGACACGCCCGGTTTCCGTCCGAAGGCGCCGCGTTGCCGGCGACAGTCCCAGGGGTGGGCTGGTCGGACCAATGGGCGTTCTGGCAGCATGGCTATCCTGGCCTAATGGTTACAGACACTGCCCTGTTTCGTTATCCGTACTATCATACGGCCCGCGACACACCCGACAAAATAGATTATGCGCGGCTCGCACGCGTCGTCGGTGGCCTGGAACATGTGGTCGCGGAGCTTGTCGAGGGTTGAGCCGCATATGCCCTCGCTCAACGGGCGGATCCGTTGGCGTGGGCAGCTCGCTGGGAGCCCTCGGCACGACGTATGTCGGGTGTTGCTGCGCATCGACTTCACGGCTCCGGTACCTTTCCAATGCAAGCTGTTGCGACACGTAGCGCGCTGCGTAGCTCGCCTTCAATCAATCGCTCGTGCTATTCTTCTAGCGTCTAGCAGTATTCTGCTTGCCGGTCGCACATGGCGAGCATTTGTGGGGGTTCGGGAACGATGATAAAACTTCTGCGTGAGTGTCTTGAGGCTAAACACGACCAGTTTGTGAATGAGCTGACGCACCTATCGATGATTGATTGTGGCACCGACAATAAGGCTGGCGTTGACACCGTGGGCGAGTACATGCAGGCAAAGCTGACGACCCTCGGCGCAACGGTTGAGAAGCTGCCGCACGATACCTTGGGTGATACGCTCATTGCACGTTGGCACGGCACGGGCCGAGCACGGCTGCTGCTGATTGGCCACCTCGACACGGTGTATCCAGATGGCTGGGTTGAGACGCACCCGTTTGAGATCGAGGGCGATGTTGCGCGCGGGCCCGGGACGGCGGACATGAAGGCTGGCCTGCTCGCAGGGTGCTATGCTATTGAGGCGCTACGCGATACGGGATTCAGCAATTATGCGGAAATCGCCTTCATTCTCAACAGCGACGAGGAAATTGGATCGCCGAGCTCCGAGGGCCTGATCGAGCGCGAAGCGCAGGGGCGCGATGCCGTGTTGGTGTTGGAGTGCGCTCGCGAGAACGGTGCCATCGTCTCATCGCGCAAAGGCCTCGCGCACTACCACCTCGCGGTGCAGGGCCGTGCGGCACATGCGGGCGTCGAGCCTGAGCGCGGGCGGCATGCGATCCTCGAGCTTGCGCATCAGATTATTGCACTCCAAGCACTCAACGGCTGTCGGCCCGGCGTGACGGTTAACGTGGGCGTGATCAACGGCGGTACAAAATCCAATGTTATTCCCGCGGAAGCTTGGGCAGAGGTAGACGTGCGAGCGGCGGACCGCGGCGGGCTGGACGAGGTTGTGGCAGCACTCCATCGCTCCGTACAGCAGCCCACGGTGCCGGAAACGATCGTCACGCTTACCTGTTCATCCAGCCGCGGGCCAATGGAAAAAAGCCCCGGCACCGCACGACTCGTGAGTATGTGCCGGGCGGTCGCGACCAGCTTGGGGCTCACCGTCAACGATGCGGCTACCGGTGGCGTTTCCGACGCCAATGTGACGGGCGCGATCGGCGTTCCGACGCTAGACGGCCTTGGGCCCGTGGGCGGTCTCGATCATAGCCCACGTGAATATGTCCTGCTCTCTTCAATTGTGCCGAGAACCACGTTGCTGGCGGGCTTGATACAGGCCGTCGCGGAGAACCCCGGCAATCGTTCTGAGAAGTGAGACGATGAGCAGTTTGGACGGAGCTTCGTACGGTGCCCGTCAGACTACGTCCAGCCGTAAACATATGCCCGTCCGTGTGAAACCACGGACGGGCAGCGTCATATCACGCGAGTCGGAGTGACAACGTCGTTCCCCTGATCTGGCATGGCGATCACCCCCTTTCGTTGCAGTGCAATGGAGCGCTGGCTGCTGCAAGCCGCGGGCCGCCGTATCTAAGGGCACCGGGCTTCGACGAATGACACTAAGCGTGAGGCTTGTATGCCACCGCATCAAATTCCACTGCCGCCCCAAGCGCTAGCTCGGCTCGACCAACTGTAATGCGGGCCGGCGGCTCTGGCCCAATCACCTCGAGATACGCTTGATTCATAGTCGGGAACGTGGCCATATCTGCGAGAAACACATTAACTTTTACCAAGTCCGCAAGCGACGCGCCGCTTGCCTGCAAAATCTGCTCAACATTGCGTAATGCATGCGTCGTCTCGGGCCCGGTTCCGCCTGCAACGAGCTCCATGCTATTGGGAAGCGTTCCCAACGTGCCCGAAACGTAGATGAAATCACCTGCGACGACAGCGTGGCTGAAGGCTGGCAGGCGCGCTAAACCCTCTGCATTGATACGTCTGCGGCTCATGTTTGCTCCTCGATGGGGGTAAGTAAGCTATCTGCATGTAGCTTACGCACCGTGTCAATCTGCGGAGCTGTTCGCGGGTTTTCGGTCTTGCTTGGCCACAGCTCTGCTGCTCTATTTGTTGCTAATCAACGCTCGACCGCGCGATCAACCTGCTGTACACTGAGGCCTCGACCGACCCCGCAAGCTGCGGGTTGGGCCGCTCCCGGTATTGTGAAATTCGACGACCATGTGGAGGAGAATACAAGCGTGAACGAGTCCGCGCGAGCAATTGGGGCAGTGGTCGCGATTTGGCGCTACCCGGTCAAGTCAATGGAGGGTGAGGAGCTTGACGAGGCGTATATCGACGAGCGGGGCATCCTTGGCGACCGCGCCTATGCTATTGTTGATCGCGTCACTGGTCATGTGGCAAGCGCAAAGCACCCGCGCAAATGGAGCAGCCTCGTAGCCTCCCAAGCAAGGTTTGTGCATCCAGTACAAGCACGCGCACCGTTACCCGCCACCTCGATCACTCTTGCGGACGGGAGCGTCGTCGACAGCACGCAGCCCGACAAAGATACGCACCTTTCGCGAGCACTTGGACGAGACGTTACCCTGGTCACCACTCCACCGCCGCGGGCGCTGCGCGAGGCGAACCGGAGCCCGCTTGATCGTGAGGGGGGCCAGGAGCTTATTCAAGAGGAACCGCTCGGGATCGCGGCAGCGCAGGGTACGTTTTTCGACTATGCTCCGGTCCACATCCTGACAACCGCAACCCTTGAGCGCTTTCAGCAGCTGTACCCAGCGGGTCGCTTTGATGCACGCCGCTTCCGACCAAATATTGTTATTGCTCCTCTGAGCAACACGGCCGACTTCGTCGAGAATGGCTGGCTTGGCAGCACACTCCAGATCGGGGAGCATCTCCAGCTGCGGCTGATTGATCCTTGTCCACGCTGTGTCATGACGACTCTCCCTCAAGCTGATCTCCCGAAGGACCCCAACATCTTACGCGTTGTTACCCAACACAACGAAGCGCCCAGCGTCACGTTGAGGCCTGGAGTTGTTCTCAAGGGTGTCGCTGGGGCATATGGCGCTGTTGCCGAGAGCGGGATGATCCAGCGCGGTGATGTGTTGTACCAATTGTTGTAGTGGTGTGGCTTTTTTTTGGCTATGTTGAACAATTGCGGAAGGCTGCTCGTTCCATTACACTAAAGCTCTCCACATTGATCAGCGAAGATCACTGGCTCAGTTGATCGCTGGCGTTCACAATGGTGTTGAAGCCGCGTGATGAGGGTCGTAGGGCCTGTATTTGGCCCGCAATTGTATCGAGCCCTCAGCCAAATCCATGGATTGATCACGAAAGGACAGGACCATATGACTAGCCAGCTCCGAGATTTTCTGGAAATTCCTTACGATCAGCTCGAGGAGATGAATCTCGAGCTGAAGTCACAGCGCCTAGCCCGCACGCCTTTGGACCAGCTGCAAGAAGATCGCATGCGCTACCTCTCGGATGAGAAGCGCATCAAGGCCGTTACCGTCTGCTTCACGGACCTTGAAGGCCGCCTGCATATGCTGGACTACGACAAAAAGTTCCTGCTGAAGTCGGCAGATAATCTTACGTTCGACGGCTCGTCGATCCGCGGCTTTTCGCAGCAGGCTGAATCGGACCTGCGCCTCGGTATCGACTGGTCGGCGTTCTACTGGCTGCCGTCGGACATCTTCGGACCCGGCAAGGTGCTGGTCTTCGGCGACGTGCTCGAGCGCGACGGCTCGCCGTACGCGGGCGACTTACGCGCACGCCTCAAGGCGTTCACGACGCAGCTCTATAAGCAGGACGGCATCGTCTGCAACGCGGCGAATGAAATCGAAGGCTTTTTGTTCAAGGGACTCCGGGCCGAGCAGCGTTTCCGTGAGACCGGCGAGTTTGAGTTCATCAGCACGGGCGGCTATTACCACTCGTTGCCGGGCGATCCGCTGCGCTCCTTTATCGACGCGGCCGCCGAGGCGCAACGGGCCATGGGTTTTGCCAACGAGAAGGATCACCCGGAGGTCGCGCCTTCTCAGTTTGAGATGAACTATTCTTACACCGAGGCAACGGTTGCGGCCGATCAGGTCCTGCTGTATAAGCTGATCTGCCGCCAGCTTGCACATCAGCATGAGATGACCGCGAGCTTCCTGCCCAAGCCGGTTACCGGCGTCAACGGCAGCGGTATGCATACGAACATCTCGATCTCCCGCGGCGATACCAATCTGTTCTATGACGCCAACGGCGAGGAGGGTTTGTCGGACTTTGGGTGGAACTTCGTCGAGCGTACGCTTACGAGTGGTCTTGACATCTGTCTGGTGCTGAACTCGAGCGTCAACGCCTACCGCCGGCTTGATCCGCACTACGAGGCACCTAACCAACTTAAGGTCTCGTCAATCGATCGTGGCTCGATGGTGCGAATTCCGCTGGGCAACGCGCGCTCAGCGCGTATCGAGGTGCGCTCGATCGCTCCCGACGCCAATCCTTACCTGGCAATCTATACCATCTTACGAACCGGTCTTGAAGGGCCCCACTCCAGCAGTATTCGAAGTCAGCACCGGGTCCTGCCGGATAACATCTACGACGCGATTCATGCCTTCCAGGAAAGCAGCTTCGTGGCTGAGCTTCTCGGCGAGGGCGTCCAGCAGAAGTACGCCGATCTTAAGCTCGCATCGGCAGATCGCTGCCCGCGCCGGCTCGGCTCGTTGATCAAGCGCTCCGAAGTGCAGTTCCATCACGAGGTCACCAACCAATACCTTTGGAGTAAGTTCTAGCGGTTGCATCTTGCGGGAAGGCCGGACCAACTTTTCCCGTGATCGGGCCCGCGTCTCCATTCTGTGACGGCACAAGTCTCCGGTTGCCCTGATACAACACTACCTGGATCTCCTAGGATCCAGGTAGTGTTTGTTTGTGGTGCGCCGCGTGCCGGTGTTGAGAAGCCGCTGGCGCTATGACCCAACGACCTATGGTTTCCGCTCATTCACTATGCCGCACTCTGCTCCATATCCTTTCGCCCGCGCATCACGTGGGAGGTCATCACCCCTCCGACATAATGGCCTAGTCGCCGGTGAAAACGATTGTGTCGAGAACCTGCTGATGTACGGGAACTCGCGTGTCGCTCTCGACGAGGAGCAATTTGTCCGTCCCCATAGGCATAATCAGCGCGAGCCGAGGACTGTCGGCTCCGCCCGGACGGTAAGCCAGGGCCGGCAGCTCATTCAGTGCCGAGGAGTATGCCGTGATTTGCGTTCCGGGAGGGTAGAGCGAGTCGAACCACGCCTGAGGGCCGCCGCTAAACGGGACGGTGTCGAAAATTAAGGCTGAAGGTTGTTCGACAGCCGTTTCACCCGGAGTTGCACCCATGCTGGGGATCAACCCGAGGTGCGCCTGGATCGCGACGCCGTTGATCGCGCCCGCTCCATGGATTTTCGTGTCGGTCGTGTAGCCCTCGGGCACTCGGATGCGCAGTCCCTCCCACGCAATCCGCTGGTCGGTGGGCTGAGGCTGATTGGCCACCGTTTTGACTAGCGTGCTCCCACTCACCCGCCACTGGTTGTCCCTAATCACAAGCTCATAAATCCGCTCCTCGGTGAACTCTTCATACACCAGCATCGCCGGCACGAAAAGCACCTCCGAAGGTCGATCCTGTGGAAGCTGGACATCGAAGGATTGCAGCCGCAATATGTGCAGCCCCAGCAGTTCGTCCGTTGTCTCGTGGCCGGCTAACTTTGCGCGAAGCTCGGCCGTGAGATATGGCTTGATATCACCATTGGCCCAAGCACCAAGCATATCGCGTACGGTTTGGGACGCCTGCGCGTGCGAAAGGGCCGGGCTTGCCGCGACAAAGGCGAAGGGTGCGCTGGCAAGTGCCTTGTTTTGCTCGTTCATCGCGACCAACCGGAACTCACCATCAGGAATCAGCTCCCCCGACGGCAGACGGTCCGGGATCGTCAAGCTCCCGTTCCAGCGGCCGTCCTTGTTGGCAAAAGCGCTAAATAGCACCTCTCCAGTCGGGCGGGGAAAGCCTAGCCGAACCACTACGGGCGCATTCGGGATGTAGCCGGTCCCCCAGACTGTTACAAGGGTCCCAGGCACTCCGGCCTGCGGCTCGAAGCCGATCACGGGCGCGCTGGCGGGAACAGGTCTGGCTTGCACGGGTACCGGCGTCGGCGAAGGGATTGCAGCAACCACCGTCGGTTGAACGTTTGGAGCGGTCGTGGTCGGCTGAGATGTGGCTGGGAGACTAGCGCCCGGCTGAGAGACTACAGCCGGTAGTCCACAAGCTGTCAGCGTAACTCCGAGGATCGCGGCGGACAGGCCACGTGATAGATATACTTTCAGGTCCATGGTTCGATCATCCTTCCTTAGTATCGATGTACCAGTGATACGTTCATGACGGCCAAAGCCCCCAACGATGTCTGAACGCACGCTGCTGTCCGGCTAGCGCCTGGCTGAGCCCCCTCTGTGACGCTTATCAGCCCGGAATTTCCAGCTGCGCTAGCACGGCACGCTTCGAGCATATACGACTACCTTGGGTAGTACGACGGCTAGAAGACGAGCGCCGGTATACGTATCAAGTCTGAGTTTGGTTGGTGCTTTAGGCTGGCCGAGACGTAGGCATGCGATCGCCAAGGGGGTGGCCGTCTCGCGGGCAGCTGATTGCGCGATGGGGCCGAACTGGAGGAGTAAGGGTCCTTGCCGCCGGCATCAGTAGGCTGCCGTCTTTAAGGACGTCGCTTTTTTAGTCGATCGTGACTCGATGGGCTCTGGGGTCGATTGGGACTGTAGCGGTTTTTGGGGCGGTGGGTGGGGCAGATGGCGCTGTTTGCAACACGCGGTACATGGTTTACTAGGGGCACACCGCAACGTACTGACCCGACTGAAGATACAGGAGCACCGAGATGTTAACGACCCGCCGCAGCGCGACCGTCCGCACGCCCAGCCCGTCCTTTGCTGCCACCGTCCGCAGCACGCTGCTGGCCCCCTTCACTCATGCGTATGCCGCACCGATCTGGCTGGCGGTCCGGCTGTACCTGGGCTATATGTGGCTGATGATGGGCTGGCAGAAGATCGGCGCGGGCTTTTTGACGAGCGACCCGATCGGGCCGATCCTGCAGCTGGGCGCGGATGGCACGCTGGCGGTTCCGCTAGAGCTCTGGCGGCCGATCGCCGGGCTGCTGGTGGCGAGCGGGCTGACACCGCTGATCTCGTGGAGCATGCCCTTCATGGAAATGGCGGTTGCGCTGGCGTTCGTGAGCGGAGTGCTGGTGGTGCCGGCGGCGATTGGGGCGACACTGCTGAACGTAATCTTTGTGCTGTCGGGGATTGGCCAGATCGAGCTGGACGGGCGCTTCATTGTGCTGCAGTTGCTGATGCTCGCCGCCTTCCGCATCGTGGGCACGCTCGGCGTCGAGAAGCTCGTCTTCCGCAGCGTTACCGCCCTCTACCGCAAGGTGCGTGGGACATCGGCCCGCACCGCCCAAGCCTAATTAGACTTCCATCTATACCAAGGGACGCCTCCGACCACGTAGAGCGGTCGGAGGCGTCCCTCGTTTGCCGTCTTCGTCGGGTTGGGAGAAGCCCTTGCGTTTACTGGTGCCGATGCGCTGATGACACCTCTGCTGCAGCTTCCTGCTCCGCTTGCGCCCGAAGCACCTCCAGCTTTCGCAGGTGGCTCCTCGTCGACCGTAACTTGCGTACCATTGTCACTACAACGAGGCCCATACGCCAAAAGACCGCGGTCCAACCAGCATAGATATTCGGTCCAGCAGGTAGCACGTCAGCGCGGAGCCACGGACGCCTTACGACGCCGGTACGTGACGTAGTTCGGGGCGAACTAACGAATATTGCACCATTACGCGCTCCCGGTCACCACCTATCTCTGGCCCCCGCAGCACCGCAGCGGGTAATTCGGGGTCGGCAAGCACCTGTTGGATGCTCAGGAGCAGATCATCAATCTCGAACGGCTTCTCAAGTACCCTCCCGCCTCGTGCCATCAGAGCGCATTCCTCCTTTTCGATGGCCTTAGCCGAGGCAGTACATAAAATGACCGGAATATGCGCAGTGGTTGGGCACATCGCCAGCTGCTGAAGCATTCGCTCGCCATGTGGCTGTGCATTGAAAAGGTAGTCCATGATGATGACATCGGGCTGCAAGCCGATGATCTCGCTTATGTTAGCAAACGGCCGCGCGATTACCTCAACCTCGAACCCTTCGTCGGCCAGGATTTCTTGGAATAGCTCGCGGATATGGCTCGCATCCTCGACGACAAGAATTTTGCCGCGCATAGGCCCCTCTTTTCTCAGCACCTGTTGGGACCGTCACCTAGCAACAGCTGCTGTAGCTAAAACGTAGTGCTAAAACAAGACTTGCACCACGACACGTGGTGTCACCCAGCGTATCATGGATCCCTCCCAAATACTAGAGGTCAATTTTGCTGAAGCCCCCGAAGGTAATAGCTAGCGAACCGCAGGCAACAGATGCTACACGCATAACCCAAGCTCACAGCAGTGGTATGCTTTCGCTGCCGCAAGACCACAGCTGGCACCCTTCTGGAGGATACGCCAACAGTTGCTGTGTACGAAACACCGTACCTCGGGGTAGGCAAAGCCGTCGCTGCGGTACTGCTGCTGGCGAGGACTATGTATGGATAGTATGAGTGGGTGGCGCGTCGTAAGCTGTCATCATTCGTAACAGCATTTGTAGACCGAGGCGTTCACCACCATGCTTCGCAACTTTTTCGCCCGTGAGGAAGGCCAGGGTCTGGTCGAGTACGCGCTGATCCTGGTGCTCATCGCCATCGTCGTTATCGGTATTCTGTCGGTGCTCGGCAAGCGTGTCTCAACCGTCTTCTCACAGATCAACTCCGGCCTCAGCCGCTAAGATACCGACTTCCACCACTCAATTTCCATCCAACGCACAGGCGGGCCCGAGCGGCTCGCCTGTGCGTTTATGCGTTCATGCCCACCTAGCCGACGGCTGCTCCATCCCTTGGCCAAGGGGCCACAGCTTTACGTCTGCAGTTCATGCACCTAGGCATCCAGCTCCCGGCATGAATTCGCCGTGCCTCTAATATGGAGCGATGGCTCCGGCCTGGCTCTCTGTCGTCTATAATCGGTGTTCGTTGAACCTGAATATCGAGATGGGAGCAGACCATGCAGGAATCTCTGGTGCGGTTAACTCGACAATTATCGTTTCTTGTCGAGGTAGATAAACTCAAGCAGGTTTTGCGGCAGACCTCCCTTATAGATGGGTCTCGCCGCGAGAATAGCGCCGAGCATTCTTGGCATATAGCCCTGATGGCGCTGGTGCTTGCCGAACATGCCGGCGCAGTGGTGAACCTACACCACGTACTGGTGATGTTGCTGGTCCACGATATCGTTGAGGTGGACGCGGGTGATACCTTCGCCTTCGATATACAGGCGAACGCCACCAAAGCAGAGCGCGAGCAGCTGGCCGCCGCACGAATCTTTAGCTTGCTGCCAGAGGAGCAGGGGAAGCTGCTGCGCAGCGCCTGGGATGAGTTTGAGGCAGGTGTGACAGCTGAGGCTCGCTTCGCCAACGCTCTTGATCGCCTGGCGGGCCTGCTTAGTAATCAGCATAACGATGGAGGCACGTGGCGCCGGCATCATGTGAGCCGTGAGGCGGTATTGCGCCGGATGGAGCCGATCCGCGAAGGGGCTCCGGGTCTTTGGCCCTTCGTCATGCAAGTTGTAGACGAGGCAGCTGCATCTGGTGCACTCGGAGCCTGAGGTAGCATGGCTCCTGCCAGGGGTTGGCGTGTAAACAGCCCTGCTCCCTCTATGGTCTACCAACGTCAACCCTGGTGCGCTCAGGCTTGGGCGGATGCACCGCTGGGAAGCAATCGCAGAACGCTGGAGGAGGCGAATGTGAGTGAGCGTCGGATAAGGATTGTATCGTGGAACGTCAACGGCATTCGTGCCGCCGAGAAGAAGGGCTTCCTGACATGGCTACGAACATCGAACGCCGACATTGTGGCGGTGCAGGAAACGAAGGCGCAGCCTGATCAAGTTTCTGGCGACCTTCGTGCGCCTGCAGGTTACCATGTTCACTGGTGTGCAGCCGAGAGAAAGGGTTATAGCGGGGTAGCAACGTTTTCTCGGGATGAGCCAAAGGGAATTACGCGTGGCCTTGGCGATCCACGCTTTGACGGCGAAGGCCGAGTGCTGATCAGTACGTTCGACGATCTCGTCGTCTTCAATATTTACTTTCCAAATGGTGGCCGTGGGCCCGAGTGGGTCAGCCATAAGCTTGCGTTCTATGCGCGTTTTGTCGAGGTTGTGCAAGCCGCGATAGCGCGAGGGGTGCGCGTCGTTGTTGTCGGGGACGTAAACACGGCATACCAAGAGATCGACTTGGCCCGCCCTCGTGAAAATCGCACCACGTCTGGCTTTTTGCCCGAGGAGCGCGAAGCAATGGCTGCATTCTTTGCTGTAGGGCTCATCGATACATTTCGAGCGCTACATCCAACTGCCGCTAAGTACACGTGGTGGAGTCCGTGGGCGGGGGCGCGGCAGCGTAATATTGGCTGGCGGCTTGACTATATCTTTGTCTCGCCCAATCTGCGTGAAGCAATCCTGGATGCCGATGTGTATCCCGAGGTACCTGGCTCGGACCACTGCCCTGTCGCTGTGACCTTGGCGCTTCCGTAGGCGCTTTCGTCCGCACGTCGGTAACTTCGCAACAGCTAGGCATCGGAGACCATTCATTCGCGTGGTAATGTAGCAGTGGCGATGCGTGCCCGTCAATCTTATGGCTAAAGACCGCCTAGGCCCGTTGCCGATAACTCATGTTACACAAATATGTCTCTGCCGCATCCTTTGGAGGCATTCATCACAGGGCGTTAAACACCTCTCTCCAGCGACTAATGCAAAAGTGGCTGCGAGGTCAGTGCGGGGTCTTAGGCACTGGAGGGGAGCGCTCCGATCCTTTGTTGGCGCTCTTCCTCTACCTCGATCGCGTCGAACTCCAAACGTAGGCCGCGATACATTTCGCGCAGAAGCCCGCGCAATCTTGCGCTGCCAGCGCGATATGCATCGCAAATTCCACGTACTGTGATTGGAGTTGCCATCGTTGCCATCCGTAGCTCCTTCTACGACCAGGGGGAATAAAAAAAGTCTAACCACGCCTCGCCCATAACAAGTGGTTCCTGGGGGAGCTGCCCAAGCGCAGAGCTGGAGAATGTCTTGCCGGCGAACATTTTTGCAGGCACCTTCTGGCAGCCGCAGCCAAACTATTCTGTGACCTTATGGACCGGGCGAGTCCTATCGGTCGCGTACACGACAGGCTGTAGTCGATGCTTCTAACAGGGGTATTGCACGAATTTCGTAGTAGCCGTGCAACGTCACATCATAATTGCGCCAGGGCTTTTACGCGCGCCGGCCTGGATTACTGCCCTCGGGACGTAGGACCAGCATCACCGCTCGCTCCTGCAAGGCAATGGCTCGCTGACGATACACATAGCGCCTATGGGGGTACGCAAGAGAGACGCCGAGTATCGGACGCTGCTACAGCTTATCATGAAAAATGAACTGTCCGCCCTGTACTTTTTTCCTATTCGGATATAGGCAGGTATGCGATGGCGCCCGTTGGTTCACGGCGGCGCGCCCAGCTATGATCACTCGCTCTGGATCATTGGATAAGGCTGCTAACGGGTGAAGACCGGCTGGGTGGCCGTGTTTGGCTGACTAGATAGGGTACACGCGGATCACGTGCACGCTATCAGTCTGCTTTCAAGGCGAGAGGAGGGAGTCAAGCAGCCGGTCTTCAACGCTGATGCTTGAGCCAAGCACTCGGTGGAACCGGCCGATTGCAGGGCTACCATCCTCGCTCTTGGAGCACCTCGGCCGCGAGGCGACCAAGCAGGACGCGATACGGCTCTGGCTTATCCGGATGATACTCGAAGCGGGCGCGCTCGAACCACTGCGTCAGGACGCGGTCACCGCTCGAGTTCACTTCGATCTGCGGCTCGGAGATGGGATATCCAAAGAGCGCGAGGCTTTCTTGAAAGGTAATCCCCGGGGCGCCGTCTATCTGCAGGCCATGGCTGCTCCAATAGTTCCAGAACTCGGGGGCTATGGCGTGGCCTGTCTCGGCAAAGAAGTGTGGCTTGCCGGGATCTGCCTTGGGAAAGGTGGTCCAATCGCGGCCATGTCGCTGAAGAACCTCCACACCTAGACGCCCGAGCAATACCTCATACGGGGTTCCCCGTAGCTCAGGATGATATTCGTAGCGCTGTCGCTCCAGATACTGCACGTTATAGGGCTGGCCCGTGTCGCTGTTCAGCTCACGAAACGCTTCTGTCAGGGGATAGCCGAAGACGGGTAGCCCGCCGTTACGCTCCCAGTAGCTCTTGAAAGTACCCCTAAGCGTATGTCCGACCGGGGCAAAGTACAAGCTTCCCGGCTCGTTCGTATTTGCGACCTTGGCGGCGGGATCCGGCTGCGCGCCATAGCCATAGGCGAGTATGAGCCCAGCACGGCCAACTGCGAGCGCGTGGCTTCCATCGATCATGCTCACCGCCGTTAGGGCGCCCGTGTCCGTCGGCAGCTCTTCCATTGTCCACTGTTGTCCACGGTAGCGGACGATCATCGGGCGGACCCGCGCATCATATGTGCCCTGCACGGGATCGACAATGCCACGATCGTACCAGCCTACCAATAGTCCTTCGCCGTCCCGGCTAAAGCTTGCACCCGTAAATGCGCCGCTCGCGCGTGGATTCGGCGAGCCAACCGGCACATCCGCGACGCGTTGCCAGCTACCATTGACGCGGTGCAAGACGTAAGGTCGTGTTACACACGCGGCGCAGATGGCGTGACGTGAGCCGACTGCCCAGGCTTCATCCGCACGTACGGCTCGTACCGCCTCCAGCGTGTACGGACACGGGAAGTTCTCACCACAGGCGAACGGTACTGGCTCGTTGGTCCAAGCGCCGTTCGCGTAGCGCCAAACGTTGTCGCCGACGGCCCAACCCGTTCCTGCAGTGAAGTGCAGGCCATCGATTTTGCCGGGGCGGTTGACGGCGGGCTCAAGGCGCCACTGCCCCTGGGTCAAGTGGTACAGCGCCGGTTGGGAGACACCTTCGAACGATTGCGGGGCAAACATGCCCGCGGCCCAGCCCTCTTCGCCCGCACCAAAAATCTGGATTGTGCGGAGCATAGCGTTGGGGGCAGCTCCACCCAGCGAGCGCCATCCTCCAGAATCTTTCTGAACGATCGTCCCGTTGTCACCCACGGCCCACACGTTGGTCTCGTTTGTGGCGGCGACGGCGTATAGTGGCGCGGGTACTCTTGTCTCGAACGCTACTTCCCACGTCGAGCCTTGCATTTGGAGGCGATAAATTACCCCTGAGCCGCGCTCCTCACCGACAGCCCAGGCCATGCGCTCATGAACCATAAAGATGTCATGTAGATGCACCGTGACCGGGAGGCCGGACACCCGCGACCAAACCAGGGTGTTAGCTTGGCCTTGAGCAACAGGTAGGGGGCTCAGCATAAGGCCCGTGAGCGCCACGAGCACTGCCAATATCTTGGCCATGCGGCGTCCACGCAGGATGTTGGACATAATGTAATCCTTTCTTTTCCAACGATGTAGGAGTAGGGAGCGAAAACGGAGCGCCAATGCGACACACGCTTCTCGTACTTACCTTATTTTGCGCCGCAACGCGTATGAATCGCAATGAAGAAGGTCTTATACGGTTATTGGACCAAAGTGAAATACCTGAGACGGGACAACCACCGCGATGCTCGGATTGCGCTAGGAATTCATCGCTGAGTCGAGCACTTGTACTTCATACGCGCGCCGATCCAGAGGAAAAGGAATCGGCTTGATGTGGTCGGCGCGGCTAGCGCTTGAGCAGCCGCTCAATCACAATGAGGAGCTCATTAGGCTGAAATGGTTTCTTGAGATGCACGTAGTGGGCGACGTTGAGATTGGCGACCTTCTCGCCTGCACGGTTCTCACCCGAGCAAACCACCGTCGGTATCTGAGCTGTCGCTGAGCTCTTCTGGAGCTCACGGATGATACGGCGACCCGACTCGGTATGCTCCATCAGCATATCGACAATCACGAGGCTTGGTGCTTCGGACACAATCAGATCAACCGCGCCCTCCTCCCCAAGATGTGGCAGCGCCCGATAATGATGGAGGCGGAGCACGGCCACCATGATTTTCAGGAACTCCCGATCGTCATCTACGACCACAATGAGCGGCGGCTCATGCATAGGCGCCTCATCTTGGTAGCTGACTCTTCGGCGGGGGGATTCCGAGAAGGCTATCAGCCTCCAAGTATCAGAGCGCTGCACGCAGTGTGCCACTATGTGACGACGGCTGCGATATTTAGCGAGCAGAGCCTTAAACTTGCGCTGGCGAAGATGGAAATTTGCACTGCCGGCCAGACGAAGCTCCTTTGGAAGGAGCCGTTTCGGACCTGCCGCTTCTGTTAGCGTGCCCTCGGAGTACCTTTGGCCGTCTCCGATGGCGCAGATATTCCACCAGCCGGCCCTGTCGGTGCGAGGTCGGTCACAGCGAGCGCGGCAAAGTAGCTCGCGAGGCTCAGCAGAAAGAGTGCATACCAGCTCCAGTTTCGCCCCGGCAAAAAGTGCGCGCTTATGTGCAGCAGGAATATGTCCATCCACGGCTGATGCGGAACATCGGCAAGTCCGAACAGGATGTCCGGCAGCATGGCCAGCATGTGCCCAAGGAACATCCAAAGCAAGAGCAACTTCGTGCGGTGGCCGGTCAAGTACGTATGCAGGGCGAGCAGACTTAGCGCTGCACCAGCGCCGACGAAAAAGTGCAAAAACCAATGGAAACGCCCATCACTATGCTGATACGACAGGAACACGAGGCATTCGGCCAGCCCCACGAGCATACCTTGCAATCTAAGGTCGTGAAAAGCTCGCACTACGGTGTGGCTCCCACCATCATGCGGAGCTCCCGCCCATGATGCATAAATAAGGGATCGAGCGTACGATACCGGATGTACCCTTCCGAATCGAGAATTACGTATCCAATCGGCGCACCCCGATCGATCGGCTCCGCCATGCCGAAGGCGCGCGCCAGCTCTCCGTCGGCGTCGGCCCTAAACGCGCTAATCCCGTTGGTAATAATTGGCTGCGAGCCGTCGACCGTGACCACGATAACTTCCGCCGCCTCGGCCAAATCCGCTTGATCGGCCAGGTCGTGGAACAGATACTGATCCTTAAGACTACGGGCGAACAGTATTACTCGTCGGCGCCCAAGCTCATGAACATCTGTTATCGTTGGAGCACGTTCCGCCCGGGGGGCTAGCAGCATTCCGGTACGCTGCTGGGCAGGATCGGGATCATTGAGCGGATTGCGGTAGTATTCCGAAATCGCCAGCAGCGTGCCGAAGCCAACAGCGATGACACACCATGTCACGATATATCGACGGATGGGCACCATGAGCCTTGCCTCAGAGCAGCGTTCTCTTAAGGGATGAATGCTGGCGGTAGCCATTGAGCTGTGCATTCGGTGAGCGCCAACTACAGCGCCGGCAGCGGCGCTCACCTACTCGGACGAACTCAGTCCTATTAACCTATGGTAATTGGCGCTGCAGTCCAGGTCGGGCCAAGACAACGCGGGCCGTCGCCAGTCCAGCTGAGCGGGTCGATCCACATCTGCCGCGTCTGCATGCTCGCATCCCAGGCGTGATACACGATGTACCACGTTTCGTTATTGGGTCCGAGCACCACCGAATTATGACCTGGTCCACGGACGCAGTCGGGCACCGAGCGTAGGACGCGGGGCCCCGTGATTGTAATATCCCCGCCATACGGGCCGAGAACCTGATCGCTGACGACATAATCTACGCCGTACTGCTCGGTCATCCAGTACGAGCCGCTGAACAAGCAATAGTAGCGGCCATCGTGCTTCACCACACACGCGCCTTCCACGGTATGCCAGTCGACGGCCTGGCCATCGCGGGTTACCTGCATGCCACGGTGCCAGTCCGCGTGTGGTCGGACAACCGTGACACAGTCGTCGGACGCACGCGTCATGCCGATCAAACGGCGCGCCACGATCCCCTCCCCGACCCGTGCGTCGCCGTCCCGCTCCCAAAAGTGGCGATTATAGAAGAGATACCATTGTCCGTCGTCATCCTGGAAGGGATGCGCATCGTACACAAAGCCTTCATCTCCAACGACGACGAGCGGCTCGCCCGTATCATGGTACGGCCCGTCGGGTTGGTCGGCGACCGCGACCCGCAGATGGTGCATGATGCCGCGCTCCCAGTGACCGACCGAGTAGTACATGTAGAACCTGCCGTCTTGGACAGCCACTGCCGGCGCCCAGAACTGGCCGCCAAGCTCGTCGGGCGGCCGTACCAACGCGTCACGCACATACTGCCACTCGAGCAGATCGGTAGACCTGAGCAGTGGGATAACGTGCGATTGGCCGTAGGTCGTGCCATCCGCCTCAGCTCGACCGGTTCCGATCGCGTAGTAGACGCCCTCGTGCCGCCACACGAAGGGGTCTGCCAAATACCTCTCGTACACGGGATTTATATAAGTTCGTTGTTTCATTGCCTCATCGCAGGATTTTTTATGTCCTGCCTGCCCCCCATAACGGAAGTCCTGCCGGGATGCCGTGGCTCGCTTTCTTGCGGCCGGTGCTGCATTTGAGGATCCTCGCCCTTGTCACGACGGAGCGCAGCCGCTCAAGCCACCAGCGATTGACGTACATCACCAGCCCCCGCACAATTCGCATCGGCGCACATTGTACCGGATCAGTGGGCTTGGGATCTTCCTCCGGCGGTGGGGCTGGTCGGAGCCAGCACCGGAAACTCTGTCACGCGTAATGTTGTGCACCCGTAGGGTATCAGCTCTAGCTCCTCCAAAGGCTCGTCGGAGCTAATAGGGCCGACCGGTACAGGTGCGGCCGCGCCGTGCTCAAGGTCCCACCCGGGTACGCGCCGCCCCGGAACCCGCGCCACGCTGGGTGCGTGATCGAGGGAGAACGGCTGCTCTCCAACCGTATGTGTCTCGAACCTGATCGACGCCGCAGGATCATCCGGGTCGATTGCCAATGCATAATTCCAAGGCGTCGTCGGATGTACCTCGTAGTCGTGTGCTACCCGCTCGTCCTGAGTAGGAGCAGATCTGTTATATGGGGGTACTCGACGCCATTCCTCGCCTACCTTAAGCGCGTACACGAGCGGCCCACGCTCGATCACCACGCCTCCGCTGGGACGGCGGCGTGCCAGCACCCGCATTGGCAGGCGCAGCACCACCTCGGTCCGCTGGCTCCATTCGCGCTTCAAGCAGTGCAGAGATCCAGGCGCAGCTGCCTCGCTACCGCCATCGTTAATCGTCACGGTTGCTCCTTCGGCCCAGCTTGGTACTCGGAGGTGCAGCGCGAAATGAACCGGAGCCTGCGGCTCGACCACTACGCGGATGGTTTCCTCGAAGGGATACGTCGTCTCCACGCTAAGACGAATCGGCTGGCCATGAACGCTCGTGGCAACTTGGCAGGGAGCGTAGCTGACGGCCGCGAGGCCCCCATCCGCCGAGCGCATCCAAAGGCTCGCAGCAAACTTAGGCCAGCCTTGATGGAGGTTGGCAGTGCAGCAGCCAAAGTGTGGCTCGAGGCCAAAGAGGTTTGCATCGGGACCATTGTTAGTGTACACCCGGTCGTGGGCAATAGCGCACAGCACCTGATTGGCCTGCTGCACATACTGGTGGGTCCACATGTCAGGCGATAAGGTCGCGGGAAGCGCGTTGAAGGCGATGCGCTCCAGGCGCTCGGCGAGGCCGGCTTCGCCTAGGATCGGGAGCAGTGTTTCCAGGGTAAACATATACTCTACGACCGCACAAAGCTCCGTCCCTTGGGAAGGACTAAGCCCGGCCAAATGCTCATCACCCGTAAACACGCCGGTTGCCTGGCCATGGTAGCGATCCAATGTCTCGATCATTTGAAAGACCGCGGTTTGGTCGGCCGGGTCGAACGATTGCCGTAGCCACACCCCCGGCTGCTTGATCGCCATGGCGTTATTAACAACGTGCGATGCGAGATCGGTGCGGAAGGTGACACGCGGCTCGACGGGTGTGGGCGGATGGATTTGCTCGGCCTGCTGCTTCTCGCGATATGGGAAGTGCTCGAAGTGCTGGCGCCAGTCAAAGCTTTGGTGGTAGGCCATTGCAGCCAAGTCGAGCAGCCAGGCTTCGCCCGTGCGCTCGAACAGCCAGTGGATGCTCACCGCCAGGTCTGGCCAGCGGTAGCGTCCCCAGTCGAACAACGGCTCGCGCTCAAGTAATTCGCGGAGAAACCCCAGGAAGCGCAGCATCGCGGGAATGATGCGCGGATCGCCACTGGCTTCGTGGAATTGCACCAGCGCCTTGAGCACAACAAATACTGGCCAGGGATCGTAGGCCTTGCGGCGCCCATCACTGGTATCACGAGTGGGACCCAACCAGCCGTCTGGTGTTTGTCGCTCAAGGATTGCGTCAACCCAGCGTCGTGCCTTAGCAATCAACCGGTCGTCGCCAAGCAAGAATGCGAGGGGTACGAAGCCGTCAAGCCAGTACGGGCCGCGCTCCCAGCCCTCGGCGTTACCACCAATCCAGGCGCTATCGGCAACATCCGGCCAGACGTCGTCGAGGTGGCCGCTTAGGCCGTCCGCCTGGAGCCTGAGCTGAGCACGCAACCAACCGGCCGGACGGATCTCGCCGAGCGGCAGGGGATTAAGCGCGTTGGGGCGTAGTCGTGGCGTTGTTTCGAGCATGGATAATCCTTTCCTGCTTTAGGCAGTAGGATACCATCCTGCCCACGTCGTATGCGAGGTCCCTCCCGCGGCACATTTTAGGGAGATTTCGTGTGCGTGACCGGATACCGGCGGACAAGGGATACCGCGAAGTGATATCCGTCAGCGCGGTGGGTCTGCCTCAGCGCTTCGTCCACGGTTGAGAACGGCAAAGTCTCGCAGACGGTAACTCGACCAGTGCATATTCCGCATTGCCAATTAACGAGAGCGGCTGCGGTAGAGCACGTATTGGGCCCATTCCACAGCCGGCATTTTCAACACTGTTTCCCCGAAAATTTCCGCGCGGCGTGATAATTCTGCCGACCGGTAACCTAGCGTCCGGTGGAAAGTGACGCCAATAGCCGCGTTGCATCGTCGGCGACCTCGGCATCGACCATCACCACGAACCGTTCGGCCTGCATCCCGCTAATCGACGTGAAGTCCCGCTGGCCCCCTGTTACCGCATAGCCGACGAGACCAAGGACTGCGCCGAGGATCGCGCCAAAAATTAAGCCGTACAGGGCAAGACTAAGGATCGCGGCACCGGCCGCCGGACCCAAAAACCCAAGGAAGCCCAACAGCAGCGCCACGAACAGACCGGTGGACGCGCCGCTCAAAGCTCCGTTAAGTATGGCCCGCCCGTAGTTTAGCCGCCCAGTCACCTGCTCGACTAGTCGGATCCCTTCGGCCACGATTGCCGCCCGTTGTACTGGGAAATTGTGATCTGACAGGTAATCAACAGCGCGCTGTGCTTCTAGGTACGAGCCGTAGGTAGCGACGGTACGTCGTGCCCCTTGTACCTCAGTTATCATCTGCCGTTCCATCAACATTCCTCCCTCTGATACTCTCGAGTTCCGTATCTACAACCTTTGATTATGTTGATACGCAGCATCTATGCCATGATCGGCTGCAATCATCTTCGCTCTGCAGGGCGCGACGCCGCTCGTGAGCGCAAGCTTGTCGACGTGATTGCACACGGCGATAGCCTGCTAGCACTGCGGAAAGTGTTGAGAGGCGCGATGAGCAAGGGACAAACATGCTGGGAAACATTGGCATGTAATCACGAGGCGGGAATCACGTAGGCACGATGCTGGGCTTGGGGCGCAGGCGCCCGCGTGCCCGAACCGCGGCGAAGGTTGGTGAACAAGGTCCGCAGGCCGCAGCGGACATGCCGCCGTACACGGTGCGACGGAGTGTGGTAAGTCGATTATGGCGTAGTATCGAGAGGCTTCAGTAATGTCGGTGCGAGTGATGCGGCCCAGCTACGAACCTCGTCCCATCTGCGATAATCACCGCTGCTCAGGTTGGTTGTGAGGCGCATCCGTAGCCGAACCGGCCATGGTAGCTTGTGTGGCGCGATCGCGCCTGCAAACAGTCCAATGTCAAAGGGCTGGACCTGTTTCCAGCACTGCATCAACAAAGGAGTGTGCGCCTCGCCGCCGCTCATCCGAAGCCTCGCTCATGGTAGCGCAGACGACAAAGTAGGCGGTCGGTATCAGGCTCAACTCGGCGGCATGATGCCGTACGAAGTGCACAGCTTCGGGTAGCCATTGCCCGTTGTAGATGGCGCTGCCGACGACGGCCGCCTGATACGTCGACATATGCTGGACGTCGACGACCGAACGTACATCAACCTCGACACCAGCTTCTCTGATAACCTGCCCGATCACTGCGGCGACTGCCGCGGTCGAACCGAATTCGCTGGCGTAGGCTACCAACACGCGCTGGTTCGGCTGCCTCGGGAATTGTGTCATCCTGACTCGCCTTCTCAAGATATCGTGGCGAAAGTGCCAACGCCACTATGGACGAACGCGCGACCGCGCCGCTGAAGCCCGCCGAGACCAGACTGGGGTTCGGGTACACCTTCCACTGAGCGAAACGGCGCCGCTGGCGAACCATCCCCGACACGAGCTTGCTCTCGGAGACTGGTTGAGCGCCGTCACGGTGGAGGGTCGGAGCAGCGGCTTGCTGGCCGGTTATACACAGCCGACCACGCGCTGCGCTAACAGGTAATCATAGGCCGTCATCGCGGCGCGTGCTCCATCGCCAATTGCAGTCAGTACGTGCTCACCAAAGATTGATGAGACGTCGCCGGCAGCAAACAGGCCAGGCACCGACGTCTCGTGAAAGCGATTGACCAGGATAAAGCCATTCGCATCGGTTTTCACGAGGCTGCGTACCATCGCACTATTTGGTATCAGCCCTAGCGCCACAAAGACACGCTGGACGCTCAATGTACGGGCCTGCCCTTGGCGTTCGACCATGACGTCGATGCCCTCGTGAGCGCCTACAACGCCCGTGACTTCCCAGCCGTCGAGCAGCTCTGCCTTGGGATGTTGCCGGAGGGCTTGACCGAGCGGAGCGTTCATAGCAACTGGGTTGGGCGCGACGAGGTAGACCTGCCTCGCACTGGTTGCCAGCTCGGCGGCGCCACTCAACGCACGGGCTGTCCCCCCGACGACGACGACGCTTTGGTCACGAACCACATGCGCATAGGTTGAGATGGAGTAGCCCACGCTTCCTTCAACCAGCTCGGCAACCCCCGGCACCTGCAGCTGGAGCGGTGTGGCGCCTGTCGCCACGAGAACCGTTCGACTTTGCAACGTGCCGTGCCTCGCCGTACCTATGTTGAACGTGGAATCGCTGACGGTAACTGAGAGCACACAATCGTCGATACTTCGCCCGCCTTGTGTTGTCGCCCGAATCGTTAGCAGATGGGCTAGCTCGTTGCCAGGGAGGTAGGCGTGCAGATCGGGTCCGGCAAGACTTTGGAGCCAGCCGATCTTGCCGCCGAGCTCCTCGTACACCATGGCGACGTCGAGCTGCTTGCTCGCGGCATAAAAGGTGGCTGCCAGAGCTGCCGGGCCGCCCCCGATCACGACTAGGTCATACATAGTCCCTCCTATTCAACAGCTGGGCCAGCCCACTTGTGCCGCCTGCCGGCGTTGCCGAGAGCAGCACCGACACCTCGCGCGCTCCAATCCAATCGGAAGGGCCGGCATCAGGACCAGCTAGGTTGCGTTACAAGCATTCGACACGCGCGAGCCTACAAGCTCC
>JADDQE010000140.1 GCA_016781525.1 bacterium | reverse complement strand
CAGCGATATCAAACACCGCCGCTCAACCATTTCTGCTAGGAGACGGCCCAGTCGGCGTGCTTTTGATCCATGGCTGGCTAGGGCTGCCCGGCGAGCTACGGCCGCTCGCCGACTATCTCGCGGGGCGCGGCTATATGGTCTCAGGTCCGCTCCTTGCCGGACACGGCGCCCGGCCAGATCAACTGCATAGTGTGCGCTGGCAGGAGTGGGCTGCATCGGTGAAGGCCGCATACGAAGCGCTTAGGGCTCGCTGCGCTGCGGTCGTGTTGCTGGGCTATTCACTCGGGGGCCTGCTTGCGCTGCAGGCCGCGGCGCAACGACGTGGATGTGGGGTTATCACCTTAGCGGCGGCCCTCGCACCCGCTGGCGGCTGGCCACTACGTGCGCTGATGCTGGGACGCTACGTCGTGCCATGGCTGTATCCCATGCGCAAGGCCAACTTCACAGACCCGCAGCTCCGGGCTGAATTAGTATCGAAGCTCGGTCAGGTCGACTTTGATGATCCAGCGGTGGTCGCCCAGTTGCGTCGCGGTATCCGCATCTCGACCCGTTCGATCTATGAGGTGGTTCGGTTGGGCCGGCGTGTGCGCCGCGACCTCCGGCGTGTCACTGTTCCAGCGTTAATCATGCAAGGCCGGCTCGACACCACGGTTCAGCCGATCAGCGCCCAGCACATCTACAATCTGATCGGGACGACCGACAAGGAGCTGGCCTGGTTTGAGCGCAGCGGTCATCTCCTGCCCAACGACCTTGAGCATGAGCAGGTATCTGCATCAATCGCCAGTTGGCTCGACCGGCATCACACAAGCTTTGGCGTGAACAGCCGCGCAACCCCGAGCAATATGAAGCAGGCGCAATCCTGAGCGCCCGCGTGAGCCAGTTAGTCAACGCCTGTTACAAAATACCGACGTCCGAGTTATCCCCAAGCATAAGCTTGTACGCTTTTGGCTTGATTGGCGACCGGTGGATTTTGACGTTACGACCGATCAAGCTATCCTCAATCCGATGAGGGATACTAACGATCGAGGAATTCTCAAGCACAATCGAGTGTTCGATTTCGCTGTCCTCGATCTCAGTATGGTGATAGATTGCCGTAAATGGACCCACATAGGAATTAACAACGCGCGCATGTTCACCAATAATGGCCGGGCCGCGAATGACGCTATTGATAATTTCAGCGCCCTGTTCGACGGTCACCTTGCCGGTAACCTGAGAGTCCTTGTCGACAAATCCGTCGATGCGATGCTCGAGCTCTTCAAGCACGAGGCGATTAGCGTCAAGCATATCCGAGCGCTTGCCGGTGTCAATCCACCAGCCGCGATGGATATAAGGAAACACGCGATACCCATGTTCAACCAGATATTGAATGGCATCGGTAATCTCAAGCTCACCACGCCACGAGGGCTTGATATGTGCGATCGCTTCCCAGATCGACTGGTCGAACATGTAGATGCCGACCAACGCCAAATTTGACCTCGGCTCCTTAGGCTTCTCGACGAGCCGCACGATGCGGCCTTCGTCGTCAAGCTCAGCAACGCCAAACTGAGATGGATCGGGCACCCGCGTCAACACGATTTGTGCGTTCCAGTCGCTCCGACCAAACTGCTCAATCAGCGGCGAGATACCACCTTGGATACAGTTATCGCCCAGAAACATCACAAAGCGATCGTCACCTAAAAATTCGCGGCTCTCTTTCACCGCATGCGCGAGCCCACTAGGTGTGCTTTGCTGGATATAGGTGATGTTAACACCCCAGCGCTTGCCGCGCCCGACTGCTTCCTTCACCTCAGATGCCGTGTCACCGACAACGACCCCGATCTCGGTGATGCCAGCATCGCGGATCGCCTCGATCACGCGGAACAGCACAGGCTTATTCGCAACTGGAATCAGCTGCTTTGCCTTCGTATATGTTAGCGGATAGAGACGAGTGCCTTTTCCGCCACTGAGTACAAGACCTTTCATGTTGCCTCCTCACGGCACGACTCCGGAGCGCATTGTACAACTCGCCAATTCAAAGTTCAAAGACCTGAGACTTAGCGAGCCCTTGGCACGTTGCGGCCGGCACCCGAGCAAAACAAAGCCGCTGGAGGCCGAGCGTAAGCTCGCTACCTCCAGCGGCAAATTAGCAGACCAGACCTAGCTGCGGTTCGGCCGAATCGCACCTGCGTAGTGCTTCTGCCAGTAGCGGCTGTAGATACTCAGATACTGCACGCCGGTGCGCGGTGTGTTGGCGGTGACCATCATGCCATTGCCGACATATACGGAGACGTGCGTAATACCCCGACCTGCCGTGTTGGCAAAGAAGAGCAGATCGCCGGGAGCAAGCTCATCCATACTCACACGCTGACCATAGCGCGTGCTGAACTGCAGGCTCGCTTTGTGCGGCAAATTCACGCCGAGCTGCTTGTACACGTAGCGCGTCAAGCCTGAGCAATCAAAGCCGCGTGGGCTGGAGCCACCCCAGACGTAACGCGCTCCAACGAAGCGCAACGCAATCGACGCTGCATCGCCGGATGGTGCTGCTACTGCTTCGCTTGGCGCTGCTGCTTCGCTCGGCGCGGCCGCCGCTACGTTTTGTACCGGCTGAATCTCGACCACCTTGGGCAGCGCTGGAACATCGTTGGTGACAGGAATGGCACTTAGATCAACCGGGAGGTTCACCAGGTCAACCGCGACCCACCCGGTATTCCCGCCAGGCGAGCGCACCTTGAGCCAATCATCGGAGCGCGCGACCACTTCTACCGCCGTACCCTTCGCCATGCGGCCGTAGCTTCGGAAGCGGGTATTCGGGCCTTTGCGCAAGTTCACGCGGCTATCATTGACACGCGCCACGAGCGGGCCATCAGCCTGCGCTTTCGCGGGCGCGGGCGCCGGCTGCGCAGCCGTCGTGACCGCTACATAGTCGTCGGTAACCCATCCGACAGTACCCTTGGGCGTTGCAACCTTGAGCCAGCCTTCCTGCTGCCCAATGACTTCCAGCTTGATCCCCTCGGGCAGCTTCGTCAACACGTTCTCATTCGTGCTGGGACCGCCGCGGAGATTAACCTTAGAGTCGGTTGTCGTCCCGATGCGAACCTTTGACGTCGATTGACTCTTAACGGTAATCGCAGCCAACTGGTCGGCAACCTTTTGATTGACGTCGACGACCTCTGAGTGCAGCCAACCGGTGGCCCCAGACTTGGTTTCGACCTTGAACCAGTCGCGTCCGCTACGGGCCACTAGCCGCACCGTCTGACCCTGGCGAAGCTTAGCAACGCGCTCGTAGCTTGTGCCGGGCCCTTTGCGGAGGTTAGCAACGCCGACCGAAACCGGGGCGTACTGCCCGCTTGAAGGAGCGCCAAGAGCCGTCATGTCTTCGGTGAAAACGAATTCATCCTCAACGGCTTCGGCTGCTACCGCCGCGTCGCCTTGAAAGGCACTCAAGCTGCTCTGTACAGCATACGCCGCCGCCACGGGCGCGACTGGGACCCTTGGTGTTGCGGATGGAACGACGGTACCTGCGATCAATGCTGCGGGAATTGAAAGTGCGATAAAACCATGTCGAAGATAGCGGAGCGGCAGTGCGCCTACCTTCTTGGTGGAGATAAAGTATTTCGTGCGCAGGGAAGAAGTAGCACAGGAAGAGGATTCGCGCTGAACACGACGTTGGAGATCGTCTAGGTCGTGAGTTTGCGACATGCGGCCGGGCACGTCATTACTCAACATGGATGTTACTCTCCTGATTCGCCAGCAACTTGGCTGAACGAAACACTGGGCCCGCTAACTACACGGTTGTTTTCTTATCGGGCGTTTGACCGTAACCACATTGGCCCGAAGTCTATCATAGCCCCCGAATTAATGCAACTTTCAGGTAGCTGTCATACTTTATACCTGGATTTTCAGCTGACGACGATGCTGCGTCCATCCTATATTGCAATAGGTCATCGTCTTATGACTCCAAGTTATCCACATAGTACCAATTTATCCACAATTCGTTTCAATCGGCCTTTGTTTTGAACATTATGTTAGGCAAATTCATAGTGTTCGTATGACATCAGATCGAGTGGGACGTATTTACACGCTAGTGATCGGTGCAGGCGACGTGCTTCAATCCGTTGACTATCCGTCTGCGGGTATGCTATTATACGGTTCGGCTTTTGGGTCAAGTACCCATGCGGGCAAGCATGGGTGCAGCCATTCGGAGATCATCGGCGGTTCTGTTCTGCCGTTGGATAAGAGAGTACCGGCCAGAGCGCCGAGGTGAGGTTTTCATGAAAGTTGTCTTGATCCAGGATGTGCCGAATCTCGGCAAGGCTGGCGAAATTAAAGAAGTTGCCGATGGATATGGCCGCAACTATCTGCTACCCAAAGGTTATGCTTCGCTGGCGACGAAGGGCTTGATCAAGCAGGCCCAGGAGCGTGCCGAGGCGCAGAAGAAGCGCGATATCAAGAATCGCAACGAGGCCGAGCAGCTGGCCCAACGGCTCAACGGGCAGACAATCCGCTTTAGTGTGCGGGTGGGCGAGCTCGACCGCCTATATGGCTCGATCACCAATGCCGACTTGGCCGAAAAGCTTCAGCAGCAGCTTCGAGTCGAGGTCGACCGCCGCAAAATTGATCTCGGTGATCCGATCAAGCGTGCAGGCGTCTACTCCGTACCTGTTCGGTTAGCTAGCGGCGTCGAGGCGCGTTTGAACGTCGTCGTCGAGGGCGAGAACGGCGAGGGCGCCACTCCAGCCGCGGCTACAGCGGCCGAGACCGACGCAGAATAATTTGTCATCGCGGTGTAAGACCGCGGCCTTGCAGTAACTCGATGTGTCGTGCTTTGATCAAAGCACGGCACATCGTGCGTTTAGCGCCCCATGTGGATGGCCTGTGGATAGTTTGTGAGTGTGCCGGAGCATTGCTGTGGAAAAGTCCCTACCGCACAACGACGCAGCCGAACGTGCGACGCTCGGCGCTATTTTTCTTGACCGCGAGGCAGTCGTCCCAATTGCGGCTTGGCTGCTCCCCGAGCATTTCTACGGTGAGAAACACGCCTGGGTCTTCGAAGCGCAGCTCGCATGCTATAACCGTCGAACGCCGCCCGACCTCACCACGGTAGCCGACGAGCTACGGCGGAAGGAGCGTCTGGACCAGATCGGCGGTATTCCCTTCCTGATCGACCTGTCGAACTCTGTTCCGACCTCATATCACGTCGAGTATTACGCTCGTATCGTGGAGCGGACCGCCGTGCTGCGGCGATTGATTCAGGCGGGTGGTAAAATTGCCGCGCTCGGGTTTGACGAGACCGACGACGTCGAACAGACGCTGGACGCGGCCGAGCAAGAGCTCTTCAATGTTTCGCAGCGGCGCGGGATTCAAGGCTTCGTGCCACTCGCGCAAGTCGTCGATCAGTACTACGACTATCTGAACGATGTGCAGGAGCGCGGCCCCGAGATGGCGGGCCTTTCCACGGGCTTTATTGACTTTGATCGGATCACGGGCGGGCTCCATAAGTCCGATCTGCTGATCCTGGCAGCTCGGCCCGGCGTTGGCAAGTCGTCATTCGCGATGACTATCGCGTTCAATATTGCGATGCAGCAACGTGCGCCGGTCGGCGTCTTTGCACTGGAGATGGGGCGCGACCAGCTGCTGCAACGTTTGCTGGCAACGCATACCGGCATCGACTCGCAAAAGCTGCGCACTGGTCGTATCACGACCAATGAGCTGACCGCGCTGATGGACGCGATGGGCCAGCTCTCGACCGCGCCGATCTATATCGATGATACACCCGGTGTAACCGTTAACGAGCTGCGCTCGAAAACACGACGGCTTCAGGCAGAGCACGGCTTGGAAGTGTTAATTATCGACTATCTTCAGCTGATGTCCGGGAGCGGTAAGCGCAACGACAACCGCGTGCAAGAAGTATCGGAAATCTCGCGGTCGCTCAAGTCACTCGCGCGCGAGCTCAATATCCCAGTCATTGCACTTTCACAGCTTTCCCGCGCGGTTGAAGGGCGCACCAGCCACGTCCCCGTCCTTGCCGACCTCCGAGAGTCGGGCTCGATCGAGCAGGACGCGGACCTTGTCATGTTTATCTACCGTGAGGAGATGTATGACAAGGATACCGACAAGAAAGGGATTGCCGAGATTCATATTGCCAAACACCGCAATGGTCCCTTGGGAACGGTGAGCTTGTTTTTCGATCAGCGCACCACGCGTTTTCGCGACCTCGCGCCCTACCATTCACCGGAAGGGTACTAGCCTGGCGTGGGTATTGACGGAGCGCGCGGATCGGCTAACTCGTCGTGTGGACGACCACGAGTCGCCATGGTAGGATGGAATCATCACAGGATCACGTTGAGCGTGACCGGAGAAACGCGGCATGACATTCACCGGCTTTTCCACTGACGACCCGATTAAGCTGCCGCGAGAGCTATTCACCGAGGTACTGCCGGCGATCAGCCAGCCCGCCGAGCTGAAAGTAACGCTCCAATTTTTTTATCTCCTGCGCGGCAGCCGCCGGCGGCCGCGGATGGTCGAGTGGGCTGACTTTCGAGCGGATGCCGATCTCGCCCGTTCACTCCGCGCAATTGCGCCCCTCCGACCGACCGAGGACGTGCTGATCGAAGGCATCGAGGCGGCAGTGCGCCGTGGAACGCTACTGCACGCTGCTGTGCCGGAAGGGCCGCGTGTAGGTAACTGGTACCTTGCCAACACCGACCGTAACCGCCTATGGATCGCGCGGATGGTGGATGGAGATATTGCGTGGCTGCCGGTACCGACACCAGCGCAGCAGCGACCAACAATCTTTCGGCTGTACGAGCAAAACATCGGGGTGCTCACGCCGATGCTGACCGAGGAGCTCAAGGAAGCCCAGGAGCGTTACCCGGCGGTTTGGTTGGAAGATGCTATTCGTGAGGCCGTACGATCGAATAAACGCTCGTGGCGCTATATTCGCGCCGTGCTCAATCGGTGGGCGACGCATGGCCGGGGCCCGCTGCCGGTCGTTCCAAGCGAAGATCCATCAAAGTACATCAGCGGCGAGCTTTCTGATATTATCAAGTTTTAGGGGCAAGCGGGTGGAGACCCGCTCATTCTGCCGATTGCTCGACGACCTACGGACGTAGAGCTGTGATCGGCAAGCCGATCAAGCAGGACCGCGCTGTGTGATACGGTTGGTCGCTAACCTTTATCAATATGGTGTCTATGGAACCTTTAGCTGAAATTATTGCGCGAATGCAGGTCAAGGCCGATGCTGCAGCACCCGAGGCCTCGTCCCCACCTTGTACTCGCTGTGGTGGTGCAGGCTTTTTGCGCTACGACGTGCCATTCGGTCATCCAAACTTCGGCAAGCTGCAGCCGTGTAGCTGCAAGGCAAACGAGGTCTCGGCGAGCCGCGCCAACAAGTTCCGTGAGCTGTCACATCTCGGGCCACTCCAGCACAAGCGCTTCGACAACTTCGATCTGCGGCGCGGCACAAGCGCCTTTAGCCGAGACGCGCTTCAGGTGGCGCATCGCGTTACGCAGGAGTACGCGGCCGCGCCAAGTGGCTGGCTGGTCCTAACCGGCCCTAGCGGCACCGGCAAATCGCATCTCGCCGCGGCGATCACTAATGCCATCCTGGACCGCAACGAGGGCGCGCTGTGGGTGTTTGTGCCCGACTTTCTTGACCATTTGCGCACCACATTTAGCCCACACAGTGACGTCTCATATGATGAGCTCTTTGCCACCGTTCGGGACGCGCCGGTGCTGGTGCTCGACGATCTAGGCGCGCAGTCGACAAGCCCTTGGGCCGAAGAGAAGCTGTACCAAATCCTCGCCCATCGCTACGATGCCCGCAAGCCGACCGTAATTACCACAAGCAAGCTGATTGATAACTTTGAAGGCCGAATTCGGTCACGACTACAAGACGCCGACCTTAGCCGCATCGTGAATGTCGTCGGATATGCCTCCGAGGTCGTCAACCGCTTGATGGGCCTGAGCTACGAGCTCATTCGACGCATGACCTTCGAGACCTTTATCCCACAGCCATACAGCGCGGAGGAATCGCAGCGTAATCGCTACAACCTGGCGCAGGTGTACGGCATCGTGCAGAGCTTTGTGCGCGACCCACAGCAGCGTAAGTGGCTGGTATTGATGGGGGTTCACGGCAGCGGCAAGACACACCTCACGGCGGCAATGGCCAACGACCGACTATCCCGGGGACTGCCGACCCTATTCATCAATACGCCCGATCTCCTGGATGCTTTACGCGCGTCGTTTGGCGGCGAGGGCTCGGGCGCGTATGACAAAGTCTTTTATGAGGTCCGGGCGACACCCTTTTTGATTCTCGACGACTTCGGCGCGCAATCGTCGACGGCATGGGCGCGCGAGAAGCTCTACCAAATTTTGAACTTCCGCTATAACACCCAGCTGCCCACGGTGATCACCACCAATCAAACATTGGAGGAGATCGATCCGCCGCTACAATCCCGCATGAGCGACCAGGAGTACTGCGGGGTGCTGGCGGTCATGGCGCCGGATTTCAGGAAGACGCGCGGCGGCTTGTGGAAGCTCAAGGGCCGGTAGCACAGGAAATAGGCCGGGTCGCGATCGGCTGCATTCGCCGACGAGTAGGCAAGCACCTCCTCAAGCAGCGGGCCCGCGAGGAGGTGCTTGCTTTGCAGAGATGCATCGTCGATCGAGTTATCTTTAGCGCACCGGTTCTTCCCAGCGCTTAACTGGGCCGCGCACACCCGCGTCGCGGAGTTGACGAGTCACGAAGGTTCGTGCCACCCGTAGCCGGCGCGCCTGCACCGCCGCGGAAACATCGGCACCCGCGATCAGCTTCCCGTCGCGCTCAACCAAGCCGAGGCCTCGCCACCACAGGCGCGCACCAACTGTATCGGGGTCTGCCTCGGGTGGGAGAGCGACGCCAAGCACAACCCGGCTGTGTGGTTGCGGATGATACACACCGCGGGCAGCAGGGAGGCAGAGCCGACT
Source organism: bacterium (assembly GCA_016781525.1). Lineage (GTDB taxonomy): Bacteria > Chloroflexota > Chloroflexia > Chloroflexales > Kallotenuaceae > LB3-1. The sequence continues at coordinate 6,348 of JADDQE010000140.1, read as the reverse complement.
GATCCCGACCATAAGTGACCAGACCGCCCGACCATACTTGCCGCGTAGCCACCAGCCCGGCCCTTGCTTACTCCGCCCCCCACGAATCGCGCCCATCCTGCACCTGGCCATATAGCTCTGGATGCCTAAAGTGTAGCACGATCCGCATTGTCTGTCGAACACCTGTTCCATCGATAATCCGTGGTCTGGAGCTGTGAGCAGTGAGACAAACAGCGCTGTTTAACCGAGCATGTAGACCAACCGCTCAGCTGCGCGCACCTTTGGCTCAGCGGCCTGACCCAAGCCTATCGTCGAGACTGATTCACGACAAGCACCTCGTCTGCGGCGGCCTCAGCCGCGAAGAGCCGGCTACAGACCATCTCTCCGGCCGGGCCTTAACTCCTCCCATCCGTGCCTCTTGCCTTCACTAGCTCTTCTCCGATGTGGCATCCTTCCGACTTCAAAAGCCCGAGCCAGCAGTAAGCATCTTATGATCACCCCGCGTCGGCGCGTACCGGAATATCTGCACCATGAACCTTACGCCGATGCGGTCTAAACGTTCTTGCTAGGGTGATAGCTCTAGCACAGAGTGTCGGTATCGACCGTGATATCATGCCGCTGCAGCTGACGTAGGTCGAGCAGGCCCACTAGATCGACGGGGCGAACCTCCTCATGCGCTGGAATCAAACCAGCCCAAGCCGCGAGCCACCCAATGATCGTAGTAGGGCGTGTGCCACGCGCACGCAGCGCGGAGATGGCGAGCGCCGCCTGGCGTTTGGAAAGACGGTGGCCTTCGGGATCGACGAGCAATGGCACATGGGCGAACTCTGGCGGCGGGTAGCCCAGCACCTGATGGAGCCAAATCTGACGCGCCGTGCTGTCGAGCAGGTCCGCACCCCGCACGACCCGGTTAATCGCCATTAGGCCATCGTCGACGACGACCGCGAGCTGGTATGCATGGACGCCGTCGGCCCGCCGCAGCACAAAATCACCGGCTACCTGCATAAGCTTTTCGCTCTGCGGACCACGACATAGATCGTCAAAGACGATTTCGGGCGTGCCATCCGGAATACGAATCCGGACACAGGGACGCCGCCCTGATACCTCACGCGCCTGTTGCTCTCGCATGGAAAGCTGCCAGCACCGATGCGGGCAAAACTCGCGTGGGGCAAGGCCATGGGGTGCGGAAGCAGCCTCCCGGACTTCCGCCCGCGTGCAGTAGCAGTGATACACCAGGTCGTGCTGCTTCAAGATAGAGAGTGCGTCGGCGTAGCAGCTGCGACGCTCGTTCTGGGCGTACGGCACGTATGGACCACCAACATCCGGTCCCTCATCCCAATCAAGCCCGAGCCAGCGCAGATCGTCGACCAGCTGTGCTGCGTAGTACGCCCGCGAGCGGTCCGGATCAAGATCTTCCATGCGCAGGACGAACGCACCTCCGCCCTGCCGTACGTCGAGCCATGCGAGGAGCGCTGTCCAAACATTTCCAAGGTGGATGGCACCTGTCGGGCTAGGCGCGAAACGTCCGCGTGATAGGGGAAAGCTACTGGTCATGTGCATATTGTAGCAACGGGGTAGGCAGCACGGACCCGTAGCGCTGCCGGACTATGGTGAGCACCGGGCAAGATGGCCGTAGTAGGCGGTTGTATCGTACTCGAACGCAATCGTTCCATTCACCTGGTGGCGCTTTCAGCGACACGACTTGAAAAGTGCTTGAGTGGGTCCATCATTCCCGTTCACCTCAACAATTGGGTCGCGCGGCTCGCGAGCCTGTCGTACTACGCGGACACTGTATCAAATGACATTCGCGTGCTGCGTGCTCAACGGTCAACGCTGCTCGAACGACAACCGTAGTCCGAAGGCGATAAGCAGCAAACCTGTGACAGCTTCAAGTCGTCGCTGCACGACCGGCCGTGTAAGCACCGCGCGCATCCGACCAAGGAGCAGCACGACAAGAGAAAGCCAGATAATCCCGAGCACAGCGTGAATGCCTGCGAGCAGCAGAGACTTTCCAAGTACCCAATCACCCGGGACAATAAATTGGGGCAAAAACGCCAGATAGAAAATTGCGACCTTGGGGTTCAAAATATTTGTTAGCAAACCTTCAAGAAAAGACCGTGACGACAGCTGCGTCGATTGCGCAGGAACGTCGGCGAGCCCGTCTAGCCGACCTCGAGCGCTATGCCAGAGCGACTGGATTCCCAGGAAGACGAGGTACGCTGCGCCTAGGAGCTTCACCGCTTCAAAAGCTATCGCGGAGCGAACCAGGAGCAACGAAAGGCCCAAGGCGGATAACATGGCATGAATAAAGAGGCCCAAGCAGATACCGGCGGCGGCTAATAGCCCAGCCCGCGGACCACGTGCCAGCACAGCGCGCAGAACGAGCATTGTGTCGGCGCCTGGTGTAATCGTCAGCAAGGCTGCAACACCGGTAAAGGCAAGTACATGCGCATCAAGCATAGCTAATTCCTTGGCGGGACGCGGTTTAGCCAAGCTGCGGGCGCTAGCGGGAACGACGGACGAGAGCCGACGGTCGAAAGCGCAGCGCCGACCACAGCAACTATCGCCACGCCCTCAAAGCCGGCAGCTCGCACGAGGTCCCAACCTGTGTCGCGTGTCAGGTCAGTTACGACCTTAGTGCTGCGCTTGGGATTCGAGATCCAGAACATGCCGTCCGGCTTCGCTGCTTGGATGGCTCTGGGACCGTACTGTGACAGCTCAGACTGGTTTTTCACGAACAAATGAACGACGTCGATGCTGCCATTTGCGACGGAGAGCTGCTGCACACCCTCCGGCAGTGGGCCAAGCATGTCCCCGTATTCTTGTGGCGCATTCAAAATCAGCACGCGGTTGCCAGCTTTAATTCCAAGTTTCTTCCCGAGGGAGCTGTCGGTCATATGCAGCCTCTTGAGGCAGTAGATGGAAGGGTCGGTACAGCCAATTGTAGGCCCAGTGGAAGTAGTGTCAAGCACAAGTCCTAGGTGGCCCAGACCTATTGAGCGAGCGAAAGATAACCCTTGACATTGGGATCGATAAGGTGTACATACAAGAGTAGAACGTATGAGCAGAAGATATTGTAGACAATCATGCGTGGCAGATATGGGTCGTGCTCCCCGGCTGGGGAACACGGCCCCTTTTTTTGCCTGCACGTCAGGCTTGGCACGCCACGACACAATCCAAGCACAACGTTCTGCGCTCAGGATCCTACCGAGGCTACTCTCACCCAACGTCAGCGACAAGGAGTGACCAGTATGTCCGACCGACGGAGCCAGCGAATCCGCCAGCAGCTACGCCAGCATCCCAATCCGCGCAGTCGCACCGAGCCCATCTCCTTCAGCGAGCAAATCCGGCGGGTCTATTTGCCGCCCTATGATCAGCCTTCAGCCGCACCCGATCATCACGGACAGCTCGCACGGCAGCTCGAGGCGCAGCGTAAAGGCCGGCGCTAAACCAGCACCGCCACATAACATTCTGTCGCACTCAGGCCAAGCGGGGCTACGAGCCGCCACGCCCGCATTCCTGCCACGAAGTTCCGTTATACTGAAGAGAAGCTAAGAAGGAGGGATGTTATGGCAGGCACCGCAGCTGCGCTGCCCCATTGGGATATGACGGTAGTGTTTCCAAGCCTCGATTCGCCCGAGTTCACCCGCGGATTTGAGGCCGCGACACAGAGCATCGCCGAGCTTGGCGAGCTCTTCGACCGGCATGCGATTGGGGGCGAAGGAACACCGGTAATTAATGCCGCCACGATCACAGCATTTGAGGAAATCGTCGAGCGCTACAACGCGGTGCTCGAGGAGATCCGCACCCTGAGCGCATACATTTCCAGCTTTGTCACCACCGATTCCCGCAACAATGTCGCTCAGACCAAGCTGAGCGAGCTCCAACAGCATACCGTCCGGCTGTCGCAGTTGGGCACGCGCTTCACGGCGTGGCTAGGTACACTGGATGTCGAGGCCCTGATCGCGCAATCCACGGTCGCCCAAGACCATGCCTTCGCCTTACGCCGAGCAAAGCGCCAGGCGGAGCATCTGATGTCGCCGGCGGAAGAAACATTGGCCTCCGAGCTCAACTTGAGCGGTGGAACAGCTTGGAGCAAGCTTCATGGCAACGTGACGTCACAGCTGACGGTGCCAATCGAGCGTGACGGCCACGTTGAAGTGATGCCGATGAGCATGGTGCGCAACCTCGCGTATGAGGCCGAGCGCGACGTTCGCCGTAAGGCGTACGAAGCCGAGCTCGAAGGATGGAAGAGCGTCGCCCTACCCCTGGCGGCAGCGCTCAATAGTATCAAGGGCGAGGTCAATACACTTGCGCAACACCGCGGTTGGGAATGGCCACTCGACACGACCCTCTTCATCAACAACATCGATCGGGAAACCCTGGACGCGATGTTCACGGCGGCACGCGAGTCGTTTCCCGACTTCCGGCGTTACCTCCGGGCCAAGGCCCGGGCGATCGGAGTAGAGCGACTGGCGTGGTACGATCTGTTTGCGCCAGTTGGAACCAGCTCCAAGGTCTGGGAATTCGACGAGGCGGCCACCTTCATTGTCCAGCAGTTCGGCACCTACTCGGAGCGTATGAGCGACTTCGCGGCACGTGCGTTCGAAGAGCGTTGGATCGATGCCGAGCCACGGCCCGGCAAGCGCGATGGCGCGTACTGTATGTCGTTGCGCAAGGACGAGTCACGCGTCTTTGCCAACTATAAGCCGGCGTTCGGCGGCGTTAGTACGCTCGCCCATGAGCTCGGTCATGCGTACCACAATCTCAACCTGGCCGAGCGCACCATGCTCCAGCGCTCAACGCCGATGACGCTTGCGGAGACGGCCAGCATCTTCTGCGAGACAATTATCCGTCAAGCCGCGCTCCAGACGGCCGACGCGCAGGAACAGATTGCGATTTTGGAAGCCTCGCTCCAGGGCTCCTGCCAGGTCGTGGTCGACATCACCAGTCGCTTCTTGTTCGAGCAGCGTGTTTTCGAGACGCGCCGCCAGCGTGAGCTTACGATCGATGAGCTGAACGGGCTAATGCTCGAAGCACAGCACGAAACCTATGGCGACGGCCTAGACCAAGACCAGCTGCACCCATACATGTGGGCGTTGAAGCCGCACTACTACAGCACTGGCTTGTCGTTCTACAACTATCCCTACATGTTTGGGCTGCTCTTCGGCCTCGGACTATACGCCCGCTACCAACAAGATCCGGAGGCGTTCAAGGCCAGCTACGACGAGTTGTTGGCCTCGACGGGCCTTGCCGACGCCGCGACGCTAGCCGAGCGCTTCAATATCGACATTCGCACGACCGACTTTTGGCGGGATAGCCTGGCGATCGTCCGTGCCGACATCGACCGCTTCGAAGAATTGATTGCGCCTGGCGTCGCATGGGGCGGAGAGAGCGAACGCTAACAAATGGTGGTTCGAAGCGTATGCGACGAGCGGGAGCGGTAAATGACGGCGCAGGTACAGGTTAAGCTGGTCCAAGGCTCGCAGCCGGAGCTTGAGGCAAGCCTGCGCGATGTTTTCTTGGTGGCGCTGCGCCATTCCGCGCTCGATCAACCCCAAGCGATCGCAGCGGCAGCCGCCCAACAGCTAGGACGCGGCCGGCTTGTTACGCTGGAAGCACAGCGCGGTTTATGGAGCCGTTACCGGATTGCCGTTAGAGTGCAAGGTATGCCAATCACAATCGCGTCGGTCGAGCTCACGCCATCGTAAACATGCGTGGACCAGGGAATTGTCCCTGGTCCGCAACCTTTATGTTGCGTGCTTTAGCTACACTATCTATCCAAGATGCTCCGCACCCGTTGGACAAGCTCAACTGGATCGAACGGTTTCAGCAGCAAATCCAGGTCGGGGTCTAAGACGAAACGCTCGTGGATCGCTGCCGCATTGTGGCCACTAACAAACAGAATCTTGGTTTCGGGCGTCTGCAGCCGTAATGCCTCGTAAACCGCATGACCACCTAGCTTGGGCATCACGACGTTGAGTACCACTAGGCTGAGCTTTTCCCGATTTGCCTCAAAAACTTGCAGGGCCTCGGCACCGTCGCTCGCAGTTAGCACTGTGTAGCCATGCGCTGTGAGGACCCGCACCATCAGATCCCGCACCACATCCTCATCTTCGGCGACCAAAATCGTCTCATTGCCATAGCTGGGCCGCAATCCCACGTTACGGGCGGTTACGTCCGGCGTCGCTTCAGCGATGGGTAGTAGGATCGTGAACCACGAGCCCCGTCCTAGCTGGCTGTCGACATAGATCAGCCCATTATGCTGTGCAATGATACCGTAGACCATCGCCAGCCCAAGCCCGGTGCCCTTGCCGGGACCCCATACGCATCAAGCTAAGAGACGACAAATGGAAGCCCTTGCGGCAT
>JADDQE010000109.1 GCA_016781525.1 bacterium | reverse complement strand
AATGATGATGCAGGGTGACCCGGAATGTGCTACGCTGGGAGGAACGACAACCCCATACGTTCCTCCCCGAACAATCCGACCCACGCCTGCGAAGGAGGCAGTATGCACCACCCACTGCACGCCGGGCGTACCGCTCCTTGAAGTCCGCTGTCGCTTGGTGTCAGCGGGCCAGTTGCAACGTTTCGTGCTGGACGTGTGGTCGCAGCTTCATCATGCGCGGGCGTGCTGCCGCACGCGTACAGTGAGGACGTACGGCACACGCAGCACGGGTTGCCTGGTCGAACCAAATATGCTTAATGTCATTGCCTCGGTCATCTCGGCCTGGTCGTCAGATGACGCTCGTCTGCCCTTGTCGATAGTAAACCTGCTGGGCCTCCCAATCTACGCTGAACCGCGAGCCGTCAAAGCCCTGGTCGGCGCGAGCCTGCCAGCTTGTGTCCGGCGGTACCGGTCCGATCAGCTCAATGCTGTGCTGCGTCCGACTCGTGACGACCAGTTCCGAATCCACGTAGCCCGCGTCCACGATATGTTCACTCGGCAACAACTGGTGGACTGCGAGGTCGGCCTGGATCGTGTCCGTCACTGTCACGTCTTGCGTCGTAGCGGGGGTCGTAGTGACGTGTGGGATCAGGTTCTGACCATCCGTATCACACGTTTCCGTCAGGTGGACCTTGTACGAGCATGGAGATCCGCGGCATACAGCGCCGCCCGTCGATCCACGGTGGCGGCGTCGTACCAGACGACAAAGCTGCCGTCGGTGCGCGGACGGGGACTGTTGGATTGCACAGCGGCGACCCGCTGGCGGGCCGAGAACTCGGAGGGCTGGCTGGGAGGACAAGTGCCAGCAGCAGGAGCGGTAGAAACAAACGGAGTAACTTCGAGCACATCTGAAGGGGGCGCATGGGTGTTCCTTTCTAGCACGGTTCTTACGCTGTCGCTCGGTCATCAATAGTCGCTTCGACCCGTCGCGTTCAAGCCGGGCGAAAGCTGTACGCGTAGCAGGCTGGCTACGATCCGAGCTGCTGTGAGACCGTGATGTACGCTTGTTGTGGCGTAGCACCTATTGGAGACGATTCAGGCTACACGTCGAAAAATGGCATGCTGGTAATCGTTATCGCATTGCCCGACATTGCTAGTGAAGCGTGGAGCAGCGCGTAAACGTGATCGTTCGGTGCGGTGGAGCTAGCATGAGGCATAGCAATAACGGGTGCAAAGACAGTATTAAGATGCCAGCGAATGTGCTTCGGCACCGCATCCCACAATGCACGCTCCCGCTCCCACTTACTGTGCCCAGACCGGAAAGCGATCGTCGACAATGTTGTGGGTCAGCTGGGTCGCTCCAGGACTACGAATCGACATTAGGTAGAGCTCCCAGTCGCCGTCGCGGTCACTGCTGAAGGCGAGCTGGTCACCGGTGGCCGACCAGGTTGGTCCCTCGTTCGATTGCTTGGTCGTCAGCTGCTGAGGTGTGCTACCGTCGATGCCCATGATGAAAATCTGACGGTCGCGCTCGAAGGCAATCTGTTGGCCATTCGGTGAAACACGTGGGGATCGATCCGGAACGTTATTGCTCGTCAGGCGCACGCTCCCACGCGCCCCCGGCGAGATGAGATGATCAATCTTGAGATCGTCCAATTTGTCCTGCGTGTAATCAAGCTGGGCGACGTAGATTTCCCAGTTCCTATCCTGGCAGTCACTCGCATACACGATACCGGAACCATCGGGAAGCCAGCTCGGGAACTCGACTGCGCAGCCCTGGGTTTGGGTCAACTGGGTGGGGACTGCTCGGCGCGGTGTCTGGGCGTCGTCTCCAAGGTTAATAAGATACAAGTCCATGTTCCCGTCGCGGTCTGACGCGAAGATTAGCTTCTTCCCATCCGGTGATACGGCCGGGTGATGGTCGTCGGCGTTGCTCTCGATCACGCGGACGAGGGCGTCAGATGGTCGTGGCGAGGGAGCATAGGTGTAGCGCTGGCGAACGATCTGCCGCTTCTGACGATCTGGCGTGAAGCGCGTGCTGGCACCAAAGACCTCGTCCTGATCCAGCCCCCATGATCGTAGCAGGGAATATGGCGCCGTCGAATCGTCACCGTCGGTCGCCGGTGGATCGAGGCGCTGCAGGACGCCGATATCCATGTCCAGTTTATGCAGCGCGAACTGGGGACCAGCCTGCCGCGAGGCGAACAGGATGCCCTCGAAGTTATAGTACGGGGGCACCGGCACCTGCCACGGTTGGCCGAGCCCGCCGAGCTGGGGGTAGCGCCATTGAAAGTAGTGCTGGCCCACGTTGCCCATCTCCACCTGGAACTCAGGCGGATTGGCCGGCGTATAGGTCAGAACGGCGCGCTCGAAGATTTGGACCAGTACGTCGAGATCCCGGCCCGGCTGCACGCCCTGCGTGCCGACGTGTGCCACAACCCAGTAGGGATCCGTGATCGGTAAACCCAAGGCAACGTTGGACGGCACCGGGCTAGCGCCGCGAAACTCGTCGAAAACGCGCGGGATGTTGTGGCCGGTCACCCGCTCGTACACTACAAGCTCGGTCCCCGGCATATCTGCCAGGCTCTGGCGGAAGCCGATCACGCCATCCTTGGCTATGGTCGCCCCGACACGCTGCCCAACCTTGGGAGGATCGCGATAGCCATTGTCCGTCGTCGCAACGGAGCGGAAGCTCGCGTAGGTGGGCGCATGGGGATTTTCATTCCCCGGGTCACCCGCCACCGGAATCTCTGCAGGTGCGCGCGGCTCGTACTCATCAGGACCAACCCCATCGCCCAGCTTGACACGACCTGCCACCATCTCGACCGGGAGCAGACCCATCGTCACCCCGCCGAGCGGGCCGGAAGTGGTATCAGGATTAGTAAGCTCCATGCGCGCTTTGTCGAAATACTGCACCTGGCGCAGGCCGTGAGGCGCCTGCTTGTAGAACTCCTGGTAGTCGAACCAGGGGGTCGGACCCCACGTCCACGCGCGGTTGACGCGGTTGTTCGCGACCTCGGCATTGGCGGCGTCCCAGACCCGGTAGAAGTGCGGAGCAGTGAACGCCGTCCGGTTGAACCACGGGAGGGCCTGTGCCGGCCGGTCGACGAGCGCCGCTGGACTGAGCAACGCGACCGCGAGCATGATGGCAATTAATCGCGGGCATCGCTGCGTATGCATCACGAATTCTTTCATTTCCCTACCTTACCGCAGCGGCTTTAATATCACGTCAACGGTTGTTGAAGCACCCTCCGTCAGCACGCTGTACAAGGTATCGCTGCTGAACACGACCTGTTCACCGGCCGTAATCCGGCCGTAGACCGCATAGGAACGGCGCGGTTCAATCAATACCGGGTCGAACTCAAGCGCAAATGGGACAGGACCCGCTCCACCCGGCGCGAGCGTTTGCTGTGCCAGGACAACCTCTGGTCCATCTGCTCCTGTTATGTCTATCACACGTACTGTAAGGACTGCTTCAGCAGGTATGTCGGCCTGCGGATACTGAACGTTTCCACGAACCGTACGCAGCTCGCTTGGAACAGCAAGCACTGCGTCGACCTGAGCGGGATGACCGTGAGTCAGAACAGGATATAGAGGCGTTGTTAACGGCAAGCGGCCGTTTGTCCGGACCTCCGCGTGGACAAAATAGTGCTGCTCCACCGAAATCGCGAGCGCGGGATATTCAAGTAAAAAGGGTATGGAGCCGCGCTTGACCGATTTGAACGTTAGTCTGCCAACGCCAACTGGATCGAACCCTGTATCCGGAACGAGTCGTATCGTAAGTTCGGCATTCGGGGGCAACGCAGGGACATCCGGCACAGTGACCGAGCCGGTAATGGTGCCAACATGTGTTGGCGATTGTAGGAGCAGATCTACCGGTGCCGGGGGCGCCTGGAGCGACACTGGAGAGGTGACGATCCATGGCACGCGGCCAGGAGCGCGTAGCTCGGCGTAGATCTCATAGGTTCCCAACATCTGCATGTGGTCAGCGACCTGTGCAGGCTGATACGCCAGGGCAAACGGGTACGGGCCCGGACCAGGCGATGGGATCACCTGCGCATCCATGACGCTCGGTCCGCCAAGTCGACTATCGGCCCAGGCTTGAAGCTGGATTACGAGCACAGCGTCGCGGGGGATCGTACGCGTCGCCGCAATTGCTACGTTGCCGGAAACCGTTGCTGTCGAGGACGTCGGCGGCTGCGGTACCGGGGACCCAGCCTCGGCCTGCGCCGTCATTGGCGCAATATACCGTTGATCATCATAGTACCAGCGCGCCCAGCCCGCTGACCCATCGTCGAGCAAGAGCTTGAGCCAATCACCCCGCACTTCCTGCAGCATTCCTTGCTGCCCCGCCGCAAGCTGCTCGTGGAGCTTCCTCGCCTGTGATGAGGGCGCTTCGCGGAGTGGTACTCCGGATGGCTGGATAATCTGCACCTGAACGCCCGTGTCAAATCGAGCACGTTCACCTTCGACCACCAGGTCGGTTGTTAGGGCTTGCTCGGCAGGTTCGCGGATCCAGCCCTCCACTCCTTCGGGTGTCCGAACTCGAACCGAGGTGGGCGTGATCGCAGTGATGGTGACAATGGCGCCACCATAGAGCTTTGGACGCTCAGCAACGCGCTCGCCGTCTGCAGCGCTGCTCCAGAGGTCACGTGCAACAGGTGTTTTTGTCGCGACCTGTTGGCCAACGACAAATTCGCTGGCAGCTACGGTAGCTGACCCGATGGCGTGAGCTGTGGTTGGGCCTGGCGATGCAGTGCTGGCTGTAGCCGACGTAGATGGCTTAAGCGCTTCCGAGGGAGCCGAGGTGGATGTGGCCGGGGAAGCCGGCAGCGGCTTTCCGTCACTCCTTAACGTCGACGTCGCCGGTGACGAGCCGCAGGCCACCAACTGGGCTGCAAGTACGACAAGAATCAATACGTTCCGGCATCGACATCGTATGCGTTTCATACACGTTCCTTGGTGGGTGATCCACGCTGAGCCAAACACAAACGTCGCGCGGCATTTACATTCGCAGGCGCTCACTTGCGCAGATGGCGGCATTGGGGGCGGCGGTACACGACAGGGTGGATATGGTAGGCCAGCTCCTGGCTTGGTCCTGTGGCCGGGTAGTGTAGACCTGACGAGCAGCTCGCGCCATGCAGATTCACGCAGTTAACCCACGCAACAAACCCACGCATTCGCTCTGCGCGGCGTGCAGGGCACGTTCGGAGCTGGTATGATCCGTACTTCCATACCGCATCGATGAGACCCTGGACAGAATGTATGCCGTCTCCGGATCTGCCCACACCGCTACAAGATAGGCCATTCGGCGCCTTGCTGCGTCAATTCCGGGTTGCCGCCGGCCTATCTCAGGAAGAACTGGCTGTACGCGCAGGCTTAAGCGTGCGCGGCATCAGTGATTTGGAGCGTGGCGTTCGGCGACAGCCGCAGCCAGGAACGCTGCGCTTGTTGGTAGCGGCCCTCGGCCTGGCCCCTAACCAACAGGCCGCGCTGGAAGCAGCCGTTGATCGACGGCGACGACCGCTTGACCCTCAGGTCAACCGACAGCCCCTTGTTCCTCAGCGCCACGCCGAGCCGGCTCCGTCTCATCTGCCACCGAACCTTCCAGTTCCGCCAACGACACTTATTGGCCGACACCAAGAGGTTGGCTCCGTTGTTGCGTTGTTGCGGCGACGCTCGGCGCGTCTGGTCACGCTGCTTGGGCCTGGTGGAGTCGGCAAAACACGGCTAGCGCTCGCCGCTGCGGCCCAGCTTGCAAGCGATTACGAACATGGCGTGTACTTTGTCGACCTTGCTTCGATCGACGACGCAGCGCTCGTGGCGCCAACAATTGGTCCTGCACTCGGCGTGGTTGAGTCAGCTACAGGCTCGATCGTACAAGCCTTGGGCAATCATCTGCACAACAAGCATGTTTTGTTGCTACTGGACAACTTTGAACATGTGCTCGAAGCTGCAACAGTCATTGCTGATCTACTTGCTCGGGCACCAGAGCTTGCGGTGCTTGCAACAAGCAGAGCTTCACTACCGATCCGTGGTCAGCATGCGGTGCTTGTAACACCACTTACACTCCCAAGCCTTGAGGCACTCCCTTCGGTTGCCGAGCTGCAACGATATGATGCGGTTAATTTATTCGTCGAGCGGGTGCACGCAATCAAGCCGAATTTTGAAGTGACGGAGGAAAATGCACGTGCAGTCGCCGAGATTTGCGCTCGCCTCGATGGGCTGCCTTTAGCGCTAGAGCTGGTAGCCGCCCGAAGCAAGTTATTGTCGCCGCAGGCAATCCTGAAGCGGCTCTCCAATCGACTTGCGCTGCTTACGCATGGACCGCACGATCTTCCGGCACGTCAGCAAACCCTGCGCAGAGCAATTGACTGGAGCTACAGCACGCTCACTTCTTCGGAGCAGGTGTTGTTCGCCCGGCTAGGGGTGTTTGTTGGAAGCTGCCGAGTTGAAGCTGTTGAGGCTATTTGCGGCGGTTTGGAGGACACGGCGAGCAGCGTGTTCGATGATCTAGTTTCACTTGCAGACAAAAGCTTGCTGCAACAAACCGAAGGACCAGACGGTGAAATACGTGTACGGATGTTGGAAACGATCCGGGAATATGCGCTGGAACGATTGGAACGCCGGGGCGAAACGACCGCGCTTCGGCAGCGCCACGCGACGTATCACGTTTCACTCGTTTCAGCGGCGGCTCCACATTTTACGGGTGCCGAGCAACGCGCATGGTTTCGGGCGCTGGAACACGAGCTGGACAATCTCCGGGTGGTGCTGCAATGGAGTCTAGCGGCCGGCGGCGCCAGCGAGCTTGGAATTAAGATGGTGAACCAGGTGCAAGGTTTCTGGGTACGTTCTGGATACCTTAGTGAAGGCCGACATTGGTTCGATCGCGCACTCGCTGTTTTCCATGCCGATCCAGACGTTCCACTAGCGTTGCAAACGCGCGCGCAGTTGCTTACCGGCAGCAGTATCTTTGCCTACTTACAAGGCAACTACTCGGTCGCCCGGACACAACTTGAGCAGAGCATGTCTCTGTTTGAAGCGACAGCGGATGGGTCTGGCTTGGCTACAGCCCTGACCTGGCTCGCGCTGGTGGTACAACGGCAGGGCGAGCTTGCGTCGGCCCGTGAAATGGCTGAGCGCAGCGTAGCGCTGCTGCGGCAAGCAGGCGATCACTGGAGTCTCGGCCTCGCATTGAATAACCTTGGCGATATTGCGCTGAAACAGAACGAGGTAGGCGTGGCGGTAGCACAGCTCGAGGAAAGTGTTGCCTTGTTCCAGGAGAGCCGTGACATGTGGGGGTTAGCCGGGTCACTGAATAGCTTAGCATACGCGGCACAACGCCAGGGCGAGTACGCCCGAGCGCTGACGTTGGGCGAGGAAGGTCTTGCTATGTGCCGACGGCTGGGTGATAAGTGGGGGACTGCCCGTGCGCTTAATAACGTAGGCGAGATTACTCAATGCCAGGGCAATTACGAGCTAGCGAAGACCTACTTCCAGGAAAGCGTGGCACTCTGTCAGGAATTAAGTGACAAATGGGGGGGTTGCGCGAGGCTCGAACAATTTAGGGGAAGTCGCCCGCTGCCAGGGTGATTACGAGTCGGCGCAGGTCCACTACACGCGAAGCCTCGCGATTGGCAAGGAACTGGAGCTCAAGCGCTTCGTCGCAATGACGCTGCATAACCTCGGCTACATTGCATACCATCGTAACGACCAGCAACAAGCTGCAGCGCTCTTTAAAGAAAGCTTAGTCTTGTTCGACCGCTTGGAGGATCAGGAAGGCATTGCGTGGTGCCTAGAAGGCTTTGCGGCTGTGGCGATAGCCGGTGGCCACTTCGTACGTGCAACTCGTCACTTGGGTGCGGCAGAGGCGCTGCGCGACGCCATTGGGGCGAGTATCTGGCCGGCGGACCAGGTGGAACATGATCGTGCTGTCGCTATCGTGCATACGAAGCTGGAAAGACACTTAATCGAGCGCGCCTGGGCAGCAGGCAGGGAGATGACAGTGGAGCAGGCGGCTCGGTATGCTCTAGAAGCACCGGCAACCGAAGAGCTGTGACGTGGTAGGGTTCCGTTGGGGTGTGCTGACCTGAGGCACACTGAATCCCACTGTTTAGCAGAAGGTGTTCGAGAGGCGGTGTGAGCGATGCGCGGGGAGCAGTTCACCAAAGCTGGACGAGACCGGCAGGGACGTCAACGCTGCCGCTGCCGCACGTGTGGTCGATGGATGACGGCCCGATCGGGTTCCGCCTCGGCCCAGTGGGTCCCCCATTACCGCTTCCCCGCTGAGGTGAGTGCGCTAGCTGTGCGCTGGTATCTTTGCTACCGTTAGAACGACGAGGACGTGGTCGAGTGGTCGGCTAAACGCAGCGTCGCCGTCGCTACGAGCACGGCCTCCGACTGGGTCCGCGCCTCGGCCCGAAGACGCCTCCACCCGCTATCGATACCGCACGTGCCCACCTTCCACGCGGTGTACCCGCGCCTCTTTGCGCTCCTCGGGAAGCGCTTTGTGGTGGTCTACAACGCCGCCTTTGACCGCCGAATCCTCGACCAGACCTGCGCGCGGTACGGCGTGCCTGCCCTCGGTCCGAGCGCCTGGCACTGCCCTATGCTGGCGTATGCGAAGTTCACCGGTGTGTGGAATGCAGCGAAGCCGGATTACACGTGGCACAAACTCCAGGGCGATGACCACTCGGCACTGGGGGACTGCCGGGCAACGCTCGCAGCAATCGCGTGGATAGCTAATGAACTTGGCTGAGTTTCCCAGCATTGCGGAGCGTTGTCCTCGCTAGTCAGTTCGTCCAACCAGTTACACGACGAGAATTTCAGATGGAATACGACATAGGTAATTTATATTATGTCAATATAAAAAGCAATACACACAAGGGCCGGAGTCGCGACACCCTACACTCGTTGCTCCTGATGGCACACGCAGCGCTGACAGGGCAGACGAAGACCGGTTATCGGGACAAAAGTCAAAGGCTGACGTATGTCGTTGCTTCGAGCTCGCGGCTACAGCTTATCTGGCTCCAAGGATGCAAACGCGGACCACATGAAGCGGCCCGCGTGATGTTGATCATCGGCCTACCCAAGTGGTTGGAGGCTGGGTCCGTCGGGACCCCAGTACAGGGGCGTCTCGAACGCTTGGCGCACCGTACCCCCCCTGTAATACGCGTGGTACATCAGGGTATCACGCTGTCCCTCGCTGTACACGGAAACGTGTCCGGGGCAACGAACGGGATCGGAGGAACGAAGGTGAAAGCCGCCTCTGGCCGGGTCGAGGATGGTGAAGGGCCCGAGGGGATGATCCGCCTCCATGACGACGGTGTCGTACTGCCATTCGTAGTATCCGCGGCTGATGAACATCCAGTACTTGCCGAACTTTTTTACGACGAACATCCCCTCGGCCACGTACCCGAACGGGGTCGTGTACTCCGGCCCGACAGCTTGGAGGATGGGGACCTGCTCTCCGATGAGATCGTGCTGCGGCGTGATCTCGTTCGCCATGATGGCCGTACCCCGTTCCCCGTCGGTGCGATCAGTGCAGCGATACAGGTACCGGCGAGCCCCATCGTAGAAGATATTGCCATCAATGCCGTGGCATATCGCTTTGGCTGATCGGAAAATAGGCCGGTCCTCATCACTATGCGCCACATAGGTGTACATCTGGTGTATGGTCGCGCCGGCTGAGAATACCAGCTGTAAACACTCCCGGCCGGTGTCAAGGCTTTGAACCACTCGCAGTTCAGGCGCCCAGTGGTGTTTGAGCTCCGGATTGGGCAGTGGCTCAAGTAACCCGCCGCGAAGCTCCCAACGCCGGTTATCCGGTGAAATGAGGAGGGGGAAGTAGCGACCATCGGGCTGTCGGCCACCGTCCTCAGCGGCGCCGGTGCCGCTTGATAACCACTGGCCTTTCCAGTGCACCTTCACAGGGTCAGCGAGTTCTCCGTCCCAGTACGGTGTGACATGCATTGTCTGTTCAACGCCTCCTTTGTTACGCCAATCATACGCCAGCGGAACAAATTCTGGGTGCGGCTCACCGCGGAAAGCCGCACCGCTTGGCAGTCCCCAGTTGTCCCCAGCATATCTCGAAACCTTTGTACTGAGGCTGTACTACAATCTCTTCAAGCAGGCGTTGTTGATGCTTAGGGGCTAGTGGATATGTTGCCTTTTGAGATTGCAGAAGAACAATTGGCTCAGTTTTGTCAGCGATGGTAGATTCGTGAGTTAGCCCTCTTCGGTTCTGTCCTTCGTGACACCGTGGCGCACCATCCAGCGACCTGCGCGCGAGAGCACCCGGGCGAGCGCGACCTCGCCTGGCGTATCCGGGTGCGCTGCGCCCGGCCCGCTACCGCCAACACCGCTGGAGGCAGCTTGCCCCGTGCCTCCCAGTCGCCGTCGGCCAACTCGTCGAGCCAGGGCGCGACGCCCGGCGTGAGCGACTCAACGCTCCAGTTCTCCCGAAGCACGACCAGCCTGGGTGCCTCCGGTTCCTCGGGGTCGCAGGCCTCGCCGACGAGGAGCGCCTGACCGCCACCTGTGGGCTCGAAAGCCAGCCGCCGCTGTTCGACGAGGAGGTTGTGCGCTGCGCCTTCGCGATCCCGCCGGCACTCAAACCCGCTGGAATCAACGAAAAGTGGATCCTTAAGCTGGCCGTGGAGGATTTCTTACCAGGCACGACTGTCTACCGTCGGAAGAGCGGGAGCCCGTGCCCGTCCAGGCCTGGCTCCGTGGACCACTACGGCGTGCGACCTGTGACCTACTGCTTGGACGGGAGGCCGAACAGCGCCAGGGAGCGCTGGAACGGATCAAGCTTGGGATCTTGCAAGCCGTGGCCCGTCCAGTAGGTTTTAAAGCACACACCGGCTTCGAGATCGCAAGACATTGTGCCGGGTTTCGCGAAAATACAAGCGCCCGCTCTCGGGCTTGGCCGTGGCGATGTCTTGCCAGTTCCGGCGTTGCTGTTGCAACTGGTCGTCGCCCAAGCGTCCGAGCAACACATCATAGGGCCGCACTTTTTCCGGATGCAATTCAAAGCGATTCCGCTCGAAGTATTGGGTGAGGAACATGCCTTCAGCCGTTTGCTCGTTGGTTGCCGTGGTAATGGGATACCCAAAGACGGGGAGCCCGTCATTCTGCTTCTAAGACTCGCGGAAGCATCCCTCAATACAGTTGTTTATGCCAGGCACGTTGAAACAGAGGCCCGCTTTGGGCACGAGCAGGCTGTGGCCCGCATAAGCCAATACCGAGCATAACCGTTACGATGAGCACGTACAGGCACTGCCTATTTGAAATCCTTCATGGAGCAACGGTTACATTCCAATCGGTAAGGCCAGCCCAACGGCAAGATTGTGAATCAGTGCTCCTTGAGGGGGCACGTCTCGACACATAGAAACACGCCGCAGGGACATGATCCCTGCGGCATGCTTGACGATTGGTCCGAAGGTGATCGGAGCCGTTCCGCGAAGATTGCCTGACCGACCTACTAGCGGTTAAAGGCTTGCAGCGGCGCCGGCACCGGTGTCAGCGGGTTCCCCACCGCGTTGACCATGGCTTGTGTTGGCATCCTGACGGGGCCCACGCCGAAGTTAACGCCGGCGACGAGTTGACCGGCGGATGCAGGCGCGACACCGCCCATCAGCACTGGCCCGAGCGTCGGCACAGCCTGCGACACCTGGAACAGTGTCGCTGGCTCAAACGGCTCGCGCGTCGGGGAATTAGCCATCCCATCGGTTGCGCCGGCACCATTACCTGCCTGGGCAATACCCATGGCCCGGTTCAGTGCTTTGTGTTCGGCCTCGATACCCATCACCGATGCGGACGTCCAGGCCAAATCTGGTCGGTTGAGCTCGGCGAAGCGCCGCACCGACGCCAGATAAGCGCCGATAAACACCCCTTCAAGTACGTCGGTGACGTACACATAGAGCGCCAGGTTTTCAAGGATACCGTTCGGGAAGAAGAACTGATTGGCCAATGGCTTCGCCCCGGCTGCTACCAAAAAGTTATAGTGTGCCATCTCCTGGGTCAGAGCGGACTTCAGGTAGTTTTGGTAGACCGGCTGGAGGCGACCGTAAAAGTTGCTGAGGGTAATGACGGAGTGAAACGCCGTCACGGCCAATGCTTCAGCCGTAGAGGCGAGGTTCAGGATCGTCTGCGGATCGTCACCGGCCGTCTGCGCGTTCACGGCCTCTGACATACCGAAGCTCAAGGCTGCGGCGCTCCCGCCAATGCCCATCGTCTTCAACACATTCCGGCGTGACACACCCGACCGGGACTTCATGTTCTCGGCATCCATGGAGGACCTCTCCCTTGGTTGGCGCACCTGCGCGCATGTATTGTTCCGCTGCGACATACGCCCGCCATACGAGGTCTGGATGCACCAGTTTTTGGGAAAGATGCACCAGTTTAGGAGAGCGACATCACAAGGAACAGCGACACTGATGCATTTCATATGCCAGCGTTCGTTTTTTTGGCCAAACGACGACGGAATGCTGGGCGTGTGCCTCAGCAGCAGCATGGCCTTCCCCCAATACAGTGGTTCTGCCGCACTCGGTGTGCTACGTCGCTGGCGCCTCGAAGGCGCACCGCAGCAGCTCGCCACGATCGCAATGCTCTTTGACCGGCACGCCCGACACCTCGGTGACCAGGCTCTCGGCGAGGCGGCAGACCTCCGGATGGTGCCGAACGACAGCGGCAAGGGGACAGCTATACCCGCGGATCACAGAGCTGCCATCCTGCGCTTCAAGTTCTGCCAGACCACCCAATTCATTGAGCACCGCAACCGCCGCCTCAAGCCGCGCGCGGACGTCACCGTCGGCCACCTGCCGCCCGGCCGCCAGCCCGTGCCCAACACTCCGAAGCAGGGCTTCCACCTCCTCGGTTGGCATGCGCGTGTCGAGCACCTGCAGGAGGTGGTCGAGGACCGGGGCATACGGCTTGGGAAACAGACGCTCGGCTTCCGGCGTCAGGCGGTAGGCGTAGGCGGGCTTGCGCTCACCCCGACGCACCCCCCGCTGCTGCACCAGCCCGTCCCGCTCGAGCGTCGCGAGATGCGCTCGCACCGCATTGTCGGTGAGCTTCAGTGCCCGCGCCAGCTCGTCAACAGTGCGGTCGGCCCGTCGTAGCAGCGCGACAATTTGGCCGCGGGTGCTGGCAAAAAACTGTTTGTCCCAATACGTTGCCGCCATGGGTCCCTCCCTCCGCGGCTTCCAAGATACCACCGCAAGGCAATTTCGTCCAATAAGTCAAAATAATACTTGACTTATTTCATTAATCCGCTATAGTGGATTGAGGCGGGTCAGGAGCGCGTCAGCTGGTTGAAGCGGTGTCTGCAGCCATCGCTTTGTTCACACGTGACGGTTTTGGGGTCGGAGTGCTTGCGCCGGGCCGATTGCCGTCCCTGCTCGTCCTGTCTACACTGGGATGCACGACATCTTCCGGATGTCACACCACCAACCAAGGAGTGGAAGATCATGAATCAATCTAGCGTTCAGCGGATCACCATCGGTTTCGGTATCGTGTACGTGCTGATCGGGATCCTCGGGTTTATCCCTGGGATTACTGTGCCCACGCCCGACCCTGGGCCCGTCCCGGGCGAGGGTTTGCTGCTTGGCATCTTTGCCGTCAACTGGGTGCACAACATCGCCCACGTCGTGGTCGGTGCCGCTTTGATCTGGGGTGGGCGTTCAGCCACCATGGTTGGCACGATCAACAAGATTATGGCGGGTGTCTTCGCCGTCCTGGTCGTCGGGAGTGTCATTGCTCCAATCGTTGAAGGAGTCGCGATTAACCCGCCCGATACCGCGTTGCACGTCATCAGTGCGTTGCTGACGGGTTACTTGGGCTTTATGGCCCACCGCGAACGTCCGGCCCGTCAAGGACCACTGCGCTAATCACGGTCGCGGCGGCTCACCGACCAACAGCAGCTGCTGGGGTTGCTGCTCACCGAACGCGAAGCGTGAAGGGCAACAACGGGCCGATTATCGTTCGCTCCTTCACGGAGGTCATTGGCATACTGCTGACCAAACTTGCGGATCCACCGGCGAAACGGTTTCGTAGCTCAGCACAACCCCACGCACTGCCATCAGTTCTTCGACATTGCGAAAGCAGCTCGAAACGTCGTGGTAGAGCACGATCGTGTGGCTACTGATTTCCGTTGCGAACGGTGGCGTTGGTAAGATCGGGTAGCAGTAGTTGTCTTCATGCGGAGCGTAGCACAGAGATTGCCGCTGCTTCGAACGCCAGCGGTTAATACGCCTGTCTCGCTGCGCGCCACTTTAAGCCTGGATTTGTTCGATCCAGCGTGCATGTTTGCTGCATCCATACGGTGATGACCTGGCGTAAATTTGTAGGCACATCTGTGACGTGGAAGACACCAAGGCATCCTTGGCGCTACCAGGAAGCAGGAAGGAAGGCCTATGGATTGTACGCTAGGTCGTATGCTGGTCATGGTTGGGGTGATCGCAAGTGTGATGTTCGGCCGACGTGCCGAGCGGCCTACGCACAGGGGGAGTGATCGGGGAACCGTGACGCCCAAAGTAGCGGAGGTGACACGATTGTCGACAGGTCAATCAACGGGCAGCCGTCGGTTGGACCGCTCTGGTGTGGGCCGAGCGGCACTTTAGCAGGACACAAGGAGATACACGATGCACACGCGTACGCTTCCGTTTTTTGGACTGGTACTCGCATTAGCGCTCATAGCCTCGTTTCGTTCCGTCGTGGCCGCCCCGTCCTTGGCCACAACGCAGTTGTCCGCGAGCCTGAGGGGCGGAGCGGAGGAAGTGCCTAGTCCAGGTGATCCTGACGGGATGGGCACTGCCACGGTGACCCTGGACAGCGATTCGGGCCAGGTGTCCTTCACCATCAACGTATCCAACATTACATTGCCAGCCGCAGCAGCCCATATCCATGAGGGTACAAGAGGTGTCGCCGGTGGCGTGGTGGTGCCGCTCACGGCGCCTGATGCCAATGGTACTGCCACTGGCTCTGCTCCTGCCGACGCTGCACTGATACAGCGGATAACGGACAACCCGGCGGGCTTCTACGTCAACGTCCACACCCCGGACTTTCCGGGCGGCGCCGTCCGTGGCCAACTCGCTGCGCCGGGTGGCGCAGGTGCGCCGGCGATGATGCCCGCCACTGGAGCAAGCGCTGGCGTGACGACGCTGCTCTTCGGCCTAGCATTCCTCGCGCTCCTAACCGGGATTGGCCTCACTTGGAATGCGCGCCGACGCACAACCGCCCGGTAATTCCTATGCTGTAGGTGCGTGGCCAGAACAAAAACTGCCTCGAGTGAATGCTCGAGGCAGTTTTTGTGTTTATACATTACTCTAGGAGAGCCACCTCTCGGCGCTCGTGAATAGCTCGCTCATCGGTCATCATCGCAGGCAGTTCACGCAGCAGCGATACACACCGCGATCCATCGTTCCGACGGAGCCGCCCGATCGATACCACGCATGAAGGTGGTCGTCACTCCGGGCAGGTGGCGCGCCGCCGACGAGGTCTGCCCACGCTACCTCTTGCCGCGCTGTGGCTCCGCTTGTCCGTGCAGCCGTTGCGCTTGTTAAACATGCTGTGTCATACCATGGTTCGGCATCGTCTTACCCACA
>JADDQE010000135.1 GCA_016781525.1 bacterium | reverse complement strand
TTGCTGCTGCGGGGGAGCGAGCTGCGGGACGCGGAGCAATGGCTGGGGCAAGCAGTGATACAGGCGTGGTGACGAGCATCGCCTTTAGCTCGGATAGCAAAGCCATCGCCTCGGCTGGCGGGATCCTTGACCAGAGCGCGATTATTTTATGGGATGTCGCGAAGGGGCAGCCGATCGGACAGCCGCTCATGGCCCAGCGCGCCGATGTTACTGCTGTTGCTTTCAGTCCTGACGGTAAGTTTCTGGCGTCCGGCAGCTCGTCAGACTGTAACGCCTGCCCGGAAGGTGAAGTTGCTATTTGGGATCTAACCGCACGGTCGTATACAGTCCAACGCTTTAGCGGCGAAGGTAGCGCGATGCACTCAACATAAAGCTTGATCTCACGCCGTTGATTGCTGCTTCCCGGCCGTTGCCGACGGAATGCTGCTAGGCGTCAGGCGGGCCATCGCCGGAGCGTGGTGTTCGTTTGCGCGGAGTGCCAAGCCCGTCAAGGGCATCCCACACGTTCTTGTTCAGCTGACGAGTAGCCCTGCGGCGGAGGTTAACTTTGTAGCTGCAGTCCGGAACCGAACCGAGCCGCAGGAGCCAGCGCCGATCGACCATGTCGTCCAGCAGCGTCGCCAGCTCAGCCGGAGCTACGCGCTCGTCGGGAGGAAATGCTTCTACCGCTGCATGTAAATCATTACTGGTCATTTCAGGTTTACGTAGGATAAGCCGCATGATTTTCCGCGTCGTCGGGGGCAAGCTTTCCAAGTCAAGCGGGCTAATACCGCCCTCTTCGTCGTGGTCCCTGGATACGTCGCTGGTATGCTGTGATTGTTCGCTCATCGTCACGATGCCCCTTCCGCCGCGAGTCAACGGTGCGAAGTTGTGCTTGCTTGATTACGCCGCGCAGGCTTGCAAGCGGCTTGCCGAGCTGTCGTACTTTTTGCACTCTACGTCATGCCGAAGCTCCGTGCTACGGCGGTCATTGTCCCGTGCCCGGACCCCAGCTTGCTCGCGGCCCGGCCCTGACTGGTACCCACTGAGCGACGGTGACACGAACCGAGCACATCATCGCTGACGTCGATTGGCATCCGGCGACAATCGTGTTGCCTGCACGTCGTATGGAACGGAACAAATGTAATCGTGCATCCTGCGATCGTATTGCGCTGCAATGGTTTGCGCTTGTCGAAGGTCATCTCCTAGGGAAATGGCAACTGTGGCGCGCCGCTGCATTTGCTGAGGTACTATTCCATAACTATAGCATCCATGTCTAGCCCTGGATTCGGTCCCATACGCCGGCGCTCGGCGTTGTCGAAGCTTCGGTGGCTTGTCAGGGGCGCTGCGGTCTGGTATCCTGGTCGCCGCCGGCTGGTGTGGCGGCAGGTGTTGAACTATGCAAGAACTTGTAACGGAGCGAAGCGTAGCGCCAAGCGAGCAGCGCTGGCCCTTCCGCGTGACTATCGCCATGCCGGCGTTCAACGAGCGCCATGGGATAGCAGCGGTCATTCGGGCAGTGCAAGCTGAGGTTCCCGAAGCCGAGGTGCTCGTGATCGACGATGCCTCGAGCGACGATACGGCTGCTGTCGCGGAAGCCTCAGGGGCCCGGGTGGTACGCCATCCTTATAACAAAGGTAACGGGGCGGCGATCAAAACTGCCATCCGTAGTGCATTGGGAGATGTTCTGCTTATTATCGACGCCGACGGTCAGCACAATCCCGCGGATATCACCAAGTTGCTGGAGTACATGGACCGCTACGATATGGCGGTTACAGTTCGCTCACACGCGTCACACGCATCGCGTACCCGTGGGATCGGCAACTGGCTCATCGCGCGTTTTGCGTCGTATCTCGCCGGAATGGAGTTTTTGGATCTGACGTCGGGCTTTCGAGCGATGCGCCTCAGCGCGATCCGTGAGTTTGTGCATCTGCTGCCAAACCGCTACTCGTGGCCGACAACCAGTCTGCTTTGCTTCGCAAAGGCTGGCTACTCGATCAAGTTTGTGCCAATCGAGGCTCGCCGACGTGCCGGCGGCAAGAGCGGCCAAAAGTTGTTCCAGAACGGCTTTAAGTTTTTAACGATTATCCTCCGGATCGTGATGCTCTTTAGTCCACTCCGCGTCTTTGTTCCGGTCAGCCTGTTGATGCTCGCGCTCAGCGTGCTGGCATACATTGCTAGCGTCGTCGTGAGCGGAGTGTGGCTCAAAATTCCAAATGCGACGGCAGCGCTCTTCGTCGGCGCAATCGTCGTCTTTATGTTTGGGCTGCTGGCTGAGCAGATCGTTGCGCTAGGCCTGGGCGGGCGGCGCGAGCAATGAGCTGGCTACGACCTGTTGCCCGCATTGCACTTCGTCTGCTTGGGCCCGCGCTCTTACTCTACTTTCTGCTGACAATCGACGACCTGAACCTGGTTTGGCGCACCCTGGCGCAGACAGACACGTGGCTTTTCCTGCTCGCGGTAATCCTGGTCGTTCCATTCTTTCTGCTTAAGGGGCTACGCTGGCGGTACATTCTGCAAGCCTGGGGCGTACCGCTGCCGCTCGGCCAAGCTACTGCGCTCTACGCCATAGGAATTTTTCTAGGCGTGGTCACGCCAGGCCAGGCTGGCGATGCGGTCAAGGCGTGGTATGTGCGGAAGCTCGGCTACCCATTGAGCACAGGGCTGGCCAGCGTCGTCGTCGATCGCCTGTTTGACGTTGGCGTGATGGGGCTACTGGCGGCGAGCGGGCTTTACTTCTTTTGGGACGTGTTACCGGGCGGGCGGTTACTCAACGTCCTTGTCGTGGCTGGCCTGTTAGTCGCGGTTGTCCTCGGGCTCGTGACAGCCGGGAGTCGTCGACTGCGCGAGCTCGTTTTTGGACGCGTACTACCGCGGCTCATTCCCAAAGGGCTCAAGGCGAAGCTTGGGTTTGGGGGGGAGCCTCAGCCGGGTCAAAACTTACTCCATACGCTGCACCTCACTCCGCGCCAGTTGGGGGTCATTACCGCACTCACAGTAGCTGGGCTCGCCTGGACCTTTATCCGGATATATCTGCTCTTTCTCGCGATTGATACACCGATTGCGATTGGTCCATTCATAGCCCTTGTAGCGATCCTGGCACTCATTCAGCCGGCAACTCCGGGTGGCGTCGGCGGTCGCGATGCAGCGCTCGTGATCGTGCTCGGTACGCTGCTGCAAATTGATCGCGACCAGGCTGTGGCGCGTGCGCTCTCACTCTCGGTGCTGCTGCTGCTCTTAAATATTGAAAATGTGCTGATCGGCTTTTTGCTGTCGCTGCGCTATCCCCTGAATGAGCTGCGACGTGACGGACTGGCGGAACAGTCAGCCCGCTAGGATCTGTGTGAAACGCCTAACCGAGACGTTGACCGCTGCTCCCTCCTAGGTGACTACTTGCCCCATGACAGGCCTGACGTCGCGTCGATCTGCCCGTCCGAGGTAAGCGGACTGGGCTCGCCGGGTGTGAGCGCAGCGTTTGTCGTCGTCAATCCGACAACGTAGAGATCGGTACCTGCATCGCCAACCTGCGCATAGGCAATCTGGCTGCCGTCCGGCGACCAAGTCGGCGACCGGGCCGCACCGGTATTGGTCAGGCGGACGGCGGTGCCCCCGATCGACGGGTGCGGAATCGCCCAGATATCCGTGCGTCCACCGACCTGCGCTGCAAAAGCGAGCCAGCGGCTGTCGGGTGACCAGGCCGGGTCGTAGGCGTTATCCGGAATACCGGGGTAGGGTTGTACCGCGTGGTTACTTGGATCAAAGATCAGAATCTGCTTTGGCGCGTTCTCGCGTGGAACTCGTACAAAGGCAAGCAGCGAGTCGTCGGGCGCCCAAGCTGGACGCTGAAAATCCGCGTTTTCCGCTTGCACGAGCAGGTCGTCATTGCTCGGTTGGCGCGTCCCGATCAAGCTCACGGGATATCTGTAAATTGATAGCGGATATTCAGTCAGCGGCTCCGAGCTGGGTGGCGCTACCTGTGAGAGAAAGACGAGTGCACTCCCATCTGATGTCCAGGTGGGCGATGTTGCCCACACAACCTCGTGCATAAACTCCTGGCTGCGCGGGGTGCTGCGGCCGCGATTAAAGGTCACCTGGGTTGGCAAGCCGCCGCTGGCGTTAAGCAGATAGATGTCGGAGTAACTTTCTTCGCGGCGGACAAAGGCAATCCTGCCGCCGTCGGGGGACCAGACAGGGTCACGCGTGGTGCCATCTTGAGTAATTTGGCGCGCCTGGCTCCCCTGATACAGGTACAGGTTGCCGTCCTGGACAAAGAGTAGGCGCCCGCTGATCGAAACACCTGCCTCGAGCGCCACAGGACGAGCTGTAGGCGTTTGCGCGCGCGGCGACGGCTCGCCGACTTGCGACGAGCCGGAGGAGCAGGCAGCCAGCAAGGGAACAAACAGAACAACGAGAACAATCCAGGCGGTCAAGCGCTTCATGGGCGATGCTGCGATCCGTTAATCAAAATGCGTCGAATACGATCCATCATCGGCAAGGGCATGGCAGTGGGCAGCCCGAGCAAGTCGGCGGTGCTCCACGGTGGAACAAGGGCGCGCAGTGCGGCCGGAGCCACGCGAAATGTCATCGGCGTTGTGCCAATGGGATCACCGTCAACCTGAACTTCGAGCGGCACGATCCCACTAATATGAACTTCGCGGGCTCGATAGTAGTCCATGTCCGGGTTGAGATTATACTGCCGAAGTAAAATGCTGAGGATATGCAGCGGCGCGGCGCGTACGTCCTGGCCCTTAATGACCGCAATATCCAGAAGGCCATCGGTAAGGTTAGCGTGATGCGTAATTTGGAGGAACCCGCCATACAGCCGGCTGTTGCCGATCACAACCATCAGCACTCGGCCGCGAACTTGTCGCCCGTCGATCACAATCCGTGCTCGCGTGCCGCGGATGTTGCGAGCGGTCGCAACGGCTTGAACCAGATAGGCAAAGAGGCCAAGCTTCCGCTTGGCCTCTGGATTCACCGCTCGTGCCACCGCTGCGTCAAAGCCAACCCCGGCCATGAGCAGAAAGTATCGTTCGCCGGCGAGCCCGAGATCCAGGTCAACGATGGTGCTGACATCTAGACTGGCGGCGGCTGCATCGGGGCGCAGGGGGAGTTTCAGCTCGCGGACCCACACATTCCCTGTTCCAACCGGCAAGACGCCCAGCGCGGTGCGTGTATGCGCGATGCCGTTGACGACTTCGTTGACGGTGCCATCGCCGCCCGCCGCAACCACAACATCATACCCCTGCTCTGCCGCCTCGCGCGCAAGCACAATGGCGTGTCCGGCATACGCAGTCGGCGTGACATCCACTTCCCAACCGCGAGCGCGCCAAACTTCGAGCGCAGCCGTTACCCCGCCGATATCCTCGGCGTTCCCGGCAAGTGGATTCAAAACGATCCGCGCGCGTACCGGTTCGGTAGAAGCCGACGGGCTCGGCGCCTGTTCTGTCACTATGCGTCTTCCTCAAGCTGGGGAACACGGAACATCGGCGCGACCGTGTCGAGGGGCGTGTCGATCCAGCCGCGGCGGAGGGCATAGATCACGGCTTGGGTGCGGTCGTTGAGCGACAGCTTCCTCAAAATCGACGAGATATGGTTCTTAACGGTCTGCGTGCTAATGCTTAGTGTATCGGCGATCTCTTTGTTGGAGCTGCCGCTTGCGATCTTCTCGAGAACCTCAATCTCGCGGTCGCTGAGTGGCGAAAAGAGCGAAAAGTCGACGTCGGCGTCGGTGGTCACGCCGCGGTTAATATCGCGGAACTGCGACAAGATGCGCTGCGCGACCTTCGGCTCGTCAAACATAACCTCGTTGATGACGTACTCGCCACGGGCGACGCGCCGAATTACCTGGGCCAGCTGTACCGAGCTAATTTCCTTGGAATAGTAGGCCGCGGCTCCTGCCCGCAGGGCGTTAAACGCCTGCTCGTCGCTCTCATGCATCGACAGCACCACGACGCCGAGGCTGGGATAGGTGCGATGGATCTGGCGTGTAAGCTCCAGCCCATCCATACCGGGCAGGTTGAGGTCGATCAGCATGACGTCGGGCGGCGTAACGCTCACGAACTGCAGCGCCTCTTCACCCGAGGCCGCATCGCCGACAACTTTGAGGTCGTGCTCTTCCTGCAAGCTGTAGCGAACACCTTGGCGGAACAGCGGGTGGTCGTCGACGATCAGAACATTT
Organism: bacterium; assembly: GCA_016781525.1. Taxonomy (GTDB): domain Bacteria; phylum Chloroflexota; class Chloroflexia; order Chloroflexales; family Kallotenuaceae; genus LB3-1. The sequence goes on along the minus strand of JADDQE010000135.1, from coordinate 9,572 downwards.
ATGGTGCGGTACATACCGGAGTCTCTCTTCCTGTATCGGCTAGCCAGCGCTTGAATGCGACGGCAGGATCGGCTAGCCCGGTGATCCCAGCCGCCATCAATAGTTCGTGCGTTAGCCCGAGTGGCAGCCCGACGACACACGTGTACGATCCGATAACTTGCTGCACCAAGCGCCCCCCGAGGCCTTGTATGCCGTACCCGCCGGCTTTGTCGAGCGGCTCTCCTGTGTCGACATATTCGGCAATGGCATCGTCCGACAACGGTGCCATCCAGACCTCGGCGACGTCAAGCCCAAGGTGTGGAGGCACTAATCCGTCGGCGTAAGCTGCGATCATGCCCGTAAATACGTGATGCACACGTCCCGAGAGCTGTCGCAGCATCACAGCCGCCTCGCCGTGATCGCGCGGCTTGTTGAGCACTATGTCATCGACCAAAACGATGGTGTCAGCTCCCAGGATTACGCCGCGTGCTCCCGACGCAATCGCAGCGGTTGCCTTGCGCCATGCAAGGAGCGTTGGATGATGCTCGACTGCGAGCGGAAATGATGGCAGCAGCGCCGCAAGTGCAGGCGGCATAAAGCGTGCTTCGTCTTCTCCGCTGGTCGCCATGACGTCAAAGGTTGGTGTTAGATAGCGCAGCAGCTCCCGGCGGCGCGGCGAGGCCGAAGCCAATACCAGGGGTTGGGGCTGTCGCTCGGATCGACTCACACGTAACCGCCATTCATGCTTACCTGCCAGGTGGCTGAATAGTAGCACCTTTTCGATCCGGCAAGGTAACTATCAGGTATGGTTCTTTACGCGACGTAGAGCCAGTACGAAGACATACTTGCTGGGAGGACTCAGTGGGACTAGTCCTAGGGCATTCTGTGAGCGAGGGATGGCTCAAACGGCTCGCGCGCGACCGCCAACGGCGCGACAACGGTGGCGTAGGACGAGGGTCTAGGGGCGGAAGCTGCACTGGGCTCATCTGCTTACCCTAGAGCTGACGGGCTCGGCCCTATCGGTCCGTATGAAACGACAAAGGCGGCTGGTGCGCCGCCTTGCCGCTCTGCTGCTGCCCTACGGCGTGGTGCGCCTAGGCTTGCTCCGCCTCATTTTCCTGATCCGAGAGTGGCACACGCCCATATAGCTCGGTGACAAAGGCAAGCTTGTAGGCGAGCTCGCTGGTAAGCTGTTCGGGGACGAGGCGCCAGCTCCAGTTCCCTCCTGGACGGCCGGGCATGTTCATGCGCGCCTCCGACCCAAGGTTAAGCACATCCTGGAGCGGCACAATTGCGGTGTCCGCGACTGACATGAGCGCCGCACGAATCATATCCCACGCAACGTTGTCTCCGTGAGTGCTGAGGTAGCGTTGGACGTGCGCTCGGGCGGTCTCGTCCAGTGTGTTCCACCAGCCAAGCGTTGTGTCGTTGTCGTGCGTGCCAGTGTAGGCCATCAGATTGCGGTGGTAGTTATGAGGCAAGTAGTTGTTATCGGCGCCGCTGCCCCACGCAAACTGCAGTACCGCCATGCCCGGAAAGCTCTGCTCGTCACGCAGGTGCTCGACTTCAGGCGTGATCAGACCTAAATCCTCAGCGATAATCGGGATTGGGCCGAGGCTGGACCGGACGGCGTCGAAGAGCGCCGTGCCTGGCCCTTTGACCCATTTGCCGTTGATCGCGGTTTCCTCCGAAGCCGGGACCTCCCAGTAGGCCTCAAAACCACGGAAATGATCGAGTCGAACGATGTCGACCAAGGTCAGTGTGAGCCTGAATCGCTCAATCCACCAGTCGAAGCCACGTCGCTCGAGCGCATCCCAACGGTAGAGCGGATTACCCCAAAGCTGGCCCGTCGCGCTGAAATAATCCGGCGGAACGCCGGCGACGACCGTCGGCTTGCCGTCGGGGTCAAGATAAAACAGGTCGGGATTGGCCCAAACATCCGCGCTGTCGTACGCGACAAAGATCGGAATGTCGCCGATGATCTGAATATCACGCTGGTTGGCGTAGCGTTTAACGGCCAGCCACTGGTCGAAAAAGATCCACTGCAGGAACTGCTGAAAGCGCACACCGTCGGCCAGCTTTGCCTGCCACTCAGCAAGCGCCGCCGGCTCACGCTGTGCTATCGAGCGGTCCCATTTGTTCCATGGAGCACCCCCATGCGCTTCCTTAAGGGCGGCAAAGAGGGCGTAATTGTCGAGCCAGCGCGAATGATCGTTGTGAAAGGCCTCGAACGTCCCACGCTCCTTGGCGGGCGCACTCGCGGAAAAGTTCGTGTAGGCCTGCTGCAGGATGGCCATCTTCCATTGAATAACAGGCCCGTAGTCGACGCTGTGCGTCGGAAAGTCGGGCGCGCCGTCAAGGTCGGCCTGCGCGAGCAAGCCCCGATCAACTAGCTGCTGGAGCGAGATCAGCAGCGGGTTGCCGGCCAGCGCCGACAAACCGGCGTAGGGCGAGTCGCCATAGCTAGTCGGGCCGAGCGGCATGATCTGCCAGCGGCGCTGCTTCGCGATCGCAAGCCAGTCGATAAAGCGGTATGCGGATTGACCTAACTCGCCGATGCCGATACCAGGCAGCGACGTAGGATGGAGCAAGATCCCGCTCGCTCGTCGATCGTACATACGTGATCCCCTTGTCTGCAAAGCTCGGGCTATCTTAGCCCTAGATCTCGGATCAGGCAATCGGCTTGCCATCACCTCGAGCCTCGTCCCGATCGCCCGGCCTCGGCTGGTCTTCCTGCTTGCTCGCGTTTTCATGTCGTCCGCGGCGGTTCTTGGCACTCAAAATGATGCAAGGGCGACTAGACGACTGGGCCGGTGTCCGTCAGCTTGCGCTATGGCATCGCTGCCGCATAAGCATCTACTGCGAGGAGGATCATGGCATACTCGACCAGTACAAACTTTCCAGAAACCACCGCGGGCGACGTGATGCCCGGCGAGGAGAAGCGCATCGTCGTGGAGGCGGTGACGCCGCAGCTTGATTGCGGACGTTTTGCGGTGAAGCGCATCGTGGGCGATACGGTGGCGGTGCAGGCCGATATTTTTCGTGACGGCCACGAGCAGATCGCAGCGGCGGTGCTTTATCGGCGTCAGGGCGAAACACAGTGGCAAGAGGCGCCGATGACGTTTATCGACAACGACCGCTGGGGCGGCAGCTTTCGCGTAACTGAGGTTGGGCGCTACGAGTACACGGTGACCGCTTGGACGGATCTCTACGGTACATGGTACCGTGATATGCAGAAGCGGGTTGCTGCCGGGCAAGATGTGCGCAGTGAAATTCTGGAAGGTCGACGGTTGGTCGAGGGCGCTGCGCAGCGCGCGTCAGGGCAGGACCGGCAGAGGCTTCAGGTGGCGCTGCAACAGGTCGCCGACGCTTCCGTAGAGACCGCGCTGCAGGTCATGCTGAATGACGAGTTTGCCCAGCTGGTGCGCAGCTACCCGGAGCGCAGCCATGCGGCACTGTTCAATCCAGTGCTACGCGTGATATCGGATCGGGAGCGGGCCGGGTTTAGCGCGTGGTACGAGCTGTTCCCGCGTAGCTATAGCTCAATTCAGGGACAGCATGGCACCTTCCGTGATGCGGCCGCGCGGCTGCCTGCGGTACGTGACATGGGCTTTGATATCATTTATCTGCCTCCGATCCATCCGATTGGTCGCAAGAATCGCAAAGGCAGAAATAACAGCTTGGTTGCCCAGGCGGGCGATGTCGGTAGCCCATGGGCGATTGGCGGTCCCGAAGGTGGTCACGACGCGATCGCGCCTGAGCTCGGAACCGAGGAAGATTTCGCCTTCTTTGTCCAAACGGCGCAGGAGCTTGGAATGGAGGTGGCACTCGACTTCGCAATCCAGTGCTCGCCGGATCATCCGTGGGTCAAAGAACATCCCGACTGGTTCTACCAGCGCCTGGATGGCACGATCCGCTTCGCGGAAAACCCGCCGAAGAAGTATGAAGACATCTATCCAATCAACTTCCACGGCCCGCACCAGGAGGCGCTGTGGAATGAGCTTCTGCGCGTCGTGCGGCTGTGGGTTTCACGCGGCGTCCATGTCTTCCGTGTCGACAATCCTCACACCAAGAGCGTACCGTTTTGGGGCTGGCTGATCAGCGAGATTCAACGGGAAGACCCCGGCGTGATCTTCCTTGCCGAAGCCTTTACTCGGCCGAAGACGATGCGCGCCCTGGCGAAGGAAGGCTTCACACACAGCTATACCTACTTCACCTGGCGCAACACCAAGTGGGAGCTGACCGAGTATCTGACCGAGCTGACGACGAGCGAGATGGCGGAGTACTACCGGCCCAACTTCTGGCCCAATACGCCGGATATTTTGCACGAGTTCCTGCAGCACGGCGGCTTGCCGGCCTTTAAGCTCCGCTTTGTGCTCGCGGCGACACTTAGCGCCAACTACGGCATTTATAGCGGCTACGAGCTCGGCGAGAACGTGCCGGTGCGCGCGGGCAGCGAAGAATACCTTGACAGCGAGAAGTACCAGATTCGGCAGCGCGACTGGGATCAGTCGCACAGCCTCGCGCCGTTTATCACCACTATCAACCGGGCGCGACGGGCGCACCCGGCGTTACAGACCACGAACAACCTGCGCTTCATCCACGCCGACAAGGATGCGATTATTGCTTATATCAAGCAGTCGCCGGACCGCCGCGATACCATCTTGACCGTGGTCAATCTGGACCCGCACAACACGCAGGAGTGCACGGTTTACGTTCCGTTTTCGGAGTTTGGTTTGCACCAAGGCCGGACGCCGCTTGTTGCCGAGGACCTGATCACCGGCGCGCGATATCCATGGCGCGATGGAGGCAACTATGTGCGGCTGGATCCCAACTATGAGCCGGCGCATATTCTCTGGCTGCATCCCCAGGGGGACATGTTGCCATGAGCGAACTTCCAGTGACAGCGCTACGTGACCTGATTCCTAGCATCGGCCACGAATGGCTCAAGCAGCGCCGTTGGTTCAGCAGCAAAGGTCAAACGATCGCGAGCCTTGATGTCGTCGACTGGGGCGGGTTGCCCTTGTCTGAGCCCGGGATCATCGCAATTGCGCGGATTGGCTATTCCTCTGGCCGGGCGGAGCAGTACCTGCTGCCGCTGATCGCAAGCGGCGAGTCACAGCGCGAGGGGGCGAAGACTCCTCCCGTCACCAAGCTTCAGCACCAGGGATCTTCCTGGTATGTCCACGACGCCTTCCAGTTTGCATCGTTCCAACGGATGCTCATGGAGCTGCTCATCGGCGGGGAGAGCTTGCAATTGGACGGCGGACGACTTGTCTTCTCGCCCGATGCGGCGGTCCGGCAGTCACCGCCACCATTGCGCGAGATTCGGCTGGTGACGGCGGAGCAGAGCAACTCGTCGATCATTTATGACCGGCATGCAATCCTTAAGTGCTTCCGACGTGTTGTCTCCGGCGTCAATCCCGACGTCGAAGTTTCACGCTTTTTGGGTCGTGTAGGGTTTCCGCATACGCCGGCCATGCTTGGCAGTATTGCGTATCTGTCGAAAGATGGGACAGAGCATTCGCTTGGCCTGCTTCAAGGGTTTGTTGCCAACGAGGGCGATGCCTGGGAGTACACGCTGGAGCAGCTGGGATCGTTTCTGTCGACAGTGAAGGAGCGGAGCACGTCGACGACCGACCTCGCTGAAGTTACACGGGAGCTCGCGGCGCGCAATCTCGACGAGATACGGACGCTGGGTCGCCTGACCGGTGAGATGCATCTGGCGCTGGCAAGCGATGAGCGCGATCCAGATTTTGCGCCACGGCCTTTAACGGGGGAGCAGGTGGCAGCGTGGCAGACCAGCATTCGGCGCCAAGCGGAGGACGCCTTCAGTGCGCTAACCGAGCGAGCGCGGAACCTTCCGCAGGAGCAGCAGGCCGCCGTCGAAGCGCTGCTTGACGCCCGCTCGCGGATCGACCAACGCATTCAGTCGTTACGTGAGCTTGAGGGATCGGGTGTGCTGCTGACGCGCTACCACGGCGATTATCACCTTGGCCAAGTGCTAGTCAGCGAGCGCGGCTTCTTGATCCTCGACTTTGAGGGCGAGCCGCTGCGTAGCTTGGAGGAACGACGGGCGCACAGCTCGCCACTGAAAGACGTTGCTGGAATGCTTCGGTCGCTCAGCTATGCGTCGCAAGCCGCGCTGCGCGCCGGAGATGGAGGCGGCGTGCTCGCCCCGTGGGCGGATGCCTGGGAGGCGAGGGCCCGCGAGGCCTTTCTCGAGGGCTATTGCCAGACAACCGAAGGGGCTGCCTTTCTGCCTCAGGGCGGCGCGCGGATGGAGAGTATGCTTGCGGTCTTTGAGCTGGAGAAAGCTCTCTACGAGCTGAATTACGAGCTTAACAATCGTCCGGATTGGCTGCCGATTCCGCTCGCAGGTATTCAACGAACGTTGTAACCTCGTCGGCGTTGTCGGGTCTGCGTCCCACCTGGCGAGAACGGGTGGGACGTTTGTTTGGCCGTCGCCCGAGTACCGCTCTCTATCGCGAGCCGAACCAAGTGCGACTTGGGCTGCTCTTTGCAGGCACGGTCGTCTCGCTCGTGGCCCAGGTCACGGCGACAGGACCCATCCCAAGGGTTTCAAAGCGCTGTTGGAGGGGGCTAAAAGGATTCGTTGGGGCGGCAAGTGTCAGGGTCGTTAGACCGAGGTCAAAGGATGCCGTCCGCGCATCGTAACGACGGTAGGTGCCGAACGTGGGGCTCGGAGTGTCGAGGAGAATGCCGAAAATAGCTGCTAGCCGACCCAGGTCCGCTACCGCGACCATTAACTGGCCAATTCCTGTCACGCCATTTGGATGATTAGCTCCGCCAGCTGGGACCCGTAGCTCCCGAGGCGTCAGGTCCTCGATCAGGAATGGCAGCTCACGGCCCGCTTGCCAGAATCGCGCACTTCTCCAGCGCAGGGCAACGCCATCAGGGCGAAGACGACCGCCGGTTGTTGGCTCGTCGACCGTAAGCCCATGCTCACGAAATTTCGCTACCTCGCCTTCAAGATCGTCTGAGACAAAGCAGTAATCGATCAGCCCGCCGCCCTTTGAGCTGTACTGACGCCAGCCCCACACGTTATCGCGCCGATCCGCGGGATCGAGAAAGGCGATCAGCTCGAGGTATGTGCCGTCGGCAAAAATAATCAGGGCATTATGTGTCAGGCCATCGACATGTGTGCCGCCCGGCGTTATTGTGAACCCAAGCCGGGTATATTCAGCCTGGGCCTGGTCAAGATCGTCCGCTAAGATTACGAGATGGTCGAGGGTCAGAGCCATATATGTTTCTGCTTCTTAATTTGCGGGTCTGCCGAGGCCGAGGTACAGGCTCGCCTGGCTACACCATTCACAAAACCTGTCGTCGCTCGAAGCCAATCGCTGCTTGGCGGGTGGAAGTCCATGCGATTCCAAGAAGATTCTTCGCGATGACAGCCGCCGTGGAAGCCTCGCGTCGACGCCCATGCTTTCCCGTAACATCACTCACCTACGACGAGCCGATGCGTGGGGACCGGACGATCGCTGTTGCTTCCTGCAGGGTCCTCCAACACGTAAGGGAATTATAAACGATGCATATCGTAATGCCCCGCAGCTCAGCTGAACCCGGGGCAGAAACGAATCGAACGATTACCAGGGTGTATGGCGGATAGGGAGGTGCCTGCTACTCGTCTTCGAGCCAGTTCGCAAGGTCTTCCGGTGCGCAATGTTCGCAGCGGGGTTCCCACCTGCTGAGAGCGTAGCCGAGGTCACTTAAGCCGGTGATAGGCAGGCTTTCAAACTGGCCGAGCTCGCAGTGCACGCACGAGCGGAGCAGCACCAATGCGCCGTGCTGCAAGCGGAAGAGGTGCTCGCCGACCTTTGCTTGGGCGAAGCGCCCGTCAAGATTGACATAGACCGATGCTGCGGCAATACTGGATCCCGCCAACGCGCTGAGCGGGCGCGCCAACTCCTCTTGCAGCGCATGTTTTTCGTGCTCTGCCGATTGGGGATACGCCGCAATTGCGTTGTCGGTCCACGAAGGCACAGTCGCAACCGATGGTGTCGCGCCGAGGTTAGCGATGGTCCGGCTGTGTAGCGAGCGTCGAGGTGTGTTGCGTGTCCGATGGAGAAGTCCTCGCGATTGGGAGATGGCTGTTGGCATAGTCTAGCCCCAGTTAGCAAATAACCGATGTACAGCTCCGTCGCGCGAGGTGTTTATGGATGTTCCCGGGGCCTCGCCGAAGTTATTCGCAGGATACGCGAACTATCTAGCCGGGGATAGCACAAAAAGTCCACGGGATGCCTACAACCTCCGCGTATGCGGGACGCGACAAAAGTCGGTCTCCCTTATAGTGATTTTGCTATGGTATTGATAGAGTCCGGTTGGATGGTCGCGCAGGAGAGCTCCTCTTGCCTACGCTTAATATATCATCTGTGCTCAGTGGTCGGCTCCAGCCTCAGAAATATGTGCTGTAGCGACAGGGGCGTAGGCTTTAGAGCAACGTTACGGAGGTAGTGCCGACAGCGGGATGACGACGAACAAAGGGAAGCGGTACGCGGGTCCCTCAATTCTTGCCCTAACTCCTGGACCGCCGTCAGGCGTGACGACCCCCTATGGGCCTTGCCGTCCTCTCACGTCTAACCTCCGCCCTTGGTTCACCCTCATCGTGAGATAAACGGCAGATAGGTCATGGAGATGTTTTGCTCCGTGAGGCTCGTCCCCAAAATGATGCTATCTATGCACCCAACGTCTAAGCCACTCCTATACTCGCCACGAATCTGTAAGTCGGACAACGCCGACAGTACGGCCAGCATCTCCTCGGTTGTAGCTGGCTGGCTTGTCTGTTGGTTCACCCAACCGGCGCTCTCGTGTAGCCGGATCCCGTACCATGTCCAGGTCTCACCGGGAGTGTAAGGCAGGTTTATATTTATGTAATCCCCGCTCCACTGAGCACAATGTCTGGATAGAAGGTTAAATTGCCAGTACCCGACTGTTTAAGCTTAAACCATAGATAGGTATTATGCATCTGAGCCTTGTTCCCAAGAAATGTGGCAGGTGCTCGCCAATACCATTGAATGCCTTAAAGTCATCGGTCGCACAGGCATGCCCATCAGGAGAGCCTCCATTCTCCACAAAGGTGGGTATCCCGGAGCCACCTTGCGCATCACCCACAACGGTCCAACCTTCATCATCTGAGTGGAAGGTGGTGGTCACTCTTACACCGCTTTGCTGGGCGTAAGTGTCTCGGGCCCCCAGCGCACTAGGCAACGCGAGAATCAGAAGAAGCATACGCATGACTGGCGCGTACGAACTGCGGAACTTGCCCCCTTGGCCACGAACTGCGTTGGAGCCGTTATGATTTGAACTGTGACCTGAACGGAGACTGGCCGGCATGCGGATGTAACGACTACGGCGGGCTTGACGACGCGAAGGCTGCATAGACGTTCTCCTAGTTCGATTGTGACTCTTAAAACGTAAGTCAGGGTCAAGGGGTACGCCCTTTAACCCAGGGCTTTTCAGTGCTCCTACAAAAGCCACCGTACGGGCTCGTGTAGGTTGGCCGAGGCGAAGCGCCAGCCGTCTGGCGCATAGCGGAAGCCGCGCCACCGAATGAGGCTGATCGCCATGTT